>JBLNBQ010000067.1:0-6448 GCA_050260095.1 Chitinophagales bacterium
GGCGCCGCCAGACCGAGGCGGAGGAACGCCTGCTCCGCCGCCAGGCGCTGCTGGAAGCGAAGGCGCGGCTGCTCGGGCGGGTAACCGCCGCCGCGAAGGACGCCGTGGCCGCTTTGCCCGACGACCAGTACCTGACCTTCCTCGTGAACCTGGTGGTGGGCGCGGCGCCGCGAGGGGAAGCCGAGGTCGTGCTGAGCGGCCATGACCGGAGCCGTTTCGGCGCTCGCCTGGTCGAAGAGGCTACGAGAGAACTGTCGGCGCGGGGGATCGACGCCCGGCTGGTGCTTGCGCCGGAGGCCGCCGACCTCTCTGGCGGGGTCAGGCTCAGGGGCGCGGCCTTCGAGATCGATTGCTCCCTGGAACGGCTGCTCGAGCTTGCGGCGGAGGAACTCGAGCCGGACGTGGCGCGGCTCCTCTTCGCATGACGGAGGTACGGGCGGTGAAGAGTGCGGTGAAGGGGAAAGGCTCCCCAGGGCGCTGGGACATGCGGTTCGCCCATGCCGTGGCCCGGGTCTGGATGCTCGAAAGCCGGCTCTTGGACGCGGCGAGGTTCGACCGGTTGCTTTCGGCGGAGAGCGTGGGCGAAGCGCTGAAGATTCTGGCGGAGACCGAATACGGGCCGGCGCTCGCCGCCCTGAAAGGGGGAGGCGACTGGGAGCAGGCCCTCGAGTCCGAACTCGAGCGGGTCTATGCGTTCGTGTCCTCCTTTTCGCCGGAGCCGCGCCTGCTCGCCGCCTGGCGCGACCGGCACACCTTCCACAACCTCAAGGCACTGCTCAAAGAGGCGCTGCGGGGCGAACCCGTCGACGCTTCGGTGTTCTCCGGCGCGGCCGGGGTCGAACGCGAAGAACTCCAGAGTTTGGTGAACGCGGCGCTCGGAGGGCGCGACGAGCGAGCCCATCGGGTGGTGATTCCTCTGCCGCAGGTTCCCACCAGTCCGCCGCGGGTGAGGGTGGGCGGACAGGTCGGGGAACGGAGCGGCGGGTCGGAGACGACGCGCTACCTGGCGGAGGCCGCGGCGACCGCGTTGGCGGCCTTCCGGGCCACGGGCGCGCCGGAAGAGATCGACCAGGCGGTGGACCGGTGCTACCAGGAGTACCTGCTGGAACTGGCCCGGGTGCCGGGCGGGGAATTCCTGCGGGGGTACGTCGACCGCTTCGCCGATCTGACCAATCTCCGCACTTATATCCGCTTCGCCGTGGCGGATCGCCCGGTCGACGGTCTGCGGCGGGCGCTCCTCCCAGGAGGGGTGCTGGACCCCGCCGAGTTGGTCGAGGCCTTCGGAAGAGGCTCCGGGGAAGAGGCGCGGCTGGAGGCCGTGGAGGGGCTGACCGCGGGGTCGCCCTACGCGACCGTGGTCGCCGAGGGGCTCCGGCTTTACCGGACCGAGGGGCTGCTCAGCGGCTATGAAGGCCTGATGGAGGGTTTTCTCCAGGCCTACCTGAAGGGCGACGGGCAGAGCACGTTCAGCTTCGCCCCGGTCTGGGCTTATCTGATGGCGAAGGAGCGCGAGGTCAAGACGATCCGCTTGATTCTGGTCGGCAAGAGCGCCGGGGTGAGCCCGGCGCTCCTGAGGGAGCGTATGCCCCATGTCAACGGCTAAGATCGCCATCCTCGGTGACAAGGCTTCCGTACTGGGCTTTAAGGTGCTCGGCTTCGACGCGGTCGTGGCCGACACTCCCGAAGAGGCCCGGGCGGCCCTGCGCCGGCTGGCGAAGCAAGCTTACGCGGTGATCTACGTTGTGGAGGCGACGGCCGCCGGCATCATGGACACGATCGGCGAGTACGCCGACCGGCCTTTGCCGGCCATCGTCCTCATCCCGGGCAGCCGGGGCAGTCTCGGACTCGGGATGGCCAAGATGAGGCGGGCGGTGGAAAAGGCGGTCGGAGCCGACATCTTGTTTGGGAAAGAGGGATGAGCGTGGGCGGGAGGATCGTCAAGGTCTCTGGACCGCTGGTGGTCGCCGAGAGCCTGCCGGAGGCGCGGATGTACGACGTGTGCCGGGTCAGCGAGGCGGGTTTGATTGGCGAGATCATCGAGGTCAGGGGCGATAAGGCCAGCATCCAGGTGTACGAGGAGACGGCCGGCCTGGGACCGGGCGAACCGGTCACCACCACGGGCGAGCCGCTCTCGGTCGAACTCGGACCCGGACTCATCGAGTCCATCTACGACGGCATCCAGCGCCCGCTTTCGGTGCTCTGGGGCGAGCACGGCGACCGCATCAAGCGGGGCGTCGAGGCAGCGCCGCTCAGCCGGGAGAAGCGCTGGACCTTCGTGCCCCAGGTGAAGGCGGGCGATCAGGTGCAGGGCGGCGACATTCTCGGAACGGTGCAGGAGACGAAGATCGTCGCGCACCGGGTTCTGGTGCCGCCCGGACTCGCCGGCCGGATCGTCGACATCAAGGGCGGGGAGTTTACGGTGGTCGAGCCGGTGGCGGAACTGGAGAAGGCCGACGGCACCCGGGTGGAGCTTACGATGCTGCAGCGCTGGCCGGTGCGCCGCGGGCGTCCGGTCACCGAGAAACTGGCGCCCACCGAGCCGCTTCTCACCGGACAGCGGATCATCGATACGTTCTTCCCGGTGGCCAAAGGCGGGACGGCCTGCGTGCCGGGTCCCTTCGGTTCAGGGAAGACGGTCGTCCAGCACCAGCTCGCCAAGTGGGCCGACGCCGACATCATCGTCTACGTGGGCTGCGGCGAGCGGGGCAACGAGATGACCGACGTCCTCATGGAGTTCCCCGAGCTGAAGGACCCGAAGTCGGGTGAGCCCCTCATGAAGCGGACCGTGCTCATCGCCAACACCTCCGACATGCCGGTCGCCGCCCGCGAGGCCTCTGTCTACACCGGCATCACCATCGCCGAGTATTTCCGCGACATGGGCTACTCCGTCGCCTTGATGGCCGACTCGACCTCCCGTTGGGCTGAGGCCATGCGTGAGATGTCCGGACGGCTGGAAGAGATGCCGGGCGAAGAGGGCTACCCTGCTTACCTGGGTTCCCGGATCGCGGAGTTCTACGAGCGGTCGGGCAAGGCGAAGGTGCTGGGCGGCGACGGACGGGTGGGGGCCCTCACGGTCGTCGGCGCGGTCTCCCCGCCGGGCGGCGACCTCTCCGAGCCGGTCACCCAGAATACGCTGCGGGTGGTCAAGGTCTTCTGGGGCCTCGATGCCAACCTGGCCTACCGGCGCCACTTCCCGGCCATCAACTGGCTGATCAGCTACTCCCTCTACGTCGACCGCATCGACGCCTACCTGCGCGAGAACTACGGCGAGGAGGCGGTGGGCCTGCGCCAGGAAGCGATGGCCCTGCTCCAGGAGGAGGCCTCGCTCGAAGAGATCGTGCGGCTGGTCGGCGTCGACGCGCTGTCGCCCGCGGACCGGTTGACGCTGGAAGCCGCCAAGAGCATCCGGGAGGACTTCCTCCACCAGAACGCCTTCCACGAGGCGGATACCTACACTTCCCTGGAGAAACAGATCCGCCTGCTCGACACCATCCTGACCTGGTACCGCGAGTGCCGCGAGGCGCTCGGGGGCGGCGCGCCGCTGGAACCGCTGTTGCGGCTGCCGGTGCGGGAGGAGATCGCCCGGGCCAGGTACCTGCCGGAGGGTGACGCCGAGGCCTTCGCCCGGATGAAGGCGCAGATTCAGGCCGAGGTGGCCAAGGTCGGGGAAGGGGGCGACGCGGTTGCTTAAGGAATACCGGACCGTCCGGGAGGTCGCCGGCCCGCTGATGCTGGTGGAGGGCGTCGAGGGCGCCAAGTACGGCGAGTTGGTGGAGATCGAGGCCCGCACTGGGGATAACCGGCGCGGCCGCGTGCTGGAGGTTTCGGGCAGCAACGCCCTGGTGCAGCTTTTCGAAGGCTCGGCCGGCCTCAACCTGGCCGAGGCGAAGGTACGGTTCCTGGGGCGCGGTATCGAGCTGGCGGTGGCCCCCGACATCCTGGGCGGCGTCTACGATGGCCTGGGGCGCCCCCGCGGCAATACACCCCGCCTGGTGGCCGAGAAGCGGCTCGACATCAACGGGCTGCCGATCAACCCCTACGCCCGCGACTACCCGAACGAGTTCATCCAGACCGGCATCTCGACCATCGACGGGCTCAACACGCTGGTCCGCGGGCAGAAGCTCCCCATCTTCTCGGCGTCCGGCCTGCCGCACTCGCAGGTGGCGGCGCAGATCGCCCGCCAGGCCCGCGTGCTGGGCGCGGAAGAGAAGTTCGCCGTGGTCTTCGGCGCGATGGGCATCACCTTTGAAGAGGCCAACTTCTTCATCGAAGACTTCCGGGCGGCCGGCGCCCTCGAACGCTCGGTCCTCTTCATCAACCTGGCCAACGACCCGGCCATCGAGCGGATCGCCACGCCGCGCATGGCGCTGACCTGCGCCGAGTACCTGGCGTACGACCTGGAGATGCACGTGGTGGTCATCCTGACCGACATGACCAACTATTGCGAGGCGCTGCGGGAGGTTTCCGCCGCCCGCAAGGAGGTTCCGGGCCGGCGCGGCTATCCGGGCTACCTTTACACCGACCTGGCCACCATCTACGAACGGGCCGGCCGGATCAAGGGGCGGAAGGGGTCGATCACCCAGATCCCGATCCTGACCATGCCCGAAGACGACAAGACCCACCCGATCCCCGACCTCACCGGGTACATCACCGAGGGCCAGATCATCCTCAGCCGGGAACTGCACCGCAAAGGCATCTACCCGCCCGTCGACGTGCTGCCCTCCCTGTCGCGGCTCAAAGACAAGGGCATCGGCAAGGGCAAGACCCGGGAGGACCACGCCGACACGATGAACCAGCTCTACGCGGCCTACGCCCGGGGCAAGGAGGCGAAGGAGCTGGCGGTCATCCTCGGCGAGGCCGCTTTGAGCGAGGCCGACAAGGTCTTCGCCCGCTTCGCCGACGCCTTCGAGAGCCGTTACGTCAAACAGGGAGCGAACGAAAACCGGTCGATCGAAGAGACCCTCGACCTGGGCTGGAGCCTGCTCCGGACGCTGCCGCGCGGCGAGTTGAAGCGCATCCGCGACGAGTTCCTGGCCCGGTTCTATCCGGCGGAGGTCGAGACGGGCGCCCAGGACGCGGCTGAGGGCGGCCTGTGAGCCGGTGGTAGCGGACCGGTGCGGCCGGCTGCGGAGGTGAACGTATGGAAGTGCGCGTGAACCCGACCCGGATGCAGCTCCTGCGGCTGAAGGAGCGCCTCAAGACGGCCCGCCGCGGGCATAAGCTGCTCAAGGATAAGCGGGACGAGCTGATGCGGCAGTTCCTCGACCTGGTGCGCCGCAACAAAGAGCTGCGCCAAAAGGTCGAGGAGCGGCTCGGGAAGGCCACGACCTTCCTGCTCATGGCGACGGCGACCGCGTCGCCGGCGGTGATCGAGGAGGCGCTGGCCTTTCCCAAGCAGCGGCTCGATTTGGCGGTCCGCCGGGGGAACATCATGGGGGTCGACGTGGCCAAGTTCGACTTCACCTGGGCCGGGGCGGGCGGCGAGGCCGACCTGTACCCTTACGGCCCGGCGCATACCCCGGCCGACCTGGACGCGGCCATCAAGACGCTCACCGAGACGCTGCCCGACCTGCTCCGGCTGGCGGAGATCGAGAAGGCGGCCGAACTCCTGGCCGGCGAGGTGGAAAAGACCCGCCGGCGGGTGAACGCCCTCGAATACGTGCTCATCCCGCAGCTCGAGGAGACGGTCAAATACATCACGATGAAGCTCGATGAGGCGGAACGGGGCAACCTTACCCGGCTGATGAAGATCAAAGAGATGGTCCACCGGGAAGGGGCGACGGGCGAGGCGGCCCGGTGAGCGACGACCCAATCGATTTTTTGCAGCGAGGCGGCAGGGCGGCTGGATCCTGCCGCTTTTGTGTTAGGCTAAACTCCAGCACCGGGGAGGTGCAGAGTGGGTGAAAGGCCAGCGGGAAGGGTTCGGCACAGGGCTCGGCGCCTTCGCCGCCACCCTGGGTTCGGCGGTGGGGCTGGGCAACATCTGGAAGTTCCCTTACCTGGCCGGCACGTTCGGCGGCGCCGCCTTCATCCTGGTCTACCTGCTTTCGGTGCTGGTCGCGGGCCTTCCGGTCCTGCTCGCCGAGCTGACGATCGGGCGCCGGAGCCGGGCCAATGCGGTGGACGCGTTCGCACGGCTCGCCCCCGGGACGCTTTGGTATCTGGTGGGGCTTGCCGGAGTGGTGGCCGGCTACCTCGTCCTCGCTTTCTACACCACCGTCGCGGGCTGGGTGTTCGCCTATGTCTTCCGAGCGCTCTCGGGCGCGCTCTCCTCAACCTCGCCGGAAGCGACCAAGGCGGCCTTCGCGGCGCTGGCCGCCCATCCCACCGAACCGCTCCTGTGGCAGGTGGCGGTGGTGGCGGTCACCGGCGGCATCGTGGCGGCGGGTGTGCGGCAGGGCATCGAAGGCGCCGCCAAGCGGCTGATGCCTCTGCTCTTTCTGATCCT
>JBLNBQ010000068.1:0-3557 GCA_050260095.1 Chitinophagales bacterium
CCGGACTTTTAATCCGGGTGTCCCGAGTTCGAATCTCGGATGGCTCACCACGACGTTTGCATGTGCCCCCATCGTCTAGTGGCCTAGGACATTGCCCTTTCAAGGCAAAGATCGCGGGTTCGAATCCCGCTGGGGGTACCAGATTTCTCTCCGGGCGGACGTGGCAAACCTTGCCGGTTGACGCTGCGAACGGCGGATGATAAAATATGTATGGCTTTAGGGGTCGCATGGCTCAGCTGGTTAGAGCGCATCGTTCACATCGATGAGGTCCCTGGTTCGAATCCAGGTGCGACCACCACTTATCAAAGAGACCCGCCCGGTTCCGGGCGGGTTTTCCTTTTTCGCCTTTCCAGACTGGAGGAGATTTCCTTGCCTTTTCCGAAGTAAACGCCGTGCGAGAGGGGCCAATAGTCACAAAATTCCACCTTTGGACAGGAACGGAGATTGTGGTTCTACACTTTTTTCCTTGGAGTAGGGTATACCGGCGCGCCAGACTCGCCGCTTGAATCTGCGCTGGAGACCGCTTCAGGCTAGGAGGGATGGCCAGATGGCCCTCGAAATCCTGCAGACCATTCGCCAGGCGGAGGAAGCTGCGCTGGCCCGGGTGGAAGAGGCCCGGCGGGAAGCGACCCGGGTGGTGGGAGAGGCCCAGGCGGAGGCGGCCCGGCTCCTGGAGGTGGCCAAGGCCGATGGTCAGGCGGAGGCCAGGCGCATCTTGGCCGAAGCCGAACAGGCCCGGCGTGATCGCCTGGCGGCGGCCCGGGAGGAGTACGCCGCCGAAGTCGCCGTCCTGGCGGAGCGGGCCGAGGTTCGACTGGCCGACGCCGTCAAGCTGGTAGTGGAGAGGATCGTGGGGACCGATGGCCGTCGTTGAGATGAGGCGGGTGACCATCGTCGGTCACCAATCGGCGCGCGAGGCGGTCCTAGAAGAGATCCAGCGCCTGGGGGCGGTGCAGGTCGACGATGTCCGCGACGCCCTCAAGCCCGAGGAGTATGAGGCGTGCTTCCCTGCCGGGCGCGAGGCGACCCCGGCGCTCCAACGCGAGCCGGCGGACGGCCGGTTGGAGGAGGAGCGCGCGCAGGTGCAGTTCGCGCTCGACCTGCTCGACCGGTTCTTCCGTCCCAAGAAGGGCGTCGTGGAGACCTTCGCCGGAATCCGCACTCCTCTCTCCCCCCGCGAGTATGAGGAAAGAGCGACGGCCGAGGCAGAAGTCGACCGGCTGGTGGCCCGGGCCCGGGAACTGGACACGCGGCTGAACGGCCTTCAAGCCAGGGAGGCTGCCCTGAAGGAGCGCCAGGCGCTGCTCGCTCCGTGGCGGGACCTGGATGTGCCGAGGGAAGACATCCATGATACACGCCTGTTCCGGGTGGCGCTGGGCGAGTTCGCGACCAGGGGCAGCGGAAGCCTCGAAGAGGATCTTGCGGCGGTCACCCCGGCCGTCGCTTTCCAGGAGGTCGGGCGGAACCGGGACGTCATCTTCTCGTTCCTCTGCTATCCCAGGGCCGACGAGGAGCAGGTTCTCGGGGTCGCCCGGAGGCACGAGTGGAGCGCCATCGCGTTGCCGTCCTTCACCGGGACGGTCGCCGAGGAGTTGGCCCACGTCGAGCGTGAACTCGGCGAAGTCGCACCGGAGCGCCAGCGGATCATCGACGAGGTGAAGCAGCTCGAGGCGGAACGGGTGACTCTCTACGCCCGGTTCGACCACCTGCGCAACGAACTCTCCCGGACCGAGGCGAAGTACCGCCTGGGGTACACGGAGCGCCTGTTCGTGCTGAGGGGATGGGCCCGGGCGCGCGACCTTCCCAGGCTCGAACGGGCCGTGGCCGACCGGAAGTTGCCGGTCGTGCTGGAGGCGGAGACGCCGGCCCCCGG
Organism: Chitinophagales bacterium; assembly: GCA_050260095.1. Lineage (GTDB taxonomy): Bacteria > Bacillota > UBA5301 > DYFA01 > DYFA01 > JBLNBQ01. The sequence goes on from JBLNBQ010000068.1 coordinate 1,874, forward strand.
GGAGACATACCCCGTAGACTTGGAGAACCCGGCAATCGTGCGGCCTTTCGAGGTCATCACCAGGGTGGCGGGGCTGCCCGCCGCCGGGGCGCTCGATCCCAGCCCTTATCTGGCTCCGTTCTTCTTCGTCTTCTTCGGGCTGATGCTCGGGGACGCCGGATACGGCATCGCCTTGGGGCTGGCCGGTCTCTGGCTGGTGAAGCGGGCCAAGGCAGTGGGCCTGGGGCGTCAGCTGTTGTACCTGTTGTCCTTGTGCGGCATTTCGACCTTCATCGCCGGGGTGCTGACCGGTTCCTGGCTGGGCAACCTGTTCGGCATCCCGCCGCTCTGGTTCGATCCGCTGAAAGACCCCGTCAAGATGCTCATCTTCTCCGTCATCCTGGGCGTCATCCAGATCTTCGTGGCGCTGGGCGTCAAGGGCTACGACAACATCCGCAAGGGCGCAGCGCTGGACGCCCTTTACGACCAGGGCTTCTGGCTGCTGTTCCTGAGCGGGTTGCTGCTGTTGCTTCTGAGCACGGCCGGGCCGGCCTTCGGGTGGGCGGGGAAGGCCGGGAAGTACGTCTCTTTGGCGGGCGCCATCGCCCTCATCCTGACTCAAGGGCGGTCCAACAAGAACATCCTGGCTCGCCTGGGCTCGGGCGTGCTCTCACTGTACGGCGTCAGCGCCTACATGTCGGATGTGCTCTCCTATTCCCGGCTTTTGGCGCTGGGGCTTTCCGGCACGGTCATCGCGATGGTCCTCAACTTCGGCGCTCAGATGGCCAAAGGGGTACCGGTGATCGGCTGGTTGTTCTTTCTTGTGATCCTGGTGGCGGGGCACATCTTCAACCTGCTGATCAGCGCGGTCGGCGCTTACGTGCATGCCAGCCGCCTGCAATACGTGGAGTTCTTCACCAAGTTCTTCGAGGCGGGGGGCAGGCCGTTCAAACCGCTGGAAGAGGGGCACCGCTACGTTTTCATCGAATCCGCGGCGGAGCCAGGTCAACAAAGATAGGGAGGTTTGGCGATGGAGATCTCATTGGGCACCATAATGGCTTTCGCAGGGGCTGCGCTGGCGGTCATCCTGCCGGGTATCGGGTCGGGCGCCGGGGTTGGCTGGGTCGGCCAGGCGTCGTCCGGCGTGGTCACCGAAGATCCCGACAAGTTCGGTCCCACGCTCCTCTTGCAGGCGCTCCCTGGTACGCAGGGGATTTACGGCTTTCTATCGGCGTTCATGATCATGCTCAAGATTGGCGTGTTGGGCGGCGAGTTGGTGCAACTGCCCTGGTCCACCGGCCTGCTGTTCTTCCTGGCCTCCTTGCCGGTCGCCATCAACTGCTGGCTCACCGCTTACTACCAGGCCAGGACCTCGATGGCCAGCGTCAACATCGTGGCGAAGCGCCCGGAGGAGGTCGGTAAGGCTCTGACTTTTCCGGCGATGGTCGAGACCTACGCGGTGCTCTCCTTCCTGGCCAGCCTCCTGCTCATCTTCGGCATCCCGGTCGGCAAGTGAGCCGGCGCGCGCCATGGCAAACCTTGAAGAGCTGAGAAAAACCCTGGAAGCGGAGGCCGAGGCCGAAGCGGCGGCGATCGTCGCTGACGCGCGGCGGCGCGCCCAGGCGATCCTGGCGCAGGCGGAAACGAAGGCGAAGCAGCTTCGCGAAGAGGCTCGCGCGTGCGCCGTGGGCGAGGCCGAGGAACG
>JBLNBQ010000069.1:0-17454 GCA_050260095.1 Chitinophagales bacterium
TAGCCTCCGTCCCCCGCCATCCCCTCCAGGTAGGCCGCCTCCGCCGACTGGATGGCGATCGTGGAGGCGATCATGTCCAGCCAGCCGGCGATGATGTCGAGCAACGCCAGCTCCGGTTTGAACTGGCCCGGCGGGACGGCCGCCGACCGGTTGGCGGAATAGGCGGCGATCGAGTCACCGAGCAGGAAGACGGCGTTCGAAAGGATGTCCAGTTGAACCGATTCCGGAACCTCGCAACTCTCCCGGATGTCGCTGTCCGCTTCCGTTTGGGACGCCAGCAGCAGCAGAACGTCGGAGATAACGCCCAGATCGTTCCCCGCGATGTTCAGTCGAACCGCAAGATCCCCGGACATGACCCTCCCTCCGGGGCATCTTACTGGGCGCGGCGGCGGCGGTGCCAGGCTCGCAGCACATTCTGTCAGCCCGGCCGGTGCAGGGGAAACGCCCGGAGGACGTGCCGCGCTCGCCCTGCGGCTCATCGGCACGGGCCCCTTGATCACGCTGCTCGTCCTGGGTGTAGCGGGCCAGGTCGAGAGCCTCGCCCGGTCCGTCGTGGTGACCGTGGCTCCCCTGCTCCTCGGCATGCTCCTGGGCACCTTCGATCCCGGCGCCCAGGATCTCTTCGCCCCGGTCGTCCGGGGGATCGTGCCGCTCAGCATGTTCGCCGTGGGGTCGCGGATCAACCTGGGCACCGCCCTCGGCGCGGGTTTCTCGGGCTTCGTGCTGGCCGGCCTGGTCCTGGTCACCGGCTGCCTGGTCGGAATCTGGGCCGACCGGCGCACCGGCGGTCAAGGTATCGCGGGCGCCACCCTGGGCACCACCGCCGGCAATGCGGTCCTCACCCCCGCCGCGGTCGCCGCTTTCGTGCCGGCCGCCTCCCCCCTCGTCGCCGCGGCCTCCGCCCAGATCGCCACCGCCTGCGTAGTGACCTCCCTGGTGATGCCAGTCATCATCTCCCGCCTGCAGAAATGACTCGCGCTGCTTCCCGGGCGATGGACAGGTCGATGAGCTGACCGAGGTCCACCGGACCGTACACGTACCCCATCCGCCGGTGCCAGGCAAGATCCTGGGCGATGCCCCGCGGGCTCACGAGAGCGTTCGGGTCGAGCGCGACGGGGGCCGTGCGGGCCCAGAGGCGGAAGTCTCCCATTCCCGTGTACCGTGCCAGCACGGCGGATACGTTGTAGAGGTTCGCCCGCCCCCTGAACTCCCGGTTGTAGTCCCGCACTCCTTGCCGGTACGCCACCATGAACCGCACGGCCGTCGCGCGCCGCTCGGTCACGAACGGGGCGTCCGCCAGCAGGACCGAGAGCTGTTCCCCTGGAGCGTACTCCGCCGGGTCGCGGAAGACCTTCGCCACCCGCTGTTCCCGCCCGAGGGTGAGGAAGGGTTCGATCTGCAGCGCCGCGTCGACCCGCCGCCGGGCGAGGGCAGCGCGGATCTCCGGGAACGAGTCGATCACGACGACCTCGACGTCCCGCAGGCTCAGGCCCCCAAGCGCCAGCGCCTTGTCGAGCATCTCCTCGTTCAGGGATCTGGTCGAAGCCATCGCGACCTTGAGGCCCTTGAGGTCCCGGTAGTGCTGGATCCGTCGGGCCAGGCCGGTCCGGAGCACGAGGGCAAAGTGGGGCCGGCCCGGGATGTCCCGTCCCTTGTCGCCGATGATCTTCACGTCGAGTCCCTGCTGGACGGCGCGGAAGAGCCCGGCGTCGGTGATCCCGCCCGCCACGTCCACCTCGCCCGCGACCAGCGCCGGCAGCATGTCTACTCCACTGGGGAAGGTCACGAACTTCACCGTCAGGCCCTGCTGGCGGAAGTAGCCCCTGGCGTCGGCCAGGTAGAAACCGGCCCCGGAAGGCGAGTTGTCTTCCGCGATGCGCACCACGTCATCCGCCATCGTCGATCCCCCCGCGCCCAACCTAGAGCATCATATGTCCCAGGATGGGACGACGCTCCAGACGGCGGTTGGAGGGGCCTTCAGGCCGGCCGGGCCGCACCAGCGGCGGGTCTATCTCACCGACTCCCGGTACGCTCTGAGGAGGTGGCTGGCCTCCTTCTCGAGCGGTTTCCACCCCGCCCGGCGCGCGGCGAGTTCCTCGTCAGAGACGAGGACCCGCAGCTCACGCCGGGGGAGGTTGATGACCACCTGGTCGCCGTCCCGCACGAAGGCCAGCGGCCCGCCCTCGTACGCCTCCGGCTGAAGGTAGCCGACGGAAAGGCCGGCCGAGGCGCCGGAAAAACGCCCGTCGGTGACGATCGCGATCCGGGAAAAGCGCCCGGCCAGTTCGGTCACCCGGTGCATCTCCCGCATCCCCGGGCCGCCGCGGGGACCCTCGTAGCGGATGACCACCACGTCCCCCTCCCGGATCCGTCCGGCCTCGAGGGCGGCGACGCACTCTTCCTCCGCGTCGAACACCCGGGCTGGCCCCGCGAAGACCTGCAGGTCCCCGGGCACCGCCGACTGCTTGACGACCGCGCCGCCCGGGGCCAAATTCCCTTTGAGGATGGCGATGCCTCCCTCAGGTTGGACGGGATGGTCCAGGGAGCGGATGACCGCTGCGTCCCGCACCTCGGCCCGGGCGACGATCTCGCCTATGGTCTCGCCAGCGACACTCCGGGCGGAAAGGTCGAGGAACGGGGCGAGCCGCCCGAGGACGGCCGGCACGCCGCCCGCCCGGTGCAGGTCGGGGACGCTGTACGGGCCATTCGGGGTGACCGGCGTCAGAAACGGGACCCGGCGGCTCTCCCGGTCGAAGTCGTCCCAGGTCAGGGAGGTTCCAGCCTCGCCGGCGGCCGCAGGAAGGTGGAGGAGGCTGTTGAGCGAGCCGCCCACCGCCGCGATGAGCCGCACCGCGTTCAGGAACGAGTCCCGGGTAAGCAGCGCCGAAGGGCGCAGGTCTTCCCGCACCAGCGACACCGCCCGCTCGCCGGCCCGGCGGCAGGCCAGCGCTCGTTCGGCCGTGCCCCAGGGGATCGTTGAGGAATAGGGCAGCATGAGGCCGAGCGTCTCGACGGCCATCAGCATGGTGTTGGCCGTACCCAGGTAGGGGCAGATGCCCGGCCCGCAGTAGAAGTCGAGGCTCCCGGCGACGAACTCCCGCTCGGTGAGCTCCCCGTCCCGGAACTTGCGGCGGATCTCCTTCTTGTTGGCCGCCGTGACGGTCGTGTTGGCCGGCCCGCCCGTCACGAAGATGGCCGGCAGGTTCAGGCGGGCGGCTGCCAGCAGCATGCCGGGGGTGATCTTGTCGCAGGCGGTGAGGAAGACGAGACCGTCGAAGATGTCGTGGCCCAGGACCATCGCCTCGATGCTGTCGGCGATCAGGTCGCGGCTCGGCAGCGCGTAGCGCATCCCCCGGTGGCCCTGCGCGATCCCATCGCACAAGGCAATGGTGCCGAACTCCAGGGGCAGCCCGCCCGCCTCCCGGATGCCCTCCTTCACCCACCCCGCCACTTCCTTGAGCGGCACGTGGCCGGGGGCGATCTCGTTCCATGAGTTCACCACGCCGATGATCGGCCGGTCCAAGTCGTCGTACGCCGCACCGCCGGTGACCAGGTGCATCTTCGCGATGGCCCGGGCGTATTCCGACATCCCGCTGATGCGCTTCACGCCGTATTCCCCCGCTCCCCGGCCTGGAAGCCGGCGATGCCGGCGAAGTCGGGGCCGAGTTTGCGATAGAGGTCCAGGTACAGCTCGTACAGTTCGCGGTAGGTGCGGGTGACCGGATCGCGGGGTTCGACGGTGCCGCCGATCCGGATGCCCGCCGCCACCTCGGCGAGGCCCCCGAGGTCGCCCACGGCCAGTTGCGCCAGCGCGGCCGCGCCGAACGCCGAGCCCTCCGCCACCTCCGGCAGCGCCAGGGGCACCCCGAAGACGTCGGCCACGATCTGCAGCCAAGTGCGGGACCGGGTGAACCCGCCCGTGGCCCTGACCTCGGCCGGCGGGCCGGTCAACTCGGTAAGCGCCTCGAAGACGCTGAAGAGCTGGAACGCCACCCCCTCCATCAGCGACCGGACCACCTCGTCGGGGCCGTGGGTCAGGCTGAGGCCGAAGAACACGCCGCGGGCCTGCGGGTTCCAGCCCGGGCTCCGCTCGCCGGCCAGGAACGGCAGGCAGACCAGGCCCCGGCTCCCCGGCGGCACCGCCGCCGCCCGGGCGGAGAGTTCGGCGTAAGGGTCGAGGCCACGGGCGCGAGCGTCGGCCGTCTCCGCCGCGCCCAGCCGGTCGCGGTACCACTGCAGGATGTTGCCCCCGTTGTTGATCGCGCCGCCCGGTATCCACAGGCCGGGGAGCAGGTAGTAGCACCAGGTGCGGGCCTTGGGGTCGAGCAACGGCTGCGGCGCGGTGGCCCGGGCCGCAGCGGAGGTGCCGATCATCACCGCCACCTGGCCCGGCGCCAGCACCCCGGCGCCAAGGTTCGACAGGGTGCCGTCGGTGGCCCCGGCGACCACCGGAACATCCGGAGGCAGCCCGTAGGCCCGGGCCAGCGGGGTGGTGAAGCCCGAAAGACTGGCGAGCGGATCGACCAACTCGGGCAGCGCCTCCGCCGCCAGGCCCACCGCCTGGAGGACGGCCTCGTCCCAGGCCAGCGTCTCCAGGTTCAGGAGCCCCGTCGCCGAGGCGCTGGAATGGTCCAGCGCCCAGCGCCCGGTCAAGCGCCAGATCAGATAGTCCTTCAGGGTGGCGACCCGGCGGACGGCAGGCGCGAACGGCGCCTGCGCCATGAGCCACCGCACCTTGGCCGGAAGGTACATCGGATGCACCGGGCACCCGGTCCGGCGGTAGAACGCGTCAGCCAGCCCCTCGGCCTTGAGACGCGCCGCGTCCTCGGCGGCCCGCAGGTCGGCCCAGATGATCGCGTTGCTGAGCAGGTTACCCTCTCCATCCAAGGCCACGAGGCTATGCATCGCGTTGGCGAGCCCAACCGCCCGGGGCGCGTCCCCTTCGAGCGCCGGATGGGCCAGCACCTCGCCCAAGGCCGAGAGCAGCGCTGCCAGCACCGCCTCCGGGTCCTGCTCGGCCCACCCGGGGGCAGGCGTCAGCACGGGGTACTCCCGCGTCGCCTCGGCCAGCACGCGCCGGTCTTCCGCATAGGCGACCACCCGGCAGCCCGACGTCCCCACGTCGACCCCCACGTACGACTTCACGCCGGAACCCCCTTTAGCCCTTGACCGCGCCGGCCGTGAGGCCCTGCACGATGTACCGCTGGGCCACCAGGGCGATGAGCAGGATCGGGAGGGTGATGATCACCGCCGCCGCCATCAGCCCGCCCCAGTTGATCTGCGAGTAGGACAGGAAGTTGAAGATCGCGATCGGCAAAGTCCTCGTGCGCGACCCGGTGAGCACCACGGCGAACATGAAGTTGTTCCACGAAAAGACGAACGAGAGAATGGAGCAGGTCAGAACCCCCGGCCCCGTGAGCGGCAGAAGCACCCGGAAGAAGGCGCCCATGCGGGTGGACCCGTCGACCATCGAGGCCTCCTCCAGCTCCTTGGGCAGCGCCTCGAAGAAGGGCACCATCACCCAGATGATGAACGGCAACCCCACCAGCATGTGACTCAAGATGAGCGAGGTGTACGTGTCCACCAGCCGCAGTTTTGAGAAGAGGATGAACCACGGGATCAGGAAGGTGATGCCCGGCACGATGCGCGCCACCAGGATCGCCAGGGCGAAGCCCCGCTGCCGCCACCGGGCGATGGCGTAGGCCGCCGGGAGCCCCAGCACCAGCGACCAGAAAGTGGCGCCCACCGAGATGACGAGGCTGTTCAGGATAGACTTGCCCAGTTCGTACTGCTGGAAAACCTCCTGATAGTGCTCATAGGTCGGGGTGAAGATCCACTTGGGCGGGATCGCCGTAATCTCGGCCTGCGTCTTGAGCGAGGCGAGCACCATCCAGATGAACGGAAAGATGAACGGGACCACGATCAGGACGAGCAGGGCGAAGTAGCCGAGGCTGAAGAGCAGGCGTCGCCGGGAAGCCGGACGGGTGTTGACGTTATGAAGCAGGCGCGGCCGGGAAACGGCACTTGTCTTCATGGTGTTCCCCCTCGCAGCCTCAGAGCTCGACCGGGCGCTTGGCCCAGTTCAAGATGATCGTGACCCCCAGCACCAGGGCGAAGAAGATAATCAGGAGCGAAGAGGCCGCCCCCATGCGGAAGTACTGGAAGCCCAGCTGGAACGCGTAGATGTTGAGGGTCTCGGTGGTGAAGCCGGGACCGCCCTGAGTCATGGTGTAGATGATGTCGAACGTCTTGAGCGCGTCGATGGCCCTGAGTGTGACTGCCGCCACGATGGTCGGCATCAGCAGTGGGATCGTGATGCGGCGGACGGTCTGCCAGGGCGACGCCCCATCCACCAGCGCCGCCTCGTACGGGTCGCGCGGCAGGCCGCTGAGGCCGGCGAGGGCGATCAGAGTGATCATCGGCGTCCACTGCCAGACGTCCACCAGCGCCAGCGCCGGCAGAGCCTGCTGGGGCGAGGCGATGAAGAGGAGACGCTTAAGGTGAAGAACGGAGAGGAGGTAGTTGGCGAAGCCGATGGTCGGCTCATAGATGAGCAGCCAGACCATGCCGATCGCCACCGGCGTGGCCACCATCGGCAGCAGAAAGATCGTCTTGACCAGGTTCTTGCCGGGGAAGTCGCGGTTCAAGACCAGGGCGATCGCCACGCCCAGCGCGGTCTCGACCACCACCGCCATCGCCGTGAACTCGAAAGTGCGCAGGACGGCCCCCCAGAACCGTTCGTCCTTGGTCAAGAGGGAAAGGTAGTTGCCCAGGCCCACCCAGGCTGGCGGCGTCTCCGACGCCATGCTCCAGTCGGTGAAGGAGAGCCGGAGCGTGTAGAGGATGGGGAAGACCATCATCGCCAGGACGAAGAGCAGGGCCGGAAGCGCAAAGACGTAGCGCAGATGTTTCTCAAGCCAGCGGGTCACAGTCCCCCACCTCCCGGGTTTCGAGCGGCGGGGGCGCCGGCGTCGCGCCGGACGCCCCCACCGTGCTGGCCGCCTTCAGGCGGGCCGAACCTATTTCTCCTTGTCGAGGAGGGCCTGGTACTCTTCGTTGGCCTTGTTGGCGGCCGCCTTCACGTCCTCGCCGTTGATCGCGGCGACGATGACGGAGCCCACGATGTCACGGGCGGCGCCCACCTGGATCACGGCCGGCCGGTCGAACGGGAAGCCGATCTTGCCCGACTTGGCGATCACCTGGACGAGCTGCGGCGGGAAGCTGGCCACGCCTTCCTTGCTCTCCCAGGCGGAGCTGCGGGCGCTCGGCACCGACTTGGCCTGCGCCCTGAGGGTGATCTCCTTGCTGGTGGCCCACTTGATGAACTCCCAGGCCGCTTCCTTGTTCTTGGAGACGGCCGTCATCGAGACGCCCCAGGAGGTCACGTTGTACGGCTTGGCGCCGGCCGGGCCGGCCGGGAAGACCGCGAACCCGACCTTGTCGCCGATGACCGACTGCTTCGGGTCGAGCATATTGGAGTAGAACACGGAGGCGTCGGTGTACATGGCCGCCTTGCCCTGAGCGAAGATGGCCAGCGCCTGCGGCCAGCTCATGTTCAGCACGCCCGGAGGGCCGTACTTGCGCAGCATATTGCCGTAGAAGGTGAAGGCTTTGATCGCTTCCGGGGTGTTCAGCTTGGCGTCGTCCTCTTCGTTGAACTTTCCGCCGAAGCTATAGAGGTAGCTGGAGAACTGGGTGACCGCCGGGGACCGCTGCCCGCGGGCGACGAAGCCGTAGAAGCCCTTGTCGGGATCGTTGAAGTGCTTGGCGGCCGCCTCAAGCTCCTCGAGGGTGGTCGGAACCTTGATCTTGTCCTTCTCGAAGAGGTCCTTGCGGTAGTAGATGATCTCCTGCTCGGTGACGATGGGGATGCCGGTGAGGCGGCCCTTCACGGTCTCCACCTGGAGGGCGGCCGGGAAGAAGTCGTCGGCGTCCCATTCCTTCGGGGTGTACTTGGGGTTATCCATGAAGGGCTTGAGATCGGTGTACCAGCCGTTCTTCTGGAACTGCTTCGCCTCCTGCAGCGGGCGCTGCATGAACACGTCGATGGTCGAGGTGCCGGAGGCCAGCTCCACGGAGAGCTTCTGAGTGAGCTGGTCTTCGAAGTACTGCTCCACGTTGACGTTGATGCCGGTCTCTTTCTCGAACTCCGGAATCAGAGGTTTGATGGCTTCGGCCCAGGGGTGGTTGGCGAGGACGACGCGCAGGGTCTTGCCCTTGTACGGCTGCGGAGCCGCCGCCACCGGCAACGCCGCGGTCAGGACGAGGGACAGGCCCACCAGGATCAACAAGCCGAGACTCAACTGGACACGCCGCTTCATCGAGTTCCCTCCTCATGTCGGTTTCGGAACGCTTTCCCGGGCTTACGTCTCCGAGGGTCAGGGCTTCTCCTCCACCTCCTTCGCCCCCACGGTCTCATGCCCGCCAAACTCGCGCCGCAAGGCGGCGACGACTTTTCCGGAGAAGGAGTCTTCCTGCCGGGAGCGGTGCCGCATGGCGTAGGCGATGGCGATGGCCGGGAAGGGCACCCCAGCCTTCCACGCCTCCTCGATGGCCCAACTGCCGGTGGCGCCGCCGCCGACCACCCCCTTGAGGGCGTCGAGGCGCGGGTCCCGGGCGAAGGCCCGTTCCATGAGCTCCATGAGCCAGCCGCGCACGACGCTGCCCCGGTTCCAAAGGTGCGCGATGCGTTCGAGATCGAGGTCGGGGTACGGGCCCTGCGCCAAAAGCTCGAACCCTTCGCCGATCGCCTCCAGCATGCCGTACTCGATGCCGTTGTGCACCATCTTGACGAAGTGGCCGGCGCCCGAAGGCCCCACATAGGCGCAGCCGCCGGGCTGGGCCAGCGCCTCCAGGACCGGTCGCGCCGCCGCGAAGGCCTCGGGCGGTCCGCCCACCATGAGGCAGAGCCCGTTCTCCGCCCCTTCGACGCCCCCGCTGGTGCCGCTGTCGAGGTACGCCAGCCCCCGCTCCGCCAGCGCCGCCGCCCGCCTCTGGGAGTCGCGGTAGAACGAGTTCCCCGCGTCGACCACGAGGTCGCCGGGGGTGAGCAGCCCGGCCAGCGCGTCCGCCTCGCCCTCCCCGCCCGGCCGCCCGAACAGGACTGCGTCGACCGCCTCGCCGGCGGGAACCATCAGCCAGATGAGGCGCGGGGCGGGCAGGCGCCGGCAGAGTTCCGGCAGGCTTTCGGCCGCCGCCACTCCCCGCGCCTGCGCCCGGCGGCGCGACTCGGCTCCCGGGTCGAGCCCCACCACCGTCCATCCGGCCAGGGCTAGGCGCGCCGCCACGGGCAGGCCCATGCGGCCGAGGCCGACGACGCCCACCGACAGCCGGTCCTCCTTGCGAATGTTGTCAGTCACGGTCCGTGCTCCTTTCGTCACTTCACGCCTCGCGGGAGAGCGCGGCCGCCTCGCCCGCTGACTCCCCACCCGGCGCCCGGGCGGCGAGGATGGCGCCGGTCACCGCATCGAGGTGGGCGGCAAGGGCGCGGCGGGCTCCCTCACGATCCCCGCGATAGAGCGCCTCGAGGATGGCCAGGTGCTCCTCGAGCGCCTCGTCGACCCGCCGGTTCAGGTTGCGCATCACATCCACGAAGGCGTGGATGCGGGCCGAAAACTCGAAGAGACGGTTGTTGCCGGCCGACCGGATGAGATCGAGGTGGAACTTGCGGTCGAGCCGCTCGAAGGCCCGGCGCCGTTCAGCCGGCGGGACCTCCTTGAGCGCCAGGGTGGCGCGGCGCATCTCCTCGACCGCCGCCAGGGGCAGGCGCGCCTGGTCGAAGGCGAACAGCTCGATCATCTTGCGGATGCCGGAGATCTCCCTGACATCGTCGTCGGAGAGCTTCACGACGTACCAGCCGACCCGCGGGGCGACGACCACCAGCCCCTCCTCGACCAAAAGCTGTAGCGCGTCGCGGATGGGTGTGCGGCTGACCCCGAACTGTTCCGAGAGGGAAATCACGTTGAGTTTCTGACCCGGCGCCAGCCGCAGGGAGACGATCTCCTCCCGCAGGACCGCCCGGATCTGCTCGACCAAACTACTCTTGCGAATCTGCCTAGCCAAGATCTTCACCCAAATGTAATATATCACATGCCAGACAATGGCACAACCAGACTTCCGACAGCAGCGCTGATTGGCGCTAAACCCCAGCTCAGGACGGTTTTCCCGGCAGGAGACCCCTCCTCCAGAAGGCGAAAGGATTACCTGTGAGGGCCGCCCTTGCCAACGCTGGCGCGGCCCGGAAAGCCTCAGGAGAGAAGGGTGACTTTGACTCCTCCCGCCTCGCCGCTCTCAACGCTTGTCCTGCTGGCCGCCTACCTGCTCAGCGGCGGAAGCAACGCCCCTCTGCCCCCCGCCCGGTCCGTGGCCCAGACCCCCCCTTCGGTCGTGGAGACCCGTCCGGCCCAGCCGGCGACCGCGGGCGTCCGCCGCCCGGTCGTGCTGGGGTACTACGCGCAGTTCAGCCCCACCGACCTGGCAGCCCAGCGCTCCCTCGCCTCCCACCGCAGCGAGTTGACCTCGGTGGTGCCGCTCTGGTACTCTCTCGCGGCCGACGGTTCCCTGACCCGCCGGGGGTACGACCGCCGCCCGCTCTTGAGCGTGACCGGGGCGGCCAGGCTGCCGGTGCTCGCCCTGGTCACGAACGCCGGGATGAACAACGCGGTGCTGACCGACCCCGCAGCCCGACGCCGGGGCGTCGAGGCTCTCTACCAGTTGGTGCGGGCAAGCGGGCTGGCCGGGGTGAACATCGACTTCGAAGGGCTGAAGCCCTCTTCCGGCCCAGGTCTGACCGCCTTCCTGCGCCAGCTCTACGGGCGGCTGCACCCCGAAGGCTACCTGGTCACCGCCGCGGTGGCGGCCCGCCAATCCGCGGATCCGTCAGCCAACGACTGGGTCGCCGCGTACGACTACGGCGCCCTCGCGCCCTGGGTCGATTACCTCGTCGTCATGGCATACGACCAGCACTGGCAGACCGGCACGGCGGGACCGGTCGCGGGTCTCGGGTGGGTGGAGCAGACGGTGCGCTACGCCGTCTCGCAGGTGCCCCGGGAGAAGATCGTCTTGGGACTCGCCGGGTATGGGTACGACTGGGGGAGCGACGGGTCGAACGCGGTGGTTCCCGCCGCCGAGGCCGAAGGGTTGGCCCGCCGCTACGGGACGCGGCTGGCCTGGGACGACGCATCTTCAGAGCCGACCTTCACCTACTGGCGCGGCGGGGTGAAGCACGAGGTCTGGGTGGAGAACAGCTACGCGGTGGAACTGCGCCTGGCGCTCGCCGCCCGCTACCGGCTGGGCGGGGTCGCCCTCTGGCGCCTCGGCCAGGAGGAAGACCGCCTCTGGACGGTGCTGGGACGTTTCGCCGGCACCCGGTCGTAGGCGACGCTCACCCGCCGGTGAGGTCTAGAACCCCTTGAAGCGCACGACCTCGCTCACCGGGCGCCGCTTGCTCCGGAACTTGTTCTGGACGTGCTCCCGGTCGGGATACCCCAAGGCCAGGCCGATGGCGATGGCCAGGTGGTCGGGGATGGCCAGTTCGGCCCGGACCACCTCCGGGAAGCGGGCGAACATAAAAGCCGGCACCGACGCGACGCCGTACTGCTGCGCCGCCAGCATGATGCTCTGGGAGAGCGCCCCCAGGTCGAACAGCGACCAGCGCGTCAGCCGCCGGTCGAGGCAGAGCCAGACCACCGCCGGCGCGTCGAAGAACCGGGCGCCTCGCTCCACGTTGGCCTTCCGGGCCGCTTCGTCGAGCCGGTCGATGCCGAGTGCGGCGAAGCGTTCGGCCATGGCGGCCTGCATCCGCTGCTGGATCTCGGGCGGCCAGCTCTCCGGCGCCGGAAAATCGGGGTTGCCCCTAGACCACTCGCCGGCCTTGGCCAGGTAGGCGCGCCGGATACGGTCCAGCGCCTCCCCGGAAGCAACGAAGACCTCCCACGGCTGGGTGTTCGCCCACGACGGCGCCCTGAGCGCCGCCTCCATGATCTTCTCCACTGTGCCCTGGTCAAGCCGCTGCGGCGTGTAGGCACGACACGAAAAACGCGCCGCCAACGCCTCGATCACATCCACCGGAAGTCGCCTCCTTGCGCGATAGTCTGCCCCGCAGTCAGTGCTCCTCGATGAACCGGCTGAGCTGCGCGTGCCATTCGTCCGGCTCGAAGGTGCCGGGCGTCGTCTCCTCGCCAAGCAGCAGGTCGACGAGGTACCGCGGCCGCCTCCCGCCGATGTGCATCGCCTTGCAGCAGGAGACGCAATACACCACCACGTCCTCGGCCGGCATCTCGCCCGCCCGCTTGCGCATCTGATCCTTCACCTGGTCGACCGGGAGGACCCCGTAGAAGCTGTCGCCGCAGCAGGCGCCCTGGGTTCTGGTCCGGGCCGGTTCCACCACCCGAACGTTCATCCGTTCGAGCAGGATCCGCACCGCCTCGTGGACACGGTCCTGATCTCGGGTGGGACAGGCGTCGAGGACGGTCATCGTCTGTCCATGATAGTCGGGGAACGGGAAGGCGTCGCTCCAGGCCAGAACCTCCCAGAGCGAGACGGTGGTGACGCCCTCGTAGAGGGTTCGGTACCGCCGGTCGCAGCCGGCGCAGACGTTGACCACCTGCGTGCCCGCGGGCAGCTTGGGCTCGTGCCGGCAGCAGGTCAGGTGCTCGGTGGTGACGCCTGATTCTCTCGCCAGGAATTCCAGCATTCGGGCGGCCGACTCCGGTTTGTAGAGCATCAAAGCACACCCTGGGGCGAAAACTCTGCTCATCTCGCACCTCCGGCGAGGCGTTCCTTTAGTCGCTTCATTCGTCGCCGGCACGTCGTTCCCTCTGGGGGAAAGCCCTCCGACCGGACCAGGAAGGATTGCCCTATCCCGGCCGACGACCGCCCTCGCCCGTCCCGCTGAACCGGCGGTGACTCTACAGGTACCGCCCCGTCACCGAATCCGGCGCCTGGGCGACCGTCTCCGGCGTCCCCTCGGCGACCACGTGCCCGCCCTGGGCGCCTCCGCCGGGACCAAGGTCGATGACCCAGTCGGCCGCCCGGATCACATCGAGGTCGTGCTCGACGACCACCACCGAGTTGCCCTGGTCGACCAGGCGTTGCAGCACCTGGAGGAGCCGCGCCACGTCGTGGGAGTGCAGGCCGGTCGTCGGCTCGTCGAGCAGGTAGAGGCCGCGCCCTGAGCCGGTCCGGCCCAACTCCTTGGCCAGCTTGATCCGCTGGGCCTCGCCTCCCGAGAGCGTGGTGGCCGGCTGGCCGAGCTGCAGGTAGCCCAGCCCCACCTCGACCATGAGGTCCAGGCGGCTTGCGATGGACGGGGTGTCGGCGAAGAGCCCGTGCGCCTCCTCGATCGTCATCTCAAGAACTTCAGAGACATCGTGGCCCCGGTAGCGCACGGCGAGGACCTCGGGGCGGAAGCGGCGCCCCTTGCAGACCGGGCAGGTGACCTCGACGTCGGGCAGGAAGTGCATCGGGATGGCCACGGTTCCCGCGCCCTGGCACCGCTCGCACCGGCCGCCGGGCACATTGAGCGAGAAGTGGCCGGCGCTCAAGCCCCGCTGCCGCGCCTCGGGCAGGCCGGCGTAGAGGTCGCGCACCGCCGCAAAGACGTCGGTGTAGGTGGCGACGTTCGAGCGCGGCACCCGCCCGATCGGCAGCTGGTCGATGGCGACGACCCGGCTCAGGTGCTCCCAGCCGTCGATCCCGTCGTGCTCGCCGGGCGGCTCTCCCCTGCCGGAGAACCGCCGCCGGCCGGCCCGCTCCAGGATGTCATAGATGAGGGTCGACTTGCCCGAGCCGGAAGCCCCAGTCACGGCCGTCAGGGTGCCGAGGGGGAGCCTGACGGTCACGTTCTTAAGGTTGTGCTCCCGGGCGCCGCGGATCACCACGCTCTCTCCGCTTCCCGCCCTCCTCGCGCGGGGCGGGCTCACGACCAGGCGCCCCGACAGGTATCCGCCGGTGAGCGAAGCGGGGCACGCCTTGACCTCCGCCGGCGTTCCCGCGCACACCACTTGGCCGCCGAACCGCCCGGCGCCCGGGCCCAGGTCGATGAGGTAATCGGCCTGCGCCAGAAGGCTGGGGTCGTGCTCGACCACGAGCACGGTGTTGCCGAGGTCCCTGAGCTGGCGGAGCACCTTGACCAGCCGCTCCGTGTCCTGCGGGTGGAGGCCGGTGGTCGGCTCGTCGAAGACGTAGAGGACGCCCGTGAGGCCCGACCCCAGCAGCGAGGAGAGGCGGAGCCGCTGGGCTTCTCCGGCCGAGAGGCTCGGCGTGGCGCGGTCCAGGGTCAGGTAACCGACCCCGACGTCCTCCAGGCGCTTAAGACGCCGGACCAGCTCTTCGACGATGGGCTCGGCGACGAGGCCGTCATCGGGCGGAAGAGCCGTCAGGAGACCTTCGACCCAGTGCCGCAGCTCGGTGAGGGGTGCGGTGACCGCTTGAGCCACGGTCTTCCCTGCCACCTGAACCTTCTGGAGCGCCGGTTTCAGTCGCCGCCCCTGGCATTCCGGGCAGGCCGCAATCTCGAGCTGGCGCTCCATCTTCTCCCGGTAGCCCGCGTCGCCGATGCGTTCGGCGTACCGACGGAGGAAGGCGGTGACGATGCCTTCGAGGCGCCCGCCGCGGACTGTTTTGGGTGGCTCGATCCCGGGGAAGTGACGGCGGAACTCCTCGCTCGCTGCCCCGTAGAGCAGCAGGTCCCGCTGCGCCTGGCCCAGCTGGCGGAAAGGAACGTCCAGGTCCAGCTCCATGCCGTAGTGCCTGGCGGCGGCGGCCAGAGCCGTGGTGTACCAGTCGAGCAGGTGGGCGTCCCAGGAACGCACCGCCCCCTCGCGCAGGCTCTTCGCCTCGTCGACGAGCGTCGAAAGACGCACCTCATGCACGGTGCCCAGCCCGGTGCAGCGGGGGCAGGCGCCGGCGGGCTTGTTGAAGGAGAAGTGGGCCATGCCCAGCACAGGCTGGGGCGCGCCGCACCCGGGGCAGGGGTAGGTTTCGTCCTCCGCGCCGGGCTCCGCGTCATCGGAAAGGTCGAAGGCGTCCCACGCCGGACCGGCGTCGTGCGGCGGGGGGACGTCGGCGCCGCAGCGCTCGCATGGGCGATGCCCGGCCCGGGCGTAGAGGACCCGGAGGTAGGTGTAGACATCGGTCGCCGTGCCCACCGTCGAGCGGGGGCTCCGGTTGGTCAGGTGCTGTTCGACGCTGATCGACGGGGAAAGGCCCTCGATCGACTCGGCCTGAGGGCCGCGGAGCTGCCACGGGACGAAGCCGAGCGACTCCAGGTACTGCCGCTGCCCTTCTTTGTGGAGCAAGTCGAAGGCCAAGGTGGACTTGCCGGAGCCGGAGACGCCGGTCAGCGCCACCAGCGACGCCTTCGGGATGGCTAGGTCGATCCTCTTCAGGTTGTGCAGGTGTGCCCCCTTGATCCTGATCCAATCCTGCGTCACGTTGCCTCCTCCGGCGGCCAGGGTCAAAAGCCGCCAACGCCCGAATCACCCGCAAGGTGTTCCATGGCCGCCCAGACTCTCCCTGCCATGACACGGACACTCTCCTCCCCCGCCTCATAGGCTAGGACAAAGCGCCTGGGGAGGTGGCGGCGTGAGCTATCCGCTTTGCCCTTATGGGATTTACACCATAGGTCCGGGTGATACCCTCTTCGCTCTGGCACAGAGGAGCGGGACGACCGTCCAGGAGTGGCTGGCGGCCAATCCCGGCATTGTCCCGACCAACCTGCAGGTTGGCCAGGTGATCTGCCTGCCGCCCCCACCCGTCCCGCCGCCGGCAGGGGTTCCCGCGCCGGATCTCAGCCCGCTGAGGCGGCAGATTGAGGCCTACCTGGCCACCCAGGCGGCGACCTATCGCGTCTATTTCCAAGACCTGCGGAGCGGCGCCGCGTTCGGGATCGGCGAGACGGAGCAGATGGTGGCAGCCAGCACCACGAAGGTGCCCACGGTGCTCTACCTCTACACCCTGGCCGCCTCCCGGCAGATCGACCTGAACGAGAAAGTCGCCTACCAGGCCGCCGACTTTCAGAGCGGGGCCGGCGCCCTGCAGGCCTACGTCCACGAGGGCGACCTCTATACGCTCGACTGCCTGGCCGACCTGGCGATCCGTCTCAGCGACAACATCGCCCACCGGATGCTCCTGCGCCGCCTGGGCCTGAGCAATGTGGCAGCCTTCATGCGCAGCCTCGGCGGCCAGGTCGTCTACCCGAATGGCAGCAACATCACCACAGCGCTGGACCTCGCCACCTACATGCGGGCGGTCGTGGCCTTCGCGCGGCGCCAGCCCGACCTGGGCGGGCTGCTCCTGGCCCAGCTCGAGAACACCATCTGGAACGCCGGTTTGAACGGGCAACTGCCCACCAACGTGGTCACCGCGCACAAAGAAGGCGACGTAACCGGGGTCTCCAACGACTACGGGGTGGTCTTCGCCCTCCGGCCCTATCTCCTGGTGGTCCTCTCGGCCAACCAGCCCGACGCAGAGGCGGGCTTCCAGTTCATCGCCCACATCAGCCGGCTGGCGTACGACTTCGAGCAGTCCCTGACCGCGGCTCACTAGACCCGCCCGCAGATTGCACTGGGAGGTGGAACGCTTGTCCAAAGCAGAAGGGATGACGCTGGAGATTCACGTCATGCAGCCCGGCGAGCGGGTCGGGGAGATCGCCCAGCGATACCACGTGGGAACCGACCAACTCTCGCTCTACAACCCCGGGGTGGACCTGACTCGCATGCGGCCCGGCCAAAAGCTGCGCCTTCCCCCTCATGACACCGCTGGCGCCTCCTGCCCGCCCGGGCTGGCGCCTTACGCCATCCAGCCGGGGGACACCCTGTGGGAGCTGGCGCATCGCGGCCGGACCACCGTGGAGGTCATCATGCGGCACAACCCGGGCCTCGACCCGTGCAACCTGCGGATCGGCCAGGTCATCTGCGTGCCGGCCGAGGTGGTCCAGCGCCCCGGGTACGGCGCCCGGCGTTGAGGCTCAGGCGGCCCAGGTGTCCACGCACCCTTCCCCCCCCCGCCTTCGTACTATGCTGAGACACTCGCATAAGGGGGAGAAGGGAATGACCGGCAACGGTGCGACAGTGCGGCACGTCTTTCCCGGCGGCAACACCAGCAGGGGCTTCTATTCGTTCTACGACCACATCACCGGGCCAGAGATCAGGAGCATCTACGTCATCAAAGGCGGGCCGGGGGTTGGCAAGTCGACCTTGATGCGGAGGATCGCCGACGAACTGAGCCTGCGGGGCTACACCATAGAGCAGCATCACTGCTCGGCCGACAACAACTCGCTCGACGGCGTGGTCGCGCCCGAACTCGGCCTGGCCCTGATCGACGGGACGGCGCCCCACGTCGTCGACCCGAAGCATCCCGGGGCGATCGACACCATCGTGCACCTCGGCGATTTCTGGGACGAGGCGGCGATGCGGCAGGAGCGGGAGGCGATCGTGGCGGCCACCCGCGAGG
>JBLNBQ010000070.1:0-7774 GCA_050260095.1 Chitinophagales bacterium
CCACCTCGGCCTACTTTTCCCGGCACAGGCGGATGAGCTCGTCGTAGCCGTACTGCAGCGGGTAGTAGTAGTTGATGACCTCGCGACCCTGCGGCAGGGTGTAGCCGGAGTCGAACATGCAAATGACGCTCTTCATCACCTGGGCCTTGAGGTCGTACTCGGGCACCATCTGCTCGTACTTGGTGCTGACGTCTTCGACCGACTTGCCGGACCACCAGCGGGCGACTTTGAGCAGCGCGGGGACTTCTTCCTGCCGGACGCCGAACTTGCCGGCGATGGAGACGATCTTGCCGAAGCTGCGGGTGACGTTGCCGCCGCCCTGACCCCACTTGACCAACTCGTCGGCGCTGTTGCCCACCGTGTCGACCTGGGTCAGCTCGTCGCCCTTAGCCACGTAGTAGCTGCAGGACAGCCAGGGCATCGGGAAAGAGCCGCGGTAGTAGAGGGTCTTGCCCATGACCAGCTTCTCACCGGGGAAGATCATCGGGGTCAGGTGGGAGAACGCGGCCTTCAGGGCAGCGGCCCGCCGGACCACGGGCACCTCCCCGTCCAGGGCCGAGTACACCCGGGTGTACCAGTACGGGAACTCCATGCTGACCGAGGAGTAGGTGTTGTAGTACAGGTTCCGCAGTTTTTCGGCGCGAGGCGAGGGGCTCTTCTGCACCTCCCGGTCCGTCACGTCTTCCGGCGGCGTGCCGCCGTACTCCTGTCCGAGCGAGATCCCTTTCTCCTTGAGGACGTCTGCCAGCGTCTTGGTCTTCATCAGGTCCCTATACCCCCTTTCTGAGGCCTGCCGGGCACCGCTGCGGATTCGACCACTCCGGGCTGTGACCGACCGGGCCCCTAGGGTAAAGGTAGCATGGGGGCTTGGGGGCTAGCGTCCGACAGAGGTCATACGACCGGTCAGATTTGCGCGGAATGTCTCAGATTTCCTCACACTTTTGTCTGATTCGGGCTCCAAAGCTACAGGAGTTAGTGATATCATGCACGATGGAGGGTGGAGGGGCCTACGCAGAAAGGCGGTGTGCGCGTGTCGACACGTCTTCCGGCCCAGTGGATCGCCCGGCTGCAGCGTCTGCAAGACCTTCTCTCCCGGCACCACGGGGTCGCGCTCATGGTCGTCGAAGCCGACGCCGGCGAGGTGACCGTTCCGTCCGGCCAGCCGGCGGAGTGCGCTTTCCTCTTGGCCCACGGCGCAGCCAACTGCGTTCGCCAGCTCGCGACCGCAATCGCCCAGGCCCGGCAGACGCGACAGGCGGTCTTTAGTCCGTGCCGGACCGGGCGGGTCTGTTTCTGCAGCCCTCTGGGGGTTGGGCTCGACGACTGCGATGCTCCCTGCGAGCTGTTCCTGGTCGGCAGCGCCCCCGCCGGCGCCAGCCGGGAAGCCATCGCCTTGGTGCAGGAGGTTTTCCGGCTGATTTCGCCCTTGGCGGCGGTGGAGACGGAGGCTCCGGAACCGCCCACCCCGCCCGCACTTTTGCCTCCGCCCGACCGCCCGGCGGCAGGGCCCCTTTCCAGGCTCACCGGCCGTGAGCTGGAGATCCTGAGTCTCATCGGCGCCGGCTGGTCGAACCGGAAGGTCGCGGCGCAGTTGTTCATCTCCGAAGGGACGGTCAAGACGCACATCACCCACCTCTTGCAGAAGCTGGGCCTCGCGAACCGGACCGAGGCCGCCTTATTCGCCATCCGGGAAGGGGTCCCGCGTCCCGGCTCGACTCCCCCTGCACCGCCCAAATGAGAGCCCAGAGAGGAGACGGCGCCGTCGTGCGCAAGCCTTGGCCGTCCATCCAACGCCGAATACTGACCTCCATCACCGTCGTCCTCCTGGTCCAGACCGTGGCTTTGACGAGCCTGTTCGGGTTTTTGACCTACCGGCGCATCGCGGCGAACCTCAACGAGCGGCTGGGCGACGCCCTCAATATCGCCTGGCAGGAGTACCTGGACCGTCCTCGCCAGACGCTGGCGGCCATGCGGTACCTAGTGCCGTTGACCGACGGCGGCCGGGCGCTGGCTGCCGGTGACGTGCAGCGCCTGCGCGACTTCCTCGTTCGCCTGCCCAACGTCGATTTCGCCGCCTTCCTTTCGCCGGGCGGCGAAGTGATGGCCCACACCGCCCCCGGGCAGGCCGGGACGTACAGCCCGCTGGCGAAGTTTGCCTTCGACGCCTTCCGGCTCGGCGCGCCGCAGATGAGCTCCGAAGAACTCGACCAAGCGACGCTGCTCAGCCAAGCGCCCGGCCTGTCCGGGCGTGTCCGCTCGGCGGCGGGCGGCGACCCGGGTGCGGCCAAGGTCCTGGTCCAGCTAATCGTGCTGCCCGTGGAGTGGCAGGGCCAGACCCGGGGGGCGCTGGTCGCCGGAATCGTGCTCAACGGCACGGCGCACATCCCCCAGTCGTACACCGCGCGGATGCCCAACTCATACTTGAGCATCGCGGTGGAGGGCCTGCGCGTCTCGTCGAACATCAAGACCAAGAGCGGGGAGATCCGGGTGGGCAGCCACCAGTCTAGCGACCTGATCGACACGGTGAGCCACGGCCGCCGCTGGTACGGCACGGTCCAAGTGGGCATGGAGCGGCACTACGTGGTCTCCGACCCCATCCGCAACAGCGCCGGGCAGATCATCGGCGCGCTGAGCCTCGGCCTGCCGCCCAGCGGGTTCGCCAACTTGCAGCGGGATTGGCTGCTCGTCGTCTTGATCAGCGGCTTTTTCTCCTTCCTCTTGGCGGTGGCCATCGCCACGTTCGTGTCCCGGCGTTTCTCCCAGCCCATCGTCTGGTTGAACGGCTTGGCCCAGAGGCTCGCCCGCTTCCAGGGGGAGCGGGACTACCAGCGGGCGCTGGACGAATGTCTCCGGCGGACGCCGCCGCTCTTCAGCCGGGAGATGACCGAACTCTACCATTCCTTCGCTTTTATGGCCCACGAACTGGTCTGCCGCTATGGCGAGACGGTGCAGTATCTGCAGCAGCTCGAACGGGACCGGGAGGAGCTTCAAGGGCTCACTGCCCAGCTCCAGGAGGCCAAGGAGCTGCTCGAGCAGAAAGTGGCCGAGCGGACCCGGGAGTTGCAGGAGGCAGTGGCGGGGCTGCAAAAGGCCAGCACGCTCAAGAGTCAGTTCCTGGCCACGATGAGCCACGAACTCCGCTCTCCGCTCAATTCGGTCATCGGGTTTGCCGAGATGATCGAAGACGAGCTGGTGGGCCCCCTGACCGAGAAACAGAAGGACTATCTGCGGAACATCCTGACCTCCGCCCGCCACCTCTTGGCGCTGATCACCGACATGCTGGACCTCTCCCGCATCGAGCAGGGTCGGATGGTGCTGAACCCCCAGGAGGTGTCCCTGGCCGACGTGGCCGCGGCTGCCCAGACCATGTTCAGCCGCCAGGCCGGGGAGGCGGGGCTTGCGCTCCAGGTGGAGGTGCCCACCGACTTGCCGCTTCTCTGGGCCGACCCGATCCGCCTGAAGGAAGTGCTCTGCAACCTCATCTCCAACGCCATCAAGTTCACGCCCCAGGGCAGCGTCTGGGTGAGGGCCTGGGCGGAGGCAGGGGAAGTGGTTGCCGAGGTCGAGGACACCGGCATCGGCATCAAGCCGGAAGACCAGGAGGTCATCTTCGACGAGTTCGTGCAGGCCGAGTCGGCCTATCACCGGCGGTTCGAAGGCGCGGGTCTGGGACTTCCGCTCTCCAAGAAGCTGGTGGAGCTGCACGGTGGCCGGATCACGCTCGAAAGCGCAGTGGGCAAAGGGACCCGCGTCCGGGTGTATCTGCCATGCAGCGGTCAGCCCGCGGGAGGGATGGAGCGTGCCGGGTAGAGTGCTGGTGGTGGAGGACAACGAACTCCACCTGCAGTTGGTCGGCGACCTCTTGACGCTGCACGGTTTCGAGGTCTTGCGCGCCTCGACCGGCGCCCGGGCGTTGGTTTTGGCCGAGGAAGGCGCCCCCGACCTCATCCTCATGGACATCTCGCTCCAGGGCATGAACGGGTTCGAGGTGACCCGGATGCTCAAGCGCAACCCCAACACGGCCGGCATCCCGGTCGTCGCCCTGACGGCCTACGCCATGCAGCAAGACCAGGAGCAGGCCAAGGAGGTCGGCTGCGCCGGCTACATCCCTAAGCCCATCAACACCCGTGTCTTTCCGGACCTGGTCCGATCCTTCATGCCGAAAGGAGGCTCCGAGGGTGGACGAACGCGCCGCAAATCTGCTGATCGCCGAGGATGACCCCCAGTCCGCGCACCTGCTGATCGAAATGCTCACCGCGGCTGGGTACCGCTGCCAGGTCGCCTCCGACGGGGACACGACGATTAAGACCGCTTTGAGCGCCCTGCCGGATTTGGTCCTCCTGGACGTGCGGATTCCCGGCCGGAACGGGTTCGAGGTCTGTGAGGAACTGAGGGCGGCGCCCGCCACGGCCCACGTCCCCATCGTCATGGTCACCGCCTGCGCCGAGGAACAGTACCAACTACGGGCGATGGACGCCGGGGCCGACGACTTTCTGACCAAGCCGGTCAAGCGGTCGGAACTCTACGCCCGGGTCCGCTCCCTCTTGCGCCTACGCCGCTGCGCTCAGGAGCGGGAAGCTCCCGCGGCGGTGGTCGAGAGCTTCTTCCGGCTGATCAGCTTCCACGACGCGGAGCTTGCCCGCCACAGCCGCGGGGTCGCCGCGCTGGCCGCGACCGCGGCCCGTTCGGCCGGGCTGGAGGCCGAAGAGGTGATCCTTCTCGAGCGGGCGGGGCTCCTTCACGACCTGGGCAAGGTGGCCGTACCGCCTGGGCCGGAAGCGCACGCCGGACCTGCGGAATCGCTCGAGGCCCACGCCGAGCGGGGGGCAGAGGTCCTCTCCTGCCTCGGCGGGCTCTCCCGCCTCGCTCCCCTCCTCCGGCGCCACCACGAGCGCTGGGACCAGGGCGGCTTGGCACGGGCCGCCGGCGAGACGGCTCAGCCGCTGGCCGTGCAGCTTCTGGCCGCCGCCAACGCGTGGGAACACACCCTCCAGGCGGCCCCGTCCCTGGCGGCCGCCGCCGCCGGGTTGGAGGAGCAGGTCCAGCAAGGCTGGTGGAACCCCGCCTTGCTGGACCCGCTGCTTCAAGCGGCCCGGGAGACCGGCCAGAGCGAGGCGTAAGAGGCATCAGCGGGCGCCACTCTCAGGGGATTCCGCAACTCGTGGCAGTGGCCGAGGCAACCCGGTCACGGGCGTGAAGTTGCCGAGCTGCGAACCGGCATGGGCTGCGGACTTGCGCCATGGGTTTCCAGCGAGACTGACCGGAATGGAAGTGCGTGATGAGATGGCAGAGGTGATCTTGACCCGACGACAGGCTCACCGGCAAGGCGGCCTAACCGCCGGCACGTAGGTGAAGGCCAACGAAAGCCACAGGAAGCCCAAGCCGGCCCAATGATGCTTGCAGCCTGTCAGCTCGTCGCCGACATGCCGACCGCCCATCCCGGGCGGTCTTCCCTTTCCTCACGCATCTTCCAGCCCACTCCCCAAGCCTACTCTCTCACTACTATTGCCACCGCTTCAGTGTGACTCGTCTGCGGGGGCGTGTCGATCACACGGGTTGGGGGTTGGTCACTGTGTGATACTCATCCAGTTGGCGGGTAGCCCCATGCTTTGCATGATGTCAGTAACCGGTACTGACTGAAGCTTTCGGGAGAGGGTGTTGAGGTTCTTGTTAATTTCCATAGCGAGCGGCTTGAATTCGCTTCGCGGCAGAAGAAGCTTGAGAGCTATCAGAGTTGCCAGAATGTCATCTTTTCCACACACGCGACCGTTCGGACCGACAGGAATGCCCAGTTGAACGTGTATGGGGTTGTCTTGGATGCGGATCTTGGTGCTCTTGAAGTTGTACAGCCGCTCGTCATGGGCGCACTTGTTTCTACACAGGGTAAGGAGGCCGAGAAGTTTGCTGAGTTCGCTATCCGATACGCGGTACCGTCTAGCGACACTTTGTCGGTCAGGTTGCTTCATAAGATCGTAGAACTTACTGGTTGTTCCGAAGCTTAGGATCTTCACCAAGACCCATAGCGGAACGTACCCGTATTCGGACATGTAGTGGCAAATGGCTCGGTGCCTCAACTGCCGGGCAATATCCGCTTGGAGGTTCTTTATGAGATCGACAATCTTGCTCAGACGATCGGTGTTGCCCGGCTGCAGATCGAAGTTGCTCGTCTTTAGGTAGTTCTCGTGACCATATTTCCGTGAGAACTCATAGGCAATCGCTGACTTGATGTTGGTCTCAACAACCAGAATTCGCCTAAGTAGGCTCATCCTAAGCTCGGAGTCAAACTTGTAGAGAGCGTGAATCTCCGAGAAGGCTGCGTTCTGTTTGTACTGTTCCTGGGTACCAGCCGTGGCAGGAATCGCAATGAATGGATCCTTGTAGCCGTTCACGATATTGTAATAGTTCTCTGACTCGAGAACACGCTTGGGATAGCCGTTGGTGGGTACATGGAGTCCTCGGCGCCTGAGAATGTGTTCGTCAAGCGAATTTTGAGCCACCGGAGGTGCGGACAAAAACCTGGACTCAAATTGCGTCAGGAGGATGTCCGTGTACACACATGCAGACCAGATGAAAGCAGTCAAACTGTACCTCAAGTACAACCGCAGCTCGGCCTCAGTCAGGCGGGAATTAGGCTACCCGTCAAAGGGGGCACTCAAACAATGGGTGGACGAGTTTGAAACCACAGGCTCACTTCATGTCGGCTATCGCGTCAGGCCGCCGCGATACTCTGGCCAGCAAAAGCAGGCCGCAGTAGACCATTACCTGCAGCATGGCCGCAACCTGCAACGAACCGTCAACGCACTCGGTTATCCGAGCCGGCACACACTTGACCAGTGGCTGGACGAGGCTGTCCCTGACAGGCGCAAACGGCGCACCGGAAGAGCCGGTCAAAACAAGGTAAAGCTGACGAGGCGGCAGAAGGAACAGGCAGTGAAGGACCTCTGTCTAAGGGACGGCCCAGCCTGTGAAGTCGCCGGTAAGCACGGGGTCACCCGAGAGGCTCTTTACAAGTGGAGGAGCGATCTGCTCGGGAAGGAGCCGCTAGTGAGCAAAGCGAGGCGGGACAAACCGCGGCGCGATCCAAGCAAGACCGGACTGGAGGCCAAGGTCAAGGAGCTCCACCAGGAAGTCAGGGCGCTTGAAGACGAGGTCTATCGGCTTCGACTCGAACGGGACATCTTGGAGGCGGCAGCAGAAGTCCTAAAAAAAGGCCAGGGCGCCGATCTAAAGCAGCTGACCAACCGGGAGAAGGCAGTGGTGGTCGGTGCCCTGAGGGAAAAGTACCATCTGAATGAGCTGCTTCATGGTCTGGCCCTCTCTAAAAGCAGTTACTTTTACCAGTGCGCTGCGCTGTCGGCAGAGGACAAGTACGCTGACCTGCGGGAACGTGTGCTTATCGCCTTCGCACGGGCCCATGGGCGCTATGGCTACCGCCGGATTCATGCGGTGATCACCAGGGACGGCAAGACCGTTTCTGAGAAGGTAGTGCGCCGTCTCCTGCGTGAGGAAAACCTCGTCGTGGCGGCCGTCCGGAGGCGCAAGTACAGCTCCTACAAAGGCGAGATCACTCCCGCGGTGCCCAACGTTATTGACCGTGATTTCCATGCGGATGCTCCCAACATGAAGTGGCTTACCGATCTGACTGAATTTGCCCTTCCAGCGGGAAAGGTTTACTTGTCGCCGATTATCGACTGCTTTGATGGCTTAGCCGTCAGTTGGAGCATCGGCACCAGTCCTGATGCCGCGCTAGTCAACACCATGCTTGACGAGGCCA
>JBLNBQ010000071.1:0-13612 GCA_050260095.1 Chitinophagales bacterium
CGGAGAGGTACCCAAGCAGGTTGAAGGGGACGGTTTGCTAAACCGTTAGTAGGAGTTTATCCTAGCGCGGGTTCGAATCCCGCCCTCTCCGCCACTCTCAAGACAAGGTTTGACCCTCCACCGTCTGCGGTGCGAGGGTCATTTTCTTTGTGGCTCGGGGCAGCGCCTAAGGCAAAGGATAGTACTCGTCGGCCGCCACGATCGTCCCGTCATCCGGGCAGGTCAAGGTCTCACCCCGCCGCCGGCCTTCCGTCACGCGCACGGTGGTGTGGTGCCGGGTGGCGCCGACCACCTCGCCGACCTCGCCAGTGTCGAGGCGCACGACGGTGCCCAGCGTGTAAGGGGCGATCACCTGGGTGACTGCCTTCACGCAGTCCGGGTCGTACCGGCGCGGCGCCTCGGCCCTGAGGACCTCGGTTGCCTTGTGCGGCACCATAGCCCGGGAGTAGACCCGGTCGGAGGTCATGGCGTCGAGCGAGTCGGCGACCGCCACGATCTTGGCCAGGAAGACCGTTTCGTTCGCCTGGAGTCCCCGGGGATACCCGGTCCCGTCGCACCGCTCGTGGTGCTGGTAGGCGACGTGGGCCGCCAGCGGGCTGAACCGGTCGCGCAGGAGATGGTACCCGCGCTCCGGGTGCGACTTGACCTGCGAGAACTCCTCGGCGGTGAGCGAGCCCGGCTTGTTCAGGATCTCGCTGGGGACGAAGATCTTGCCCAGATCGTGCAGGAGCGCCCCCACACCGAGGTTCAGCAGGTCGGCCCGGGAGAGGCCCAGGTTGAGCCCGGCCAGAAGCGAGAGGATGCAGGTGTTCACCGAATGGCCGAAGGTGTAGGCATCGAACGACCGGACTTCCAGCGCGTTGATGAGCACGTCCTGGTTGCCCGTCACCTCGTCGAGCAGAGCGGTCACCGAGGCGCTCACTTCGCTCAGCCCATCGGACGAGAGGCCGCCGACAGAGACCTGGGCGGCGAGCCGTTGCAGCACCGACTGCGCCCTTAGCCGCGTGGCCATGCGCACCGGCTCCACCAGGGTGAAGTCGTCATCTTCGCCGGCGGACCGGATATAGAGGGCAGGATAACCGAGTTGTTTGAGCCGGACGATGTACCTCGCGGTGAGGGTGGTGCCGGCGGTGAGCAAGACGTTCCCGTTCGACCCGTAGACGGTGCGACCCAGGATCATGCCGGGGACAACGCAGGCGAGTGGCAGGTACCGCATGTCGTGCCTCCAACCTTCGTGCCGATGAACTGCGAATAGCGCGAAGCGCGGATTTTTGCTCAATTCGGCGCGGAACCACCCATTCCTGCCGGGGGGTTTCGACGGTGACAGGAGGGGCCGGCGGCGCGCTGGTGAATAGAGGGGCAGGGAGGTGAGGCGCCGTGGGCGGACCGCGGCTTCTGGGGCTCGCAGCCGCTTTTCAGGTGCTGCTCATCGGGGCCGGCGAGGCCTTACTCCGCTTGACCGGGCGGGGGAGCGTGGTGGCCGGCCTGGTTCCCGGGCTGCCCTGGAACCTGATCCTGGGGACCGGCGCCGCCGCTGGCCTGGTGGTGGCGGTTCTGGTCTTCGGGCTCTACCGGCTGGTGCCCGTCTATGCGGCGGCGATCCGGCCGGTCGTCCAGCTCTTCCGCCAATTTCCCGGCGGCTGGCTGTGGGTGGTGGCTGCGCTGTCGCCCGTGGGCGAGGAGGCGTTCTTCCGGGGGGCGCTCCAACCGCTGCTGGGGCTCTTCGGGGCGGCCTTGGTCTTCGGCGTCCTGCACACAGGCTTTCGCCGGAGCAACCTGGCCTATGGACTCACTGCGGCCGCGGCTGGCTGCCTCTTCGGCCTGGCTTTCCAGTACACAGGGGAACTCTGGGCGCCGGTCGTGGCCCACGCCTTGTACAACACCCTGGCGGCGTGGATGATCTGCCGGTTGCCTTGACTTCTCCTCCGTCATCTGCTATTATGATTGTTGCCGCTGCGTCGCAAGACGCCGGACAAAAGAGTGCGCCCGTAGCTCAGTGGATCAGAGCACTTGGCTACGGACCAAGGGGTCAGGGGTTCGAATCCCTTCGGGCGCGCCACTTCTGACATACCAGCCTCGGGCTGCTGCAGCGGCCCGGGGCGTTTTTTTCAGCGCGCCTCACCGGGCCTCCCGGGTGATCAGGTCGGCCACCAGCCGCGCCGACAGGGCGGCCGACGGGACGCCGCCGATCCGGTACGTCCAGTGCCCCGCCTGGAAGAGGCCGGGGACGGGGGTCGTGTAGCGCCCGGCCGGGCTCTTGATGGGCGTCAGGCGGGGGTCCCAGGTCCAGCCGGCCGTAGCTCCCTCGCTGTTCAGCGTGTAGCGTTCGTGGGTCAGCGGGGTGGCCGCCTCCCGGATCACGATGTGTTCCGTGAGAGCGGGGATGACCTGCTCGGCGGTGTACATCACTTGCCGGGCGACGTGTTCCTTGAGCGCCCGGTATTCGGCGGTCCGCTCCCCGTGCGGCCCTGTTCCCCAGCGGTCCATCCACTGATAAGACGACATCACCTGCAGGATCACCGACGAACACCCCTCTGGGGCGAGCGTGGGATCGGTCAGCGTCGGCGAGCTTATCTCCACCCAACGGGAGGCGTGCCAGTTCCGGTCGCGTTCGCCCTCCGGCAGGGGGACGGCCCGCGGCTGGACGAAGACGTGGTGGGTCTGCAGGTGCTGCCGGAGGACGGCGGGAGGGAGGTCGAGCCCCAGGAAGACGCTGAAGATGGCATCCGAGACGGGCGACTGGGCGGTCTCCGCAGCGTGCTCGGGCGGGACGGTCCCCTCCGGAAGGAGTTCCTGCACGAGGCGCCGGTAGTCCCCGGCGGAGACGACGAAGCGGGCCGGGATAGTCTCGCCTCCGGCGGTGGTCACCCCGGCCGCCCTGGCGCCCTCCACCTCCACCCGGACGACCCGCGTCCTCAAGCGCAACTCCGCGCCGTGTTCCACGTAGCTTCGGGCGAGCAGGTCGACGAAGCCTTGGAGCCCGCCCATCGGATACCAATAGTCGTAGATCCAGGTGGCCCACGCTCCTGCCGTCGAGGCGGCGGAGGAGCCGCGGTAACCGAATCTGCCGAAGAAGTCGCTGAGGAGCGGGTTGGAGAGGTGGCGCCGCGCCAGTTCGAGCCCCGGGGTCTGCAGCGCCTCCGTCATCCGCCGCATGACTGTGGGCTGCGTGAGGAGCATTCGGGCGAACCCCCAAAGGCGCGCCGCACCGGTGAGCAGGAGCGGGTTCGGCCGCTCCATCCAGGAGAGCACGCCCTGGGCCAGGATTTCCAGCTCGGCGAAGTAGGCGTCGAGTTCCGCCGCCGAGTCGGGGAAGGCCTCCGCCACTGCCCGCTTCACCTGCGCCAGCGAATCGACCTTGAAGTCGGCCCACGGCGTCACCCAGCGGTAGTCTGCCCGCATGAACTTGAGCTGCGGCAGAAGGCCGAGTTCCTTGAGGATGGGGAAGACGATGCCGGAGGAGCCGAACGACTGGTCGCCGCCGTCGAAGTAGAACCCCTGGCGCGCGAACCCGCACACGCATCCGCCTGGCCGGACGTGCTGTTCGAGCAGGACCGTCTTGAAGCCGCGGCGGGCCAGGTAGTTGCCGGTCAACAGCCCGCCGACGCCGGCACCGATGATCGCCACGTCATACTGGCCGGGCATCGTCGATCCCTCCCCGCCCCTGTTCAGTTTGCCCGGGGAAAGCGCATCCGCACCGTGGTGCCGCCGCCTGGGGGGCTCTCGAGTTCGAGTTCCCCGCCGTGGAAGTCGACCACGATCTGGTGGACGACCGAGAGCCCCAGGCCGATGCCGCCTTCCTTCGTGGTGTAGAACGGCTCGTAGAGGTGCTCCCGGATGTGGGCGGGCAGCCCAGGACCGTCGTCGGAGACGGCCAATTCGACCAGTTCGCCCACCGGCGCCACCCTCAATTCTATGCGGCCGCCCCGCGGCCCCAGCGCTTCGATGCTGTTGTTGAGCACGTTGACCAGCGCCTGCCGGAGCAGGCGCTGGTCGGCGTTGGCGAGCGGCGGCTCCGGGGCTTCGGCGATCTCCAGCACGATCCGGTTCTGTTCGAGCTGGGTGGTGAGCATCCGCGCCACTTGCGACGCCACTTCCACCAGGTTGACCGGCCCGGGGTCGCCTTTGGCCGGCAACGACAGGTTGAGCAGTTCGGTGATGAGGCTGTTGGTCGCGTCGACCTGTTGCTGGATCTGCGCGAAGAGGCGGGCCGACTCGGAATCGGTGGTGGAGACCGCTCCCATCTGGGCCGTGCAGCGGATGAGGGCGAGGCAGTTGCGGAACTCATGCGTCGTCTTGGCCGCCAACTCCCCCACGGCGTGCAGCTGCCAGGCCCGAGCCAGCGTCTCCCGGGTTTTGACTTCCCGGCTCACGTCGCGGGCGACCGTCAGGGCGCCCATGGGGGTGCCGCCCCGGTCGAACACCGGCGTGGTGAAGATGTCGATGAAGGTCGGTCCGCTGGAGAGCGGCCAGCGCACGGTTTGGTGGCGGATCCGGCCGTCGGCGAGGCTCTTCAGGGCGCGCAGTTGGTAGGCCGGCGGGAAGAAGCCGGCCAGGTGCCGGCCGATAAGCGCTTCCCGGCTGCTCAGTCCGAGCCAGCTAGCAACCGTCTCGTTGGCTTCGACGACGGTGCCGTCGCGGTCGATCAGATGGACCGCCAGGTTGGGATGGTGGAAGAGCGCCTCCTGCATGCCCTCCGCCCGGATCTCCCGCGTGACCGGCAGGCCGACCGTCATTGTTCCCAGGAACTTCTCGCCGGAATAGAGCGGGATGGCCGTGGTGTGGACCCATTCCCGGTCGCGGTGGCGCGCCTCGGTGAAATGGATCAGTTCGTACACGGGTTGGCGGGTCCGGGACGCCCGGATGAGGGGGGATTTGTCCCCTAGGTACAGGAAGTCGAGGACGGGCCGCCCCCGGGCCTGCTCCGGGGTGGTGTTCCAGAACTCGGCCAATTCGCCGTTGAGGGCCACCAGCCGTTCCTCGGTGTCGATGAGCGATGCCTGGAAGCCGCTGATGCTCCGCACGATGGAGGCGAGCTCCGCCAGAAACGAGGATCGATCGGTCTTGACGGGGGCCAAGCACACTCACCTCCTTCATCTATGTACGACGGGTGGGAACAGTTTCCTGTCAATCCAGTTTACATGATGTCTGCAGGAATCGTTAGATTCTGAGGGAACTACTACCCATTCAGGCAGAGCGCCCAGCTTATGCTGGGGAGTAGGAAGGAGCGGAGTTGAGTAGTGAAGAGATCGGTACTCGTGTGTCTGGTGGCGGTCCTGGTGCTCGTGATGGGAGTCCCGGCGTTCGCGGCGAAGACGGGCGGCACCCTCGTCTACGGGCGGGGGGGCGACTCGAAGTCGCTCGACCCGGCCAACGTCACCGACGGTGAATCCCTCAAGGTGACCCGGCAGATTTTCGACGGACTGGTGCAGTTTTCCGCTCAGGACACCTCGGTCAAGCCGGCCCTGGCGACCTCCTGGGAAACGAGCAAAGATGGCCTGATCTGGACCTTCCACCTTCGCAAGGGCGTCAAGTTCCACGACGGCACCCCCTTCAACGCCGAAGCGGTCAAGTTCAACTTCGACCGGTGGCGGTTGAAGGACAACCCTTATCACAAGGGCGGCTCCTTCGACTACTGGGAGTCTATGTTCGGCGGTTTCCCGGGCGTCGTGAAGGACGTCAAGGTGGTCGACGACGCGACGGTGCAGTTCACGCTCGCCCGGCCGCAGGCGCCGTTCCTGGCCAACCTGGCGATGCAGTCGTTCGCCATCGCCAGCCCGGAAGCGGTCAAGAAGCACATCGATGACCTCGGCAATCACCCGGTCGGCACCGGCCCGTTCAAGTTCGTCCGGTGGGACCACGGCGACAAGGTCACGCTCGAGGCGAACAAGGAGTACTGGGGCGGGCGGCCGTACCTCGACAGGCTCATCTACCGCTCCATCCCCGACAACTCGGCCCGACTCATGGAGCTTCAGGCTGGCAACATCGACATCATGGACGGCATGAACCCCGACGACGTGAAGCTGGTCAAGGCGGACAAGAACCTGCAGTTGGTCCTCCGCCCGTCCTTCAACGTCGGCTATCTCGCGATGAACTTCGACAAGAAGCCTTTCGACAACCTCAAGGTGCGCCTGGCGATCCAGAAGGCCATCAACAAGCAGGCGATCGTCGACGCGTTCTTCGCGGGTCTGGCCAAGCCGGCCAAGAACCCGATGCCGACCTCGCTCTGGGGCTACAACGACACGATCAAGGACTACGGCTACGACCCGGCCGGCGCCAAGAAGCTCCTGGCTGAGGCGGGCTTCCCGAACGGCTTCGAAACCACCCTCTGGGCGATGCCGGTCCCGCGGCCCTACATGCCGCAGCCGCAGAAGATCGCCGAAGCCATCCAGGCCGACCTGGCCAAGATCGGCGTGAAGGCGAAGATCGTCTCCTATGACTGGGCGACCTACCTCGACAAGACCATGAACGGCGAGCACGACATGGCGCTGCTCGGCTGGACCGGCGATAACGGCGACCCTGACAACTTCCTCTACGTGCTGCTCGACAAGGACAGCGCGGTGAAGCCGGGTGCCAACAACATCTCCTTCTACCGGTCCGACGCGCTGCACGACGTGCTCATCAAGGCGCAGGTCAGCTCCGATCAGAAGGAGCGGATCGCTCTGTACAAGAAGGCCCAGGTGATCATCCACAACGATGCCCCGATGGTGACCCTGGTCCACTCGACTCCCCCGATCGGGCTCAAGAAGCTGGTCCAGGGCTACATCCCGCACCCGACCGAGTCCGAGTCATTCCTCAAGGTCTGGCTGAACAAGTAAGGACGCGCAACCGACAGGCTGGGGGGCAGGCCGCAGGCCTGCTCCCCGCCTCTTCGTCAGGGGGGCTCCACGGTGGGCAAGTTCATCACCCGTCGCCTGCTCTTGGCCATTCCGACGCTGCTCGGCGTCTCGCTGCTGGTCTTTCTTTTCCTTCACCTGATACCGGGCGATCCCGCCCAGGCGCTTCTGGGAGAGCGGGCGAGCGCCGAGTCGCTGGCTGAGGTTCGCCACGCCATGGGGCTGGACCAACCAATCTACGTCCAGTACCTGCGCTTCATGGGGCAGGCGCTCCACGGGGACCTTGGCAAGTCGCTCATCAGCAACATGAAGGTTTCCGAAGATTTGTGGTCCCACTTTCCGGCCACCATCGAACTGTCGCTGGCGGCGATGCTCGCGGCCGTCCTCGTTGGGGTGCCGGCCGGCATCCTGGCCGCCACCCGTCGGAATTCGCCCTTCGACCACGGCAGCATGGTGGTCGTGCTGTTCGGCGTCTCCATGCCGGTCTTCTGGCTCGGCCTCATGCTGATCTGGCTCTTTTCCCTGGTTCTGGGATGGCTGCCGATGTCGGGCCGGATCGACGTGGCGATCGACTTCACTCCGGTGACGAACTTCTACGTGCTCGACGCGTTGCTCGCCAGGAACTGGCCGGCGCTCTGGAACGTCCTCGGCCACCTGGTGCTGCCGGCGGTGGCGCTGGGGACGATCCCGATGGCCATCATCGCCCGCATGACCCGCTCGGCGATGCTCGAGGTCCTGAGCCAGGACTACGTCCGCACCGCCTGGTCGAAAGGCCTGGCGGAGCGCGTGGTGGTGGTCCGGCACGCGCTCAAGAACGCCCTCATTCCGGTGGTGACCGTGGTGGGGTTGCAGTTCGGGATGCTTCTTTCCGGTGCGGTGATGACCGAGACCATCTTCGCCTGGCCAGGCATCGGGAAGCTGACCTATGAAGCCATCATGAACCGGGACTTCCCGGTGCTCCAGGGGGCGCTGCTCCTGGTGGCGACGGCGTTCGTCGTGATCAACTTGCTGGTCGACGTGGTCTATGCCTACCTCGACCCGCGCATCCACTATGACTGAGAACGGGGGAGGAGCCATGTCACTTGGCGCGTCCGATTTCGCCCCGGTTCCGGCCCACACGGGGCCGTCCGACGGCAGCCTTCGCCCGCCCGAGACCCTGCTCGGTCCGGCCCTGCGGCGCCTGAAGGCGAACCGGGGAGCGATGCTCGGCTTGGCCATCGTGCTGCTCTTGACCGTGGTGGCGCTGGCTGCGCCGCTGCTGGCCCGCTATGATCCGGTCGCACCCGCCTTGACCGACCGTCTCCAGGCGCCGGGCCCGCGTCACTGGCTGGGCACCGACGACTTGGGACGGGACATCTTGGCCCGGCTGATCTACGGCGCTCGCGTCTCGTTGCAGGTCGGCTTGGCGTCGGTGGCGCTCGCGCTCGTGCTCGGCGTGCCGCTCGGAGCAGTGGCCGGCTACCGGGGCGGGTGGGTAGATAACCTGGTGATGCGGGCGATGGACATCATGCTGGCTTTCCCGGGGATCCTGCTCGCCATCGCCATCGTCGCCATCCTCGGCCCGAGCCTGCAAAACGCCATGCTGGCGATCGGGATCGTCAGCATCCCCATCTACGCCCGGGTGATGCGCGGCTCGGTGCTGGCGCTCAAGACCAAGGAGTTCGTCGATGCGGCCCGCTCGGTGGGGGCGCGCGACCGGCGCATCCTCTGGCGGCACTTGGTGCCCAACTGCCTTTCGCCGCTGATCGTTCAGGCCACGCTGGGAGTCGCCACCGCCATCCTGGATGCGGCCGCCCTATCCTTCCTCGGCCTCGGCGCCCAGCCGCCGACCCCCGAATGGGGGGCCATGCTCTCGCAGGG
Organism: Chitinophagales bacterium; assembly: GCA_050260095.1. Lineage (GTDB taxonomy): Bacteria > Bacillota > UBA5301 > DYFA01 > DYFA01 > JBLNBQ01. The sequence goes on from JBLNBQ010000071.1 coordinate 8,697, forward strand.
AAGGTCGTTCTTGCGCCTGGCACCCTGGGTTACGCTCTTTCCCGGCCTGGCCATCATGCTGCTCGTGATGGGGCTGAATCTCTTGGGCGACGGCCTGCGCGACGCCCTCGACACCCGTCTGGGCGGCTGAGCCGGCGGGGCAGGGGAGACACGAGAGGCACCAGCCTTAAGCTGCTGGTGCCTCTCGCAAGATCGTCGCGCCTTGCCGCGTTTGGCTTTAGACAGTATGGGTTACCTGCTAACGCCGGCCGCCGCCGCCCGCCGGTCGCTCCTGGGCCTGGTTGACGGTGAGCTTGCGCCCGCCCCACTCGGAGCCGTTCAGGGCCTCGATGGCCCGGTCAGCATCCGCATCGCCCATCTCCACGAAGCCGAAGCCCCGCGAGCGGCCGGTGTAGCGGTCGGTGGCGACGCGACTCGCCTGTACCTGGCCGTACTGGCTGAATACCTCGGTGAGGTCCTGTTCCGTCACCTCCCAAGGCAGGTTCCCTACGAAGACCGTCTTTGTCAAAGCAGATTCCCCTCTTCCAACAATGTGTGGCCGTATGGCCTCCAACCGGTAGGTTACCCAAGAACTACGGGGTGTATATTCGGTCTATCATGTTATTCCGCAGCGGCGACCGGGTTCGCCAGGCGACGCAGCGGATGACCGACCGTCTTCTCGATGTCGCGCAGGGAGGCCGCGTCTTCCGGCGTCACCAGGCTGAGCGCCTTGCCGCTGGCTCCCGCCCGGGCGGTGCGTCCGATGCGGTGCACGTAATCCTCGGCGACGTTGGGCAGGTCGTAGTTGATGACATGGCTCACTCCCTGCACATCGAGGCCCCGGGCCGCCAGGTCGGTGGCGACCAGCACCCGGTAGGTGCCCTTGCGAAAGCCCTCGAGCGCGGCTTCGCGCTGGCGCTGCGACCGGTCGCCGTGGATGCAGGCGGCGCCGAACGAGGCCCGGGTGAGCTGGCGGGCCAGCCGGTCCGCCCGGTGCTTGGTGCGGGTGAAGACGAGGACGCTCTCCATCTCCTCCACCTGGAGCAGGTGGAGGAGGAGGGCCGTCTTCTGGTCGGGATTCACCGGGATGACCGCCTGGGTGATGGTCTTCGGCGGCGCGGCCAGCCGCCCGACCGCCACGTGGGCCGGGTCCTTCATGAAGCGGCGGGCCAGCTCCAGGATCTCCGGGGGCATGGTGGCGGAGAAGAGCAGCGTCTGGCGGTCCTCCGGGACGTGGGCGAGGATGCGCCTCAGGTCGGGGAGGAAGCCCATGTCCATCATCCGGTCGGCCTCGTCGACCACGAGCACGCTGACGTTCTTCAGGGTGAGGGTGCCGCGGCCGAGGTGGTCGAGGAGCCGCCCGGGGGTGGCGATCACGAGTTCGAAGCCGTTCCTCAGCGCCTGGACCTGCGGTTCCATGCCGACGCCGCCGTAGATGGCGACCGGGCGGATCCCCGTCTGGCGGCCGAGGTCCAGCGCGCAGCGCTGCGTCTGCAAGGCGATCTCCCGGGTGGGACAGAGAACCAGGCCGCGGACGGCGCGCCGCGGTTGGCCCACCAGGTGCTGCAGCAGGGGCAGCAGGAAGGCAGCGGTCTTGCCGCTGCCGGTTTCGGCGGTTCCGATGACGTCCCGGCCGAAAAGCGCTGGGGGGATGGTGGCGGCCTGGATGGGGGTCGGAGTGGCGTAACCCAGGCGGGAGACGTTGCGGAGGAGCGTTTCGCTCAAGTTGAGATTGTCAAACATGACTACACCCTATCACATCCGCCGGGTTCCCGCAAGGCGAATCGCAAGCCGCCGCCCTTTCAGTTCACCACCCAGAAGACGGTCGAGGCGGCCGTTTCCCCGTCGAGCACCAGCTTGGCCCGGTACTCGCCCGGCGGGAGCTGTGCGGCGGACCGGCCGGCCAAGGAGAGCGCGGTGGCGACCTCAGACTTGGCGTAATCCGTAAACCGGTCACTCTGGACGGTTCGCTCCTCAGCGTCGGTCCACCGCACTTCCACGGCGTGTTTCTGCCCGTCGGGTTCCCAGGCGGCGAGGAAGTACACCGCCTGGTCCGTCCGGCGGAAAGAGTGGGCTTGCGGGGTCTGGCCGGTGAACGGCCAGGTGCGGTGCGTGCCGATCGATGTGACGCGAAGGCTCTGGCGGTCGTGCACCGAGCAGGTGACCGTTCCGTCGGGGCCAAGGCGAAGGACTCCTCCGGCCGGGCAGCGGGGCGGGCGCACGAAGCGCTCTCTCGCCAGCTCATCCAGGTCGTGCGGGTCGCGTCCCCGCTGCAGTTGGAAGAGTTGATAAGCCTGCTCCGTCAGGGCAACGTTATACCGGCAGACGGTGCGGTAGAGCCCGGCGAAGAGGCCGCCGCGCCCGGCCGCCTGGACCCCCGTGCCGGCGGCCAGCAGCCCGGCGAGCAGCACTGCCGCCGCGACTGCCGCCCGGCCCTGGCGCGCCCTTGCCCTGACTTGTGCCTGCGTGAACATCGTCATCCGCCTCCTTGCTGAAGCTATGGATAGGGTTACCAGTCTTGAGCGGTTCTATCCACTTCTGGCAAGCCGACAGGGAGGAGGGCGGGAGGCGGCGAAAGACGGGTGGTTCAAGCCTTGCGGCCGATCAGCTGGGAGTGAGGATGATGCCAGTCATCGTTGGACAGGGGCTCACCCGGGTCTACGGCGACTTTGTGGCGGTCAAGGGGATCGACTTCACCGTGGAGCGCGGCGAGTGCTTCGGCTTCCTGGGGCCCAACGGGGCGGGGAAGACCAGCACCATCCGGATGCTCTCGTGCCGGCTGCCGATCTCCGGGGGGAGCCTTTCGGTGCTGGGCCTCGACGTGACGAAGGAGAGCGAGAGGGTCAGAGCGCGCATCGGCGTCGTGCCCCAGGACAACAATCTTGACCCGCAGCTCACGGTGGCGGAGAACCTGGAGGTCTACGCCAGGTTTTTCGGCCTTTCGGGGCGGGCGGCGAAGGCGCGGGCCGAGGGGCTCTTGGAGTTCATGCAGCTGACAGCGAAGCGCCGGGTGCTGGTGGACGAACTGTCGGGCGGGATGAAGCGCCGCTTGGTGATCGCCCGGGCGCTCATCAATGAGCCGGAGCTGGTCATCCTCGACGAGCCCACCACCGGCCTCGACCCGCACGCCCGGGTGCTGGTCTGGGAACGCCTCGCCGACCTGCGCTCCCGGGGCGTGACGCTGGTCCTGACCACGCACTACATGGACGAAGCCTGGCGGCTCTGTGACCGGCTGGTCATCATGGACGAGGGAGAGATCATCGCCCGTGGCGACCCCAAGGCAATGGTGCGGGAAAAGGTCGGCCGGTGGGTCCTGGAGTTGCGGGACGACGACCCCGGGCTGGGGGAGTGGCTCGACGGGCGGGCGCCGCTGGTGCGCCGCTGGGAGCGGGTCGGCGCCACGCTCTTCATCTACAACGAGGACAACGAAGCTCTGCTGCGCGAGCTGGCCGCGGCGGGGTGGACGCCCACCGACTACCTGGCCCGGCCGGCGAGCCTGGAGGACGTCTTCCTGACGCTCACCGGCCGCACCCTGCACGAGGAGTGACGCCGATGATCCGCGCTTATCCAGCCTTCACTCGCCGGGCGGGAGCGGTTTGGCTCCGCAACCTGCTCGCCTGGGTCAAGTACGCCAAGAGCAGCATCCTGCTCAACTTCGGCGAGCCCGTGATGAATCTTCTCGCGCTGGGCGTGGGGCTCGGGGCCTATGTCTCGCAGATGGGCGGCGTCTCGTTCCTCGAGTTCATGGCGCCGGGGCTCCTGGCGGTCACGGTCATGAACGCCGTTGCCTACGATATCACCTTCGACGGGTACGACCGCCTCCGGTCCACGGGAGTCTACGACGCGATGGTGACCGCCCCGCTCTCGGTGGAGGAGGTCGTGGCCGGGGAACTTCTGTGGGAGGCGAGCCGGGCGGTGGTCTACGGGTTGATCTTCCTGGTGGTCCTCTTCTTCTTCGGGCTCGTCCGGTCGGTGTGGGTGGTCTTCCTGCCCATCGTCCTCGTGCTCACCGGCCTGCTCTTCGGCGCGCTGGGGCTGGCGGTCGTGACGGTGGCGCGCAGCCACGAGCACCTGTTCTACTTCTTCACCCTGGCCATCACGCCGATGTTCATGTTCTCGGGCGTCTTCTTCCCGGTGGAGCGGATGCCGTACCTCCTGCAGTGGGTGGTGAAGGCGACGCCGCTCTTCCATGCGGTCGAACTCTCCCGGGCCCTCTCTCTGGGACGGGTGGCGCCGGTCGACCTTGTCTACCTTGCGACGCTCACCGCGCTGACGCTCCTGTCGCTGGCCCTGCCGGTGCCGCTCCTGCGCCGGGCTCTGGAGAAGTAGGGTCACGCGGACCTGCCGGCCGGAAGAGAGGGGGGAGCTTCCCCGGCGTTGTGTTGTGAGTTCTCAGCGGGCTCTGTCTAGCCGATAGACGAAGGCGAGCACCGCGGCGACCACCTGGTAGAGTTCGGGCGGCACCTCGGTCTCGAGTTCCAGGTGAACCAGGGCGTCGACCAGGGCCTTGTCTTCGTAGATGGGGATGCCCTCGGCGCGGGCACGTTCCAGCAGGCGCTCGGCGACGAACCCTTCGCCTTTTGCCAAAAGGCGCGGCGCCCGGTCGCCCAGCGTGGGGTCGTACCTGAGGGCGGCGGCCTTTTTCGGCTCTTCATGGCCTTTGTGCGTCTTCGGCGTCATCGCGGTCTCCTCACAGCCGCAGGTCGATGGCGCTGGGGCCGGTTGCAGCCGGGCCGGCCGGGCCGGACTTATCCGGCGGCGCGGCCGGGGACGGCGGCGCCACGGTGTAGGCGATGTGTCCGGCCTTGAGCCCGGCGCTTTCGAGCGCCGCCCGGAGTTCCGGCTCGTGGGCCTGGAAGAGGGCGGCCCCCGGCGCGCCGGCCCCCTAGATGTGGGCGTCGGTGGCACCCCGGGCGCGCCCGCCCCCGTCGCTCCCG
>JBLNBQ010000072.1:0-4938 GCA_050260095.1 Chitinophagales bacterium
GCAGGCGCTGTGGGCCTTGAACCGGGAGTTCGGCCTCTTGGGCCTGAGCTTCTGGCACGTGCTGGAGGATTGGCCCGCCGCCTGGAACCAGCTTCGCCAGACCTTCAGCGTGCGGAAACGGACGGACCTGCTTGCGGGTTGATGCGCCCGGTCCGGCCTTCTCCATGACCAAGGGCCTCGCCCCGCGGCAAGAGCACAGCGCATCCGGGCTACCAGCCGGACCGCGTTTTTTCGCCCGCCAATTCGTCTCGATTGTGGCATGGTTAGCGAGGAGGAACACCGAGCAGGATTCCCGCACAACAAAAAAGGAGCAGCCACCTGACTGCTCCCAAACTTGCTGGTGCGCCTAGTAGGAATCGAACCTACGCACCCGGCTCCGGAGGCCGGTGCTCTATCCGCTGAGCTATAGGCGCATCTGAAGTGCAGAAGTTATTATACCTCATGCGGCGGTGGAATGCAAGGCTAACCGAAGACCCGGGCGGGGAGGCAGGGGGGCCGGCACGCCGGGCCCCCTGCGGTCCAAAGACCCCGCTGCTAGAAGATGGAGTCCTTCACGTAGTAGTCCTTGGCGTTGGCCTTCGTGATGAGTTCGGCCGAGAGGATGATCTTCGACGGGAGCCCGTTCTGGTAGAACCCGTTGAGCTTATCCTTGCGCAGCGCCATCACGCCCATGCTGATGCCGGTGCCGATCATCGACGGCGGGTAGGTGACATCGGCGCGCACCAGCCGGTCGCCGTCCATGACCATTTTGATGATGTCCTTGGAGCCGGCGCCGCCGAGCATGATCTTGATGTCGGAGCGGCCCGATTCCTTGTACGCCTGGAGGACGCCCTTGAGGACGTCGTCGTCCTGCGCCCAGACCGCGTCGATCTTCTTGTACTTCTGCAGGTAGTTCTCCATGATCTCGAGGCCCTTCTGGGTGGACCAGTAGGCCGGCTGTGAATCGAGGATCCTGATGCCCGGGTAGTCCTTCATGACTTCCTTGAAGGCCTCGACCCGCTCGGTGTTGATGACGCACGGGATGCCCTCAAGCACCACGATGTCGCCCTTGCCGCCGAGTTCCTTGGCGAGCCACTGGGCCGAGACCCTGCCGAGACCCGGGTTGTCGCCGGCCACGTAGATGTCCTCGACCGGCTTGGTCAGCCCCCGGTCCACCGAAACGATGAAGATGCCCTTCTTGGAGGCCTTCTCCACCACCGGGGTGAGCGGGGCGGAATCCCAGGCCAGGATGACCAGCGAGTCGATGCCCTTGACCATGAGGTCCTCGACCTGTCCGACCTGTTCCGAAGCGGAGTTCGCCGTGACCAGGAAGAACTCGACGTCCTTGTCCTTCTTCTGCCAGTCGCTGATCGCCTTCTTGGCGTACCAGACGATGCCGCCGGTCCAGCCGTGGTCAGCGGTGGGGATCGAGACCCCGACCTTCAGCTTCTCCGCCGCCAGGGCGCCGAACGGGAAGACCAGGGAGAAGATCACCGCGGCCAGGAGCAACACAATCGGCCTCTTCAACATAATCCACCCTTTCCTTGTTATGGTCTTGGTGGGAGTTTCTCACGGGGAAGGCAGCTTCATACCGGAAGCCGCGCCTCACCCGCTACTTCTTGGCCCGGCGCTGGATGAGGACCGCCCCGATGATTACGAGGCCCTTCACCGTTCCCTGCAGGTACGGCGAGACGCCCAGCATGTTGAGCATGTTGTTCACGATGCCCAGGATGATGGCGCCCATGACCGTCCCGGCGATGAACCCCGTGCCGCCCGACATCGGCGTACCGCCGATGATGACTGCCGAGATGGCGTCGAGGTCGAAGTTGACCCCGGCGTTGGTCGAGCTGATCGAGTTGAGCCGGGAGGAGAGCAGCACCGCCGAGATGGCGACGGTGAGACCGACGATGACGTAGGAGAAGAACTTGACCCCGTCCACGCCGATCGCCGAGTACTTGGCCACCCGCTCGTTGGAGCCGACCGCGCAGACGTAGCGCCCGTAGCGCGTCCGGGTGAGCAGGACGGTGAAGACCACCGCGAGCCCGAGGAAAATCCAGACCGGGACTGGTATCCCCAGCACCGAGCCCATCCCCAGGTTGGGGTAGATGGAACTCTCGGAACGGAACTCCCCGGCGTTGCTGATCTGGAGGGTGAGCGACCGGAAGACGGCCTGCGTCCCCAGAGTGACGATGAACGGCGCCACCCGCCCCTTGGTGATGATGAAGCCGTTGAGCGCCCCGGCCGCCGCCCCCAGCGCCAGCGCCACCAGGATGGCGAGGAGGATCGCCGGCAGGCCGCCGCCGAACCGGTTGAGGACCAGGATGGCCAGGCCGCCGACGAAGGCCACCATGGAGCCGACCGAGAGGTCGATGCCGCCCGAGATGATGACGAAAGTCATCCCCAAGCCGATGATCCCCGTGTACGAGACTTGCCGCAGGATATTCAGGATGTTCTGCGCCTGCAGGAAGTACGGGCTCGACACGGCCGAAAGCACGAAGAGCACCACCAGCGCCAGCAGCGGACCGTACTTCTCAAGGTCGACCCGTTTGAACTGGGCTCTCAGATCCATCTCTAGGAGGCCCCCTCCTTCACGCCCGTGGCGTGGAACATGATCTCTTCCTCGTTCAACTGTTCGCCCTCCAGGACCGCCGTGACCCGGCCCTCCCGCATGACGACCACGCGGTTGCACAGGCCGATGATCTCCTCGAGTTCCGAGGAGATGAGCAGGACGGAGATGCCGCCCTCCACCAGCTGGTGGATGAAGTGATAGATCTCCTTCCTGGCGCTGACGTCGATGCCCCGGGTCGGTTCGTCGATGATGAAGATCTCCGGGTGCGTGTCGAGGCTCTTCGCCACCGAGACCTTCTGCTGGTTGCCGCCGCTCAGGAACTCGAGGCGGGTGGCGAGGGAGGCCGTGCGCACGTTGAAGGCCCGCACGTAATCGGCCGCCTGTTCGCGCTCCCGCCGCTGGTTCACCACGAACCGGCCGTAGTCTTTGAGCGAGGCCAGCGTGACGTTGCTCGTCACGTCGAAGCCCAGCAGGATGCCGGTCCCCTGCCGGTCCTCCGAAAGGTAGGCGAGGCCATTGCGGTGAGCGTCGGCGAGCGACCGGATGGCGATTTCCCGCCCGTGCAGTACGAGGCGCCCCGACTGCTTCGTGCGCAGGCCCAGCACGGCCTCGGCCAGTTCGGTGCGGCCCGCCCCCATGAGACCCGCGAAGCCCAGGATCTCGCCCTTGCGCAGCGCAAAGCCGACCTCGTGGAGGAGCCCGGGTACCGTGAGCCCCTCCACGCTCAGCACGACCTCGGGGTCGGGCGTCGTCTTCGGGGGAAAGATCTGGTGCAGCTCGCGGCCGACCATCCGGCGGGCCATCTCCCGTTCGTCGAGCTCGCTCGTGGGGTCAAGCGTCACGAAGGCTCCGTCGCGCAGGATCATCACCCGGTCGCAGATGCACGCCACCTCTTTGAGCTTGTGGGAGATGTAGATGATCGTCACGCCCCGGGCCTTAAGCCGGCGCATCAGACTGAAGAGCACCTCGATCTCGTGCGGGGTGAGCACCGAGGTCGGTTCGTCCATGATGAGCAGCTTGGACTCCTCGGCCACCGCCTTGGCGATCTCGACCATCTGCTTCTGGGCGACGCTCAGGTTCTGGATCTTGGCGTCGGGCGGGATGTCCGTATGCAGCTCGGCCAGGAGGAGCCGCGTCCGCTCGATCATCGTCCGCCGGTCGAGGAAGCCCAGCCGGGTGGGTTCCTTGCCCAGGAAGATGTTCTCGTAGACGTTAAGGTGGTTCACCAGGTTGAACTCCTGGGGGATCGCGGCGATGCCCATGCGTTTGGCCACGACCGTATCCCTGACCTGGACTCTGCGCCCCTCGAAGAAGATCTGCCCTTCGGTGGGCGTATAAGTCCCGCTCAGGATTTTGACGAAGGTGGACTTCCCCGCGCCGTTCTCCCCGATCAGGCCGAGGATCTCGCCGCGCCGGATCTCGACGCTGATGCGGTCCAGCACGCGAACGCCGGAGAACTCCTTGGAGATGTCGACCGTCCGGACCAGGACGTCCTCCACGTCATCACCCGCTCTACTTCTTCATGGCCTCGTCGAACGCGATGTTGGACGGCGGAAAGTCGACCTTCCGGACGAACTCCCGCGCCTCCCGGGCGCCGTGCTCGCGGTCCATGCCCGAATCCTCCCACTCCACCGAGAGGGGCCCGGTGTAGCCCGCATCGTTGAGGGCCCGGATGATCTCCTCGAAGTCCACGCTCCCGTGCCCCAGCGACCGGAAGTTCCAGCCGCGCCGGGCATCGCCGAAGGTCAGGTGGGATCCGAGGAGGCCGGAGCGCCCGTCGAGGTGTACCCCGGCGTCCTTCATGTGGACGTGGTAGATCCGGTCGGCGAAGTCGCGCAGGAAAAGGTGGGGCTTCACCCCCTGCCACACGAGGTGGCTCGGGTCGAAGTTGAAGCCGAGGGCCGGCCGGCGGCCGAAGACCTCCAGCAGCCGCTGGGCGCTGTAGTAGTCGAAGGCGATCTCGGTGGGATGGACTTCGAGCGCGAATCTGACGCCCAGGCGATCGAACTCATCCAGGATGGGCGTCCAGAGGTCGAGAATCTGCCGGAAGCCGGCCTCGACCATCTCCTCGGTCGTTTGCGGGAACGAGTACCAGAACTTCCAGATGGGCGAACCCATGAACCCGGTCACCACGCGGCAACCGAGGTTCGCCGCGGCCTGGGCCGTGTACTTCATCTCCTGAATCGCCCACTCCCGGATGGCCTTGGGGTTGCCTTTGACCTCGGCCGGGGCGAAGCCGTCGAGCCGGGGATCCCAAAGGTCGCCGACGCACTGGCCGGCGAGGTGAGCGCCGATCGCCCAGCACTGAAGCCCATTCCGGGCGAGGGTCTCCTTGCGCTCCGCCACGTACGCCGGTTCGGTGGCGGCGCGCTTCACGTCGAGGTGGTCGC
>JBLNBQ010000073.1:0-3214 GCA_050260095.1 Chitinophagales bacterium
CCTCCCTCTGGGGGAGTGAGAGAAACATGCGCCTGCGTCAACGTCTACCGCTGACCATGGTCTTGCTGGTTGTTCTGCCCCTGCTCGTCTCAGGGGCGGTGCTCTATCTCAAGTCCAGCGCCTGGGCCCGCCAGGAAACCCTTGCGACCATCGAGAGCCGCGCCGGTGACTTGGCCGCGCTCATCGGCGCCAAGATGGAAGACCTCGCCCACCGCGCCGCTTTCGTCGCGGCCCGGCCGGAAAGCGTGCGGCTTCTGGCCCGGGATGCAGCTCCGGCCATCCCCTCTTCCCCCACCAGCGACGCCGGGCGGTTCGTCCGGCTGATGCTCCGCGAGGCCGGGGCAGAATCGGTCTTCCTGGTGGACCGGACGGGACGGTGCGTGGCTTCGACCGACCCGGCGGTGGTAGGCAAGAGTCTGGGCAACCGCCCGTACATCCAGGAAGCCTTGACCGGCCGGCCGGCCCACAGCGACGTGATGGTCAGCGCGGGCACCGGCCACCAGGTCGTGGCTCGGGCGAGCCCGGTGGTCAAGGACGGCGAAGTCTTGGGCGCCGCCGGTCTGGCGATCGAAGTCGGTCGCTCCGTCCTCGGCTTCCTGAAGGACGTCCGGTTGGGCCAAGTCGGCTATGCGGTGCTCCTCGACGGACAGGCGAAGGCCATCGTCCATCCTGACCCAAAGGAGATCGGGCGCGAAACGCCCGTACCCGAACTGCAGCAGGCGGCGAAGGGCGCCGAAGCTTCGGGAGGCGTCCTCTACCGGTTCAAGGGCGTGGCCAAGTACGCCGGGTTCGCCAAGGTCCCCGGGAGCGCCTGGACCGTCATCACCCAACGGCCGCTCGCGGAGGTCGAGTCGGCCGCCCGGGCGATGCTCGGCCTCATCCTCGCCGTCTCCCTGGCCTGTGCGCTGGTAGCGGGCGCAGTGGGGCTGGCCGCGAGCCGCGGCGTGGTCGGCCCTTTGGACCGGGTGCGGAAAGTGGCGGAAGCGCTGGCCCGGGGCGATCTCACCCAGACGACCGGGGTCTCCACCACGGATGAACTCGGCGCAATGGCCCGCGCGGTCGACGCAGCGGTCGGCAACCTCCGCGGCCTGGTGGGCCGAGTCAGAGAGACGGCGGAGCAGGTGGCGGCCTCGGCGGAAGAACTCTCCTCCTCGTCCCAGGCGGTGGGTCAGACTACCCAGCAAGTCGCCGAGACCATCAGCCAACTGGCGAAAGGCTCCGACGAACAGGCCAAACAGGCCCAGGAGACAAGTACGGCGGTAGAGGAGATGGCCAGTGCCATCGGACAGGCGGACGCCGCGGCCCAAAAGGTGGCGGGAGATGCCGCGCAGGCCGCCACCAGCGCCCTGGCAGGTCAGGAGGCCGTCCGCCAGTCCGTCCGACAGATGGAGGCCATCAACCAGGCGGCGGGCGCGACGGCGGCCGCCATCGGTCGCCTGGGCGAACGCTCCCGTCAGATCGGCCGCATCGTGGAAGTGATCACCGGCATCGCCGACCAGACGAACCTCCTCGCCTTGAACGCAGCCATCGAGGCCGCCCGGGCGGGGGAACAGGGGCGCGGCTTCGCCGTCGTGGCTGAGGAGGTACGCAAGCTCGCGGAGCAGTCCCGCGAGGCAGCGGAACAGATCTCCGGTCTCGTGCGGGAGATTCAGACGGACACGACCCAGGCGGTCGCCACCATGGACGCGGGCGGCCGAGAAGTCGCGGCCGGCTCGGAGGTCGTCGCCCAGGCCGGAGCGGCGTTCGCGGAGATCGCCCGCGTGGTCCGGACGGTGGTCGACCAGGTCGAGCAGGTGAGCCTGGCGACCAGGCAACTGGCGACGAGCAGCGAGCAGGTAGTCAAGTCCGTCGAGTCGATCGCCGCCATCACCGAGCAGGCCGCCGCCGGCGCCGAGGAAATCTCCGCCAGCAGCGAGGAACAGACGGCCTCGGTTCAGGAAATCGCGTCCTCCGCCCAGTCTCTTTCCGCGCTGGCGCAGGACCTTGAGAAGGCGGTCGCGGCGTTCAACTTCTAGGTTCCGGCCGGCCGGTGCGAGAGGCCGTCCCGGGCGCCGGTCGCCCGCCGAGCCCGGCGGCCGCCGGCGCGTCGAGAATCACCGTCAACGCGGGATGGAGCTGCAGGGCGGAGGCGGGTACTTCCTCGCTCACCGGACCGGCGAGTGCCCGGCGCACCGCCTCCGCCTTCTCGGCTCCGCTCGCCAGAAGGAGCAGGCGCCGGGCGTGCATGATCGTCTTGATCCCGACGGAGATGGCCATCTCCGGCAAGGCCAGACCGCCGAGGAGTCCTTCGTTGCGCGCCACCGTCTCCGGCCTGAGCCGGAGGATTTGCGTCCCCGAACCCAGGTGGGTCCCCGGCTCGTTGAACCCGATGTGGCCGTTGACGCCAATCCCCAGGACCTGCAGGTCGAGGCCGCCCGACTGCGCCAGCAGGGCTTCATAGCGCCGGCACTCCGCTTCCGGATCCTGAGCCAGCCCGTCGGGCAGAAAGCGCCGCTTGGGCGGTACGTTCACCCAGCGAAAGAAGTGCTGCTGCATGTAGTAGTGGAAGCTCCGCGGGTCCTCCGGGCCGAGCCCATAGTATTCGTCCAGATTAAAGGTAGTCACGCCCGCGAAGTCAACCTGGCCGGCCAAGTGAAGACGGACCAGTTCCCGGTAGAAAGGCACCATCGTCGACCCGGTCGCCAACCCCAGGACCGCCCCGGGCCTCCGCCGAACAAAGGCGGCCAGAAGCCTCGCCCCGCGTCTGCCCACTTCTTTGCTGGTCCGGACCACCAACTGCCGCCTCGGCCCCACCTACGACTTCATCCCCGTCAAGGCGATCCCTTGGACGATGTAGCGCTGGAAGAAGACGTAAACCAGAAGCACCGGGATCACAGCCAGGCTTGCCGCCGCCATGATGAGCTGCCACTCCGCCCCCGCCTCACCGCTGAAAAGGGCCATGCCCACCGGCAGAGTCCGCATCGCCGAACTTTCGATGGCGATGACCGGCCAGAGGAAGGCGTTCCAGTTCCCCAAGAAGACCAGGATGGCCAGGGCGGCGAGCGCCGGTTTGACCAAGGGCAGAGCCACGCGCCGCCAGATGGCGAACTCGTTCAGCCCGTCGATGCGGGCCGCGTCCAAAAGGTCGTCGGGGATGCCCGCCATGAACTGGTTCATCAAGAAGGCCCCGAAGGCGGAGATGAGCCCCGGGACGATGAGCGCCAGGTAAGTGTCG
>JBLNBQ010000074.1:0-20927 GCA_050260095.1 Chitinophagales bacterium
CTTGATCACCAGCTTCTTACCGAGTACTTCACAAGTACTGACAGAAGCCGTGATGTCTCACGGTTTCACTTACCCGTACTTGGTGCTGACTTCTTGTCACGCTGTTCAGTTTTCAAGGACCGGAGCCGTTCTGGTGGCTCGTTGCGCTGGCGTTTCGTTGCCGTCGCCGTAGCGCTCTATCATAATAGCATGGGGTATATGGTGTGTCAACACCTCGAAGTAACTTTCCCTCGAAAAACACGACTTCATTCAAGAAAGGGGGTCGGATGACCCCCTTGCATGTACGCAGTTATAGGCGTTATGGATAGTTGGCTACACGTTCTTGGGGAACAGGTTCTGCTCGCTAGGGAACTGGGCTGCCGCGCCAGTACCCTGCAGGCTGGTCCCCGTGCCGAGGTTGCCAAGAGCGGACCGGAACCCCGCGGTGACGTTGCCGGCCGCCTGGGAGACGAGCGACTGCTCGGCGGCCGCGATCATCCGGCGGACCATATGTCCACCGATCGCACCGTTGACCCGAGACGGGATGTCGCCCATGTAGCCGTCGGCCGGGGGCTGAACGCCCAGCTCGCTGGCCACTTCCCACTTGAAGTTCTCGATGCCATTCCAAGCGCCGGGAACCAGCAGAGTGTTCCTCTTCTGTCCGAGTGCCATGGTATCACCTCCTCGTTCGCTATTGTCTCCGGAGAAGGTGGAGGCATCCCGGTGGGTAGATGGAAGGGCTGGAACAGGGGTTTTTATCGGAAGGTGCCGTGAGTGAGGAAGTACTGCAGCGCCAGAACCAGGACCACGCCCGGCACTCCGAGGAACCCCGCCACCAGCGCGGTGATCGGGTTGATCGGCACTGTCACCCCGAAGTGGCGCCCAAGCAGGTTGACCAGCCAGAGCAAGATGCCGCCCACGGCTGCGTTGAAGAGCAGCCGGACGATGAACTTGAGCGGCACGAAGAAGATCCGTGCGAGCAGGTAAACCAGGAACAGTCCAATCAAAAAGGCTGCCACGACGTCGATCCGCAATGCTCATCCCTCCCCTGCCAAAGCGCAACCGCCGGCACCCTAGTGAGGGGTCGGCAAGGCGAGGCGAATCCCCCGTGCCCGGGCCACCTTCAACAGATACATGTAGCGTTTTTCGGCGGCCTCGATGGAGTAGATGGCCATGTCTATTAGGTCGGGGTCGGTGACGTAATCGAAGTAGGCCTTGGCCGTCAGCCACTGCTGGCGCGCCGCTTCGACGTCGGAGATGAGCGTCTCGGGGCTCTGCGCCTCAGGTGCGGTGTCCTCGGAACCCGGGGCGATCCAACTGGCGACCAAGCTCGACAAGGGATTCTTCATCAGAGTATCCTCCTTGACCCTAGCGAGTCCCGCTAGCAGTATAGGTCAAGGCGGACGCCCATATTCTTCTAGATTTCACGCCTGCCTTCCAGGGCGCGGGCGAGAGTCACCTCATCGACGTAGTCCAGATCTCCGCCGACCGGAAGCCCGTGGGCGATGCGGGTGACCCGGATCCCCAGCGGTTTGACCAGACGAGCCGTGTAGAGAGCCGTGGCCTCGCCTTCGACGTTGGGGCCGGTGGCGAGCACCACCTCTTTGACTTCTCCGGAAGCCAGCCGGGGGAGGAGTTCTTTCAGGCGAAGGTCGTCCGGGCCGATGCCCTCCATCGGCGAGATGGCCCCTCCGAGCACGTGGTAACGGCCCCGGAACTCGCGCGTCTTCTCCATGGCGATCAAATCTTTGGGCTCTTCGACCACGCACAGGATGGAAGGATCGCGCCCAGGGTCGCGACAGATGCGACAGGGGTCGACATCGGTGATGTTGCCACAGACAGAACAGTAGCCGATCCGGTCCTTGACGACCAGGATCGCCTCGACCAGCTTCTGCGCCTGCTCTCTGGGCATACGGACGAAATGCATCGCCAAGCGCTGCGCGGTCTTGGGGCCGACGCCCGGGAGCCGTGACAGTTCACTGATCAAGCGGGCGATCGGTTCGGCGTAGAACATGGAGCTCTAGAAGAGCCCTTGCAGGCCGGGGACGTTGGGGAGGCCGACCTCGCGAGCCATCTGCTGCATCTCCTGCGCGACGGTTTCCCGGGCTTGGCGCAGCGCCTCGTTGGCGGCGGCCAAGACCAGGTCTTCCAGCAGCCCCGGATCCTGCGGGTCGATGGCGTCGGGCTGGATGCTCACGGACACCAACTCGCCCTTTCCATTGGCCTCCACCTTCACGGCACCGCCACCCGCCGTCGCCTCAACCTTCTTGTTCTCGGCTTCCGCCTGGATGCGGGCCATCTCTTCCTGCATCTTCTGCGCCTGCTTCATCAACTTGCCGAGGTTGCCGAGGCCACCAATACCCATGGTTCATCCTCCTACTCCTGAGCGAACGTCGTCACGACCGGACGTCGTCACTATTCCATGTACAAGTTACTCTGACGGCTCCACTCTGACCACCGTGGCGCCGAACAGTTCGATCGCCTTGCGCACCAACGGGTCAGAACGGGGATCCTCACCCCGGGCCGCCGGCGTATGCCCGCCGGCCGCAGGCGCAGTTGCCGAGGCGGCCGGGACCGGAGGCGGCGTTTCTCCCTCAGCGAAGGGCAGGAACTGGAACTCCTCGCCGAAGAAACGGCGAACGGCCCGCTCCATCTGTTCCCGCGCGTCGATGGCTTTGTTGTAGTAGAAGCCCTTGGTGGCAGGAAACCGCAAACGCACTGCGCCAGGGAGAAGTTCCGGCTCCCCCTGGCGGAAAACCGAAGCCATGTTGCGCAGGTTGTTCGCCACAAGATGCTCGAGGAAAGCCTGCCATTGGCCGGGTGAGAATTCGGCTCGGACACCCGCCGCCGGCGCCAGTCCGGTTGGCAGGGCAGGCGCCTCAGCCGGGGCGGACTCAGCGGCGAGGGCCGCCGCGGTTTCGGCCTGCCCGGTCTGAACCGCCGCAGGTTCCGGCGGAGCAACCGGGGGTGAGGCCGGCCGGCCGGCCGCCGGGCGCTCCTCAACCAAGCCCACCAGACGAATGAGGGCCAGTTCGAGCGGGAGACGGTCCTGGGAAGCCCAGCGAATCTCCGCTTCGGCCTCAGCCAGGATTTCGATTGAAGCCACCAGTTGCTGCCGGGTCAGCCGCCCGGCCTGCACGCGAAGGCGCTCCTCGACCTCCGGTTCGACCGAGATCAGGTGCGCGTTGGGCGCAAGCTGGAGAAAGAGCAGGTTCCGGAGGTGTCCCATCAGGTCGCGGCTGAGCCGGTGCAGGTCCTTGCCGTCGTCGATCAGCCGTCCGATCAGCTCGAGCCCGCCGACCAGCTCGCGATCGGCCACCAGGTCGACGAAACGCAGCAACACCTCGACCTGCACCGTACCGAGCAGGGTCTCCACATCGGCGAGGGTGATGCGCTCGCCGGCGAAGGCGACGATCTGGTCGAGGAGGGAAAGAGCATCCCGGAGACCGCCCTCTGCGTTGCGAGCGATCAGCGCAGCCGTCTCCGGCGACATCTCCAGGCTCTCGGCAGCAGCGATGCGGACGAGCTGAGCCGTGAGTTCCGAGACAGTGAGCCGCTTGAAGTCGAAGCGCTGGCACCGGGAGAGGATGGTGGCGGGGATCTTGTGCGCTTCCGTGGTCGCAAAAATGAAGACAACGTGCGCCGGCGGCTCCTCCAGCGTCTTGAGGAGCGCGTTGAAGGCGTCAGTGGTCAGCATGTGGATTTCATCGATGATATAGACCTTGTAGTGGGACTCGGCGGCAGCCAGCTTGACCTTCTCACGCAAGTCGCGGATCTCTTCGATGCCGCGGTTGGAAGCGCCGTCGATCTCGATCACGTCGAGGGCGAGCCCGTCGCGAATCTGGCGGCAGCTGGCGCACTCGTTGCAGGGCTCGGGCGCCGGGCCATTCTGACAGTTCAGGGCCTTCGCCAACAGCCTGGCGACGGTCGTCTTCCCCGTGCCGCGCGGGCCGGCGAACAGATAAGCATGGGCAGTCCGCCGCATGCGGAGGGCGTTCTGCAGCGTCCGGATGACGTGCTCCTGCGAAATGACTTCCGCAAAGGTCTGGGGGCGGTACTTGCGGTAGAGGGACAAGTAACCCACCGGGCCCACCTCGTAAAGCAAAGTCTTTCCTTGATTCGACGAAAACGCGGCGTTCGCCTCTCTGGCGCGAAAAAAGGGCTGCGGAAAACCGCAGCCCCGACAATGCCGTGCGCCCTCCCTCGATTTCGGCCTTCCGGGCGATACCTGGGCCGTTTGCTCAGATCAGGCCTCCTTGCGGCACCCGGGATCCTCGCTTACCGCTGCTTCCTTCCGGACCTGACGGGGTTCACAAGTACCCGCTGCGCAAGACCCGGTCCTCAACGCCACGTACTCAGGCCGGCCCCACAAGGTGAAGCCTCAGGAGGGTTTCGACCCCGCTATAGCGGATTGCGGGTGCAGGGCACCGCTACCACCCCGTCTAGCACGGCAAACCTGGCAAAAAACGCACGCCACCGGCGTGCGGAATAATTCTGGCGTAGAGAGTGGGATTTGAACCCACGAGGGCCTTTAGGACCCTACACGCTCTCCAGGCGTGCGCCTTCGACCACTCGGCCATCTCTCCGCGGTCGCGAAGAAACCCTTTCGGCGCTGTCAAGCGCACGGTTATTTTACCACACGAGGTGTTACGGCGCCACCCCGTTTTTTGCTTGCGCTGAGCGCCACCGGAAAAAGCGAGAGGCAGACGCCCAGCCTGCCTGCCCCGAAAAAGCTGGCGGAGAGGGCGGGATTCGAACCCGCGTAGGGCGCAAACCCTAACCCGCTTTCGAGGCGGGCGCTTTCAACCGCTCAGCCACCTCTCCGCGACTATTCTTTTTGCCCGCTCATGTTGCCCTCCCGCCGCCGGCGGCGGAAGAACGCCTGCAGCACAGCGGCGGCCTCACCGGCCAATACCCCGGAAGTGACATCCATCCGATGGTTCAACCGCTCATCCCTCACCAGGTCCATCAAGGTATCGACGGCGCCGGCCTTGGGATCGGGGGCGCCGTAGACCAGCCGGGAAATCCTGGCCAGCACGAGCGCGCCCGCGCACATCGGGCAGGGTTCAATTGTAACATACATGGTCGCCCCGGTCAACCGCCAGGAGCGCCGGTTCTGCGCCGCCCGGCGCACCGCCACGATCTCGGCATGAAGCGTGGGGTCCTGCAGTGTCTCGCGCAGGTTGTGCCCTGTCGCGAGAACCTCCCCGTCCTGCACGATGACCGCCCCGATGGGTATCTCCCCCAACCGGGCGGCTTCCTCCGCCTCCGCGAGAGCCAATCGCATGAACGCCTCGTCGGTGCCTTCCGGCATCCCCTTCATGCCTCGCCGCCTTCCGGGCGGTTCGTCCGCTGCTCCTCGCCCGTCCACCATTTTAGCAGATTGAGCGGCATCTAGCCACGGCCTCGCGGCTCGACCGGCCACCGAAAGCGCACGGGACGCTCGGTCAACCCCAGCAAGCTGAGTTCGATCCAACGGGTGCGCGTGGTGATGATTGGGTTTCGGTCCTCGCCCGAAGACGAAAGGTAGCCGAGAATGCACCCGTCGCGCCGGAGTTCCTCCTGCCAGATGAGGTTGTCGGTCATGAACCCGTCGGAGGTGCGAAGTTGAGCGAGGCCCGCCGGTCCGGCAAGCACGGCGACGCCGGGCGGCTCGCTGCCTTGGTAGGCGATGACCACCCGGAAGACGGGCGAATTCGCTTCATCGGCCGGCAGCATCGGACTGGCGTAGATGACATCGAGCGTGAGACGTTCGTCGCGATGACGGCGGGCCAGTTCGCTGAGGTAAGGCGTTCGGGGAGACGGGCTTTCCAGGAGCGGCGGCGAAGGCAGGGGCTTCCCGGGCAACCGTTGCTCCTCCATGACTGCGAAAAGCAGGAGAAGCAGAAGCCCCACTGCGGTTCCCACCCGTCGCGCCCCCTGGTCCGCCCCTCCGCGTCCCGGCATGCCGCTGCCCTCCGCCGGCGGGCGCCGCTCGCCCGCCGCCCGGAAGTAGTGTGCCGCAATGACGCCGGCTATGTGCGGGGCGGCCGCCGCCGGTGTCCCTTAAGGAGCGCCAGCCCTCCTGCCAGGTAGAGCACGACCAGGCCGGCGAAGACCGGATGGACACGCAGTTTGAAGGCCGGGCCGAAAAGGAAAAGCAGCCCGACCAAGACCGCCAGCAGGATGTACTGGAGCCCGACCAGGCGGGAGAAGCGCGGGGAGGTCCCCGCGGCGCGCCGCCTCACGCTCCGGCGCAGGTGACTCAAGCGGGCGGACCGGTGCAGCGCCGGGAACTGCTCGTCCTCCTCATCGTCGCGATGATGGGCCAAGCCGGTCACCTCCCTGGAAGCAGTTCGCCGGTGTCAGGCTCCTCCCCTTCCAGGCTATGGTCCTGGAAAGCCCCTTCCGCGCAGCGCAACACTTCCCACGCCCGGCGGGGAAAGTGGCTGGGTCATCGCGGGCATCATACCCTCGAGGAGGAATCGCGGTGCTGGGTAGGAGGGACCGGAACTCGCTCGACGGGACGCAGTGGGAATTCCTGAAGAAGGGCTGGTGGGCCGTGCATCTGGTGGGGATCGGCGGTGCGCTGCTCCTGGGGCGCGCCATGAGAAAGAAGAGCTAATCGTGGCGAGGGCGGGGGCGATGGGTTTTGGCCCACTCGATGACGTTCTCCTTGACGAACACCCACCGCCCGCCCTTGACCGAATGAGGTAAGCCCGATCTGGTCCAGGCCAGCACGGTATCGACCGGTACTCCGAAGAGCATCGCCACTTCATCCAACGTGTAGAAATCGCGTTCGGTCTCAAGCATGCTGCCCATTGTGACTCTACTCTACCCCCGTGGACAGGCCGTTATGACTGCGGACGCTCCGAAAAATGCAGGTGCGTCGCTTCGCCCTCGCCGGCCGAACGCACGGTGAGCACGAGACGGCCGGTTCCATGGCGCTGCGCGTGCCGGCGTAGCGCGGCGAAGATGGTGGAAGGCAGCCGCAACACCGGCCCAGTCTCCAACTCCGGCCCAGGGGAAGGCGGGGCGACCTCCGGCGCGAAACCCGGGGAAGCCGCTGGTTCCGAAACCGGGATCCAGATCACCACGCCCGCCGAAAGGGGCTCCTCCTCCGCGAACCCGTTGATCCCGGCCAGTTCCGCCGCTTTGCATCCGTAGGCCTTCGCCAGTCCACCGAGGGTCTGGCCCGCACATGCTACATGATGGAGCATGCAGGTCACCCCCTAGTCGCGGTGATGGTGGTGATGATGGTGCTCGCGGTGCCGCTCGTGCTCCTCTTCCTCCTGGGGGCGCATGTGCGTCCGGGGAAGGCCCCGCTCATCGCAATGATCAGTCTGGACGCTGCGCGGGAAGTCGAAGAGCGGAACCTCAACGGGGGGCATGGCGGGCTTGACGGCAGGCTTGACCCCCGGCTTCACCTCCAACGTGGGGCTGATCTCTAGGGTGGGCTTGAGTTCGACCGTCGGCTTGACTTCGACCGTGGGCCTCATCTCCACCGCTGGTTTGACCTCGACCGCGGGACGCCGGGGCTCCGGCGCTGGCCGTTCCGTGACCTCAACCACCGCGGCCGGCCGCCGGTGCGGGACGAAGATCACCTGGCCCGGGAAGATCAGGTCGGGGCAGGCGATCTGCGGGTTGGCGTTGATGAGCACGTTGAGATCGACGCCAAAGCGCTTGGCGATCTCAAACAGCGTATCCCCGGGCTGAACCACGTACAGGAAACGTCCGACCGGCGGGCGCTCCGGCGGCATGAGGGGGATGTGGACCACCTGTCCCGGGTAGATCAGGTCAGGGTTGGCGATCTGCGGGTTGACGGCGATGAGCGTCGAGAGGGCGATGCCGAACCGGCGCGCGATGTTGAACAAAGTGTCGCCAGGCTGCACGATGTATTCCATAGGCCATACCTCCCAGCACGTGATGTGACACCATATGCGGGAGGCCTCACCTTGGGCACTCGGCCCGGGGCGAGTCCGAAGGCACCGCCCCTATCCATCCAGTTGGAGCAGGCGGGCGGAGTTGCGCCAGAGAATCAGGTCGCGTTCTGTTTCGGTCAGAGGTAGGGCCGCAAAACGCCTGAGTTCGTCCTGTGCGGACCACAAAGGAAAGTCGCTGCCGAAGAGGACCCGCTCCGCCCCGTAGGCCCGGATCAGCCGGACCGCCTCGTCACGGTCGAGCAGGGCGAGGGAACTCGAAGAATCCACGTAGACACTGGCCAGGGGAAAGACCTCTCCCAATTCGTCCCACATCCGATAGCCCCCAAGGTGGGCGGCGACGACTTTCAGCCCCGGCACCGCCTGGACCAGACGCCGGAGGCGGGCGGGAGACGAGTAGTCCGGGCGCCCGAGCGACCGGAGATCACCGACGTGAATCAAGATGACGAACTCAGGGCCAATCGAGGCAAAGAGCGCGAGCGCCTCCGGGGAGTCGAGGTAGAAGCCCTGAAAGTCGGGATGGAACTTGAGCCCGCGCAAACCGGCGGCGCGCAGGCGGGCCAGTTCCCCCGGGACGTCGGAATAGCCCGGATGAAGGGTGCCGAAGGGAAGCAGCCGGGGCGCGGGCGGATCCTGGACCGTGCGGTCGAGTTCCGCCAGCTGGATAGCCCAGTCGTTGGCGGCCCGCACCTGCGCGGGACGGGTCGCCGCCGTGTGGACAACCGTGAGGTCGACTCCTGCCTGGCGCTGGGCGGCAAGCAGTCCGGCCAGGGTTCCATCGGCTGCGGGGGGATGTCCGTAGTGCCCGGCGAGTTGGTCGATGACCTTGACGGCGACGGGGTCGGGAAAAGCGTGAGCGTGAAAGTCGATGATCATGCAGGGGAAAGTTCGACCTCCGGCGGGGAATCCCTTTCCACGCTTGGACCTGGGAGGGCTTTCGCCGCAGGCAGTCGAATTCGTCCGGGAGGACTATCTCTGGCGAGGAGGGCGTGAGGCATGGCGGCTGGGAGTTTCGCCGGCCCTTTGGGGCGCACCCTGCGCTCGCCCCGGCTTGCCATCGCTCTTCTGGCGGCTTTCGCGGCGGCCTGCCTCGTGGGCAACCTCGCCCCTCAGGTCGGCATCGCCGGAGCCGACGCGGTCGCCGCCTGGCAGGCGACGCACCCGGGACTCGCCCATCTGCTGCGCCTCATCGACGGGTTCAGCCTTTTCACCTCTGGGTGGTTCCTGGTCCTCACGGGGCTGCTCGCCCTGAGCACGCTCGCCTGCACGATAGACCAGTTCCGGCGGGTGCGCAGGAGCGCGGCCCATCCGCCGGTCGGGGCCGAAGGAGCGCGGCTGCTTCCGCCGGCGCCGACCCGGGAGATCCTCCTGGGCCTGGACCAGGCCGCAGCCGCTCGCCGCGTGGCGGAAGCGCTGCGGCGGTTGGGCTTGCGTGTCCGCCCGGCAGACCCTCGGGCCGCGTCCGCTGGGCAAGCGGACGTCCCTGTTCTCGCGGTCAGGGGGGAGACGGTCGGGCTGGGGCGCTGGAGTTCGCCGCTCTTCCACCTCGGGTTGGTCCTGCTCTTCGTCGCCGTCATCGCGGGGGCGCTCACCCAGTGGTCCACAACCCTCCTCTTGGCCGAGGGCGGCGCCTTCGACCCGGCGAAACAGCCCGCCCACGGCGACCCAGGGCAGGCGGATGGCAGCCGCCCGGCGCTGGCCGGTCGAATCCCCCCGGTGATGCTCATCGAGCACCTGCCTCGCTACCAGTTGAAGCGCTACCAACCCGACGCCGCCAGCCGGCTGCAGGTGGGCGGGCGACCGCAGTTCGTCAGCATGGGCCGCCCCCTGACGCTCGGCCGCCTCACGCTCCGCCAAGCCCGCCGCTACGGGGCGCTGGCCGAGGTCGTGATCCGGCCGGCCGGTAGCCCTTCGTCCGAACCCGCCCTGGTGCGCCGGGCGACGGATTCTCCTCCGCCCGATTTCGGCGGCCCGGTGGAGCGGCCCGACGGCTCGTACCAGGCCGGCCTCGTCTTCGTCAACCAGGAAAACGCCGAGCGGCAAGAGCGGCCGCTATACCTTCCCATGCTGGGCGGCACGGCCACGTTCCGCCTGGTGCCCCAGGCCACCGCCGCCAACTACCGGTTGCCGCTTTACCAGCGTTTCCAACTGGCGATGACTTTTACCCCTGATGCGCCGGCGTCTCAGGCCTCCGGGCCAACCGGTACAGCGGCCTCGCCCGCGGCGCTGCCGGCGCAGCGGCTGCTTCGCCCCGGGGAGAGTCTCAGCCTCGGCGGCTGGACCATCACCTTCCCGTCGCTGCGGTACTGGACCACCTTCACGGTGACCTCGACTCCGCTGACGCCAGTCTTCTTCCTGCTCAGTTGGCTCTGCATCGGCGCCCTGGGGCTCGGGCTCTTCTCCCCGCCCCGCTGGGTGGAGGCCGTAGTGTTGCCCGCCCCCCAGGGTCGCGGAACAGTCCTTCGTTACCATGTGATGGCCGGGCGGGGCGGAGCGTTCTTTGCCGAGCGCACCCACCTAGCCCTGTCCCGCCTCGAGGAGGCCCAGGAATGACGCCGCTTCTCTCGCCGGCCGGGCTCGTCACGGCCGATCTGACGCTCTATTGGGTGACCGCAGTCCTCTATGCGGCGGCCGCCGCCAGCTATGTGTTGCGCCTGGTCTTCGGAGGCGACCGATGGGCCAGGTGG
The DNA here is from genome assembly GCA_050260095.1 of Chitinophagales bacterium. GTDB lineage: Bacteria > Bacillota > UBA5301 > DYFA01 > DYFA01 > JBLNBQ01. The sequence goes on from JBLNBQ010000074.1 coordinate 10,586, forward strand.
TCGGCCAGGGCGACCTGGGCCGCGCTGGTCGTGAATACAGTGCAACTGGCCGTCCACTGGTACCGGGCGGGCCACGCCCCGTACATCAGCCGGCTGGAAGTGGTGACCTCCACTGTCTGGCTGATTGTGGTCCTGTTCCTCGTGGTTCAGCGGCGAACCCCTGAACTGGCCGCCGCGGGCGCCTTCCTGCTGCCGGTGGCCACCTTGGCCCTCGGGTTCGTCGGCACGGCCGCCACGCCGGCCGTCGGCGCACCGCCGCTCTCCTTCGCCACCGTCTGGCTCGGGATTCACGTCGTCTTCACCCAACTCTTCGTCGGGTGCGCCCTCCTCGCTGCCGGCCTGGCCTTTCTTGGGCTGACCGGACTCGCCGCCCGCCCCGGCGCGGTCGCGATGCGCGTGCCCCAGGGCCGGGCCGCCGACGACCTCATTTACCGGTTCACCGCCGCCGGGTTCTTCTTTCTGACCATCATGATCCTGGCCGGTTCCATCTGGGCGAACCATGCCTGGGGACGTTACTGGGGCTGGGATCCCATCGAGGTGTGGTCGCTCATCTGCTGGCTCATATACGCCCTCAAGCTCCACCTGATCCGCACCTTCGGCTGGAAAGGTGGGCGGCTGGCCTGGCTCTCGCTGGCGGCCCTGGGCGTCGCGCTGTTCAGCATGTTCGGCGTGGTCCTGGTCTATCCCAGCATCCACGGCAGCTACATGGTGAAGTAGGGTGAACCCCTGGCGGCTCGCGTACTTCAACCTCATCGCGGGAGGGTACAGCCTGTTGCGCCGGCCCAGCCGGGCCGAGCGCGACCTGGTGGCCCGCCTGCTGGGAATCGCGCCGGGCACAGGCCACCTCCTGGAGGGCCACCTCCTGGAGGTGGGCTCGGGCGCCGGCCACCATGCCCGCGACCTGCTGCGCCGCTTCCCACAGCTTCACGTCACCGCTTGTGAGCCGGCGTTGCTTTTCCGTCTGGCCAGCCGCTTAGCCACCTGGACTACCGGCTTCGACCGGCGGCTCACGCACGTCGGTGCGCCCGCCGAACGGCTGCCCTTCCCCGGCGCCACCTTTGAGGCGGGCCTCTGCCTCTTTGTGCTCTGGGCGATCGACCATCGCGAGGTGGCCGTGGCCGAACTGGCCCGGGTGATCAAACCCGGCGGCGGACTGGTGATCGCCGACTTTGCGCTGCCTGTTCCGGGCACGGGCCGCCCGAGGGCGCGCCTGCCCTTCGGCCACGAACCATTGGGCGGGCCGGAAGAACTGGCCCGCCTCGTGGAACCCTGTTTCACCGTGGTCGAGACAGAACGCTGGCCCGCCGCCCTCTTCGCCGCCTGCCGGCGTAACCCCTAACCGAGCGCCGCCTTGAGTTCGGCGAGCAGCGCGGCCGGGTCAAGGGCCGGCCAACCCAATTCCGCCGACAACTCCTCCGCCGTGAGCTGTTCGCCGTGCTCCCACAGTCCACGCAGGAACTGCCCGGCCCGTACGCTCTTGAACCACTGCGGCCCGAACCGCTGCCGCAAGGTCTCTTTCACCTGCGCCTCGAGCAGCCAAGCCCGCAGGTAGTTGGCCGCATAGAAGGCATCGTCCAGGTCGGTCAGGAAGTTGGCCCCCGGGTAGTGGACCAGGGTGGCTTCGAGAAGGTGGTTCACGTACGACTCCCGCAGGAGCGCGGGATCGTCCGCCCGGTGGAGGTCCCACTCGTACGCCAGCTTGCCGGCGTAGCGGCGGACGAAGAAGAGCCGTTTCAGGTAAGCGAACCGCCGGAACGCCAGCGCCTCGTCGTCCGGCAGGCCGAGTTCGGCCAGCCACCCCGGCTCAGTCACCAGGTGCTCCAGCGTGAAAGCGTGCGCCTCGGTCACTGCGTAGTCGCCCAGCCAGCGGTACTCCATCGGCCGGTGGGCGCCGGTGTGGCCGAAATGCTCCGCATGGCCCGCCTCGTGGAGGATGGCCTCGTAGTCGTCGGGCCCACCCTTGGGGAGGATGACCAGGTAGATCTCGTCGGGCACCCGCACCGGCGCGCAGAAAGCCCGCGGCGCCTTGCCCGGGCGCGCCTCGGTGTCCAGCACGATGTTGTGTTGTGCCGCAAGCTCGATGCCCAGCCCGGCGAGGCTTGACTGCAGCGCGTCCACCACCCGGCCGGCCGGGAAGTAGCGGTCGAACTGGGGAGCGCGCCACAGGCGGGCGAGGTCGTGCTGCTGCGCACCGGCGAGGCTGCGACCGACCGCCGCCTGCCAGGCCGGCGCGAGGGCCGCTTCATACAGGTCATCCGTCTCGCGAAGCAGACCGGAGAGCTGCGACACGAGTTGCTCCAGGTCGAGCTGGCGGCTCTCCGCGCACAGGTGGGCGTAGTCGCGATAGCCGAGTTCCCGCGCCGCCGCGTGAAGGGACCGCCAGCGCGCCAAGCGGTCGGGGTTGCGGCGTTCCTGTTCGGCTACGCCGGCCGCGTGCAGCCGGGCCCTCGCCCGCCGGTCGGCGGTGTTGGCCACCCGGGCGCTGAGCTGGCGGTAGGGAATCTCCTCCCCGTCTACCTTCACGACCGCCTTGGCTTCCTCGATGGTGAGCGCCTCATCGGCTTCTTTCACCCGCTCGCCAAGGTGCCCCTGGAGCAGGAATTCGTATAGAAAGCGCAGGCGCTTCGCGTCGTCGCCCGCCGGGCCTGTGACCTCCCCGTCCCAGGTGTAAAGCTGCTCCTCCACCCGTTCCAGTTCGGCGCGCACCGCCTCCAACTGCGGTCGGGCGAAGATGGCCCCGTGCCGGCGGTAGATCCCCGCCAGGTCGAACTCGGCCTGGTGGCCGGCATAGTTGCGGTAATACTCCTGGTTCAGCTCGCTCTGGTAAGCCTCCACCTCGGCCCGCAGGCGCTCAAGGTCGGGCAACGTCATGCTTGTCCCCTCCTTACCCCGGAAATTCTGTCCAGGTGAGGCGCAAACCTTCCTCTAGCCGGAAAGCCGAGAGGGAGTGGTCGGAACGGGACCGGCTACGCCTCCGGGGTGCAGCCCGGGCGTAGGATCACGATGGGGGTCTGCTGGTCGTCGTTCCCGCCGGGGTTGTCGCGCAAGAGCCGCTGGACGAGCTCCCGGTCGAGCCCCGCGCTGGCGCCGAGGATGTCGACGCAGCCGAGGTCGTTCACGTCCACGATCGCCACGCCCACCCCGAGCGCCTCCTGCAGCTCCTGGGCCATCTTGGCAGGATTCTTCGGCCCCAGGACTATGCAATCGTCGAAGGGCGGAAGAGTGCCGGCGATGTCGTCGATCAGCTTCAGTTCCGGCCCTGCGACGCGGTAGAAGTCGCCCCGCCTGCCCACCAGGCGTCCCAAGGCGGCGGCCGCCGCGCCCAGCAGGATGCGCAGCGCGCCGACCTCATTGATGGCGAGTTGCATCGCGGCCGGGGTGGCCAGGCTGCCGTGTTTGGCGGGGAAGCGGCACATGAAGCGGGCGAGCAGGCCGGCCTTGACCTGGTCGGCCCGGATGGCCCGCCCCTGCATGATGGCGACCACGCTCTCCGACAGGGCGATGATGTCGCCCGGGCGGATGATCCGCCCGCAGTACTCCCTGACCACCTGCACCAGGTCATCCTGGCTGGTCAGGATGCGGGTGCGGATCGGGATGCGAGTGGCGCGGAGGCTGTCGCTCAAGCTCATCCCTCCACCGAAAATTCGATATGGGCCTCTCCGCGGCCGGGACCTAATCCCAGCCTCGCGAATAGCATGGTGGGCGAAAGGAGGCTCTGCTCCATGCTTCCCACTCCCACCTGCTACTCCCTCGTTTCCGGGGCGGCCGAGGGGCTCACCCCGCTCACGGCGTTCGACCGGGCGCTCCTGGAGGCAGGGATCGGCAATCTCAATCTATTGAAGGTTTCGAGCATTCTTCCCCCTCGCGCCAAGTTTTCCGCCCGTCTTGTGATCCCGCCCGGCTCCCTGGTGCCCACCGCGTACGCCTCGATCACGTCGACCACGCCCGGGGAGCTGATCGCGGCCGCCGTCGCGGTCGGGCACAGCGCCGACACTCACGGGGTCATCATGGAGACCAGCGGTCACTACACCAAAGAGGAGATCGAGGAGCGCATCGCCGGGATGGTGCGGGAGGCCTTCGCCGCCCGCAACCGGCCCTTGGTGAAGCTGGAGATCATCTCCGCCGTGCACCGCACCGAGACCGTGGGCTGCGCTCTGGCGGCCGTGCCGCTCTGGTACGAGTGACCAGCGAAGGAGGACTCGCATGGCCGCGTTGATCACCAACGTTTGGACCGGCTGGTTGGCCGATCGCCTGACCCGGCGGCATCAGGCCCGGGTGGTTATCGAGGGGTGCGGCCACTTGGCCGGCTACCTGCGGGCGACCGGGCCGCGGCGTCTCGCCCTGACGCTCCCCGGCGCAGCCCTCAACCTCCCTCCTTGCACCGTGCGCGTCTATGACGGCGTCGTCGAGGCGGTGACGCTCAGGGCCTCCGGGCAGGCAGTGGTGGCGGAGATTGCGACCACCGTGGTCCCGGAGGCGCGCCTGACCTTCCTTCCCGGAACGCCAGCCCGGGCCGTCGTGGACCTTGCCGCCGCCCCGTTGGTCCGCGGCCTTGCGGGCCGGGTTTTCGTGGTCGACGCCGGGCACGGCGGCATGGATCGGGGGGGCCTTGGCCCCATCGACCTCGAGGAGAAGAACGTGGTGCTCGACGTGGCGCTCCGGTTGGAGAACCTGCTCGAGCAACACGGGAGCGTGCCGGTCATGACCCGGCGCCGGGACGTCACGACGACGCCGGCCGACCGGGCAGCGGCGGTCGCGGCCGCCCAGCCCGAGGCAGTGCTCAGCCTGCACACCCATGCGTCGGCCGACCGGAGAGTCAAGGGGGCAGCGACCTACGCACACGGCCGCAAGGCTCTGCCGCTGGCCGAAGCGATCCAGGATCAACTCCGCCGCAAGCTGGAACTGGCTGACCGGGGCGTGCACCTGGCCGGCGGGCCGCCCTTCTCTCCGGGCGCACACAGCGACGCCGCCACCGAGGCCACGGCAGACGATGGTCCACCGGCCGTGACGATCGAGACCGTGGCGATCTCGAACCCGGTGGAAGAGGGCTGGCTGAGAAGCCACGTCTATCGTCAGCGGCTGGCGCAGGCGATTATGAACGGCCTCGCGGTCTATCTCGGCGTGGCCGTTCCCTCACACGCCCGAGAGGAGGAGACTCGATATGCTTGAAGCGGAACGCGAGCGCAGGACCGGGGGTCCGTGGCTCCGGGCGGTTCTGGAGGAGATGCGCTTCTTTGACCACATCATGGCCGACCACGGCCGGCTACTCCGGGGCAGCCTCGACCTGGGGGAAGACGCGCTCATCCGCCAGGCGGATCACTTTGCCGGGGTGTTCACCAGCCTTGCGGAGCGGTCGCAGGCCATGGATCCGGCCGATGAAATGGGCATCCGGGCGCTGGTGAACGAGACCATCCCGCATCTCATGGACCTCGACACGTACAAGCTCGACCTCGAACGCGAGCTTACCCGGTGCACCGTGCACGCCATCATCGGGGCCGAGGTGCTGGCCCACATCCACCGCGAGCTTCTCTTCTATCTCGGCTTCCTCCGCCGCACGCTGGACCAGCCGACCCCGCTCCGCCGGGAGCTGGACCTCCCCGACGGCGACACGCGGATGCTCGCGGTGCCCCGCCGCCTGATCGGGCGGACGCCGGACAGTCTCGACGCTATCGCCCTGGAGTATGGCCTGTTCTGGTTGCACGCGCACGCCGAGCACGCGATGGTCCTGGCCCAGCACACCAGGCCCGCCGGGCAGCGGCGGCTTCACGACGCGCTCGAGGCCTGGCAGCGAGACTTGGCCGCGCTGGAGCGCGACGGCATGCATCTATTCACCCGGATGCGCGACGAGGAACGTCCGGGCCGGCGCCTGCATAGCCGCGTCGCCCACTGGGCGGCGGAGAGCCTGGCGGCGATGGTCAAGTGGCGCAACTACCTGGCCTCGCTCGTCGATGAGCTGCGGCGTTGCGCGATCCCGTCGGGACAGACGAACTTCTGGCCCGCCCTGGCCCATCACATGCGGATGGAGGCGGACTACCTCGTCGAAGCCCTGCGGCAGGTGCTCTCGGCCGCGGAGGAACGCGGGCGGCGCGACGGGCGGATGGAGTTCTCAAGGGAAATGGAAAGGGAGGATTGGAGGTCATGAGCGCCCTGCCAACCCCTCCGGCCTGCGCCGGGGGTCAACTCTACACAGTGGTGCGCGGTGATACCCTGTTTTCGCTGAGCAAACGTTTTGGAACGACGGTGGACGCGATCCGCACCGCGAATCCCCAGCTCACCAACCCGAACGTGCTGGTCATCGGCCAGCAGCTCTGCATCCCCGCTGCCCCAGCCCCAGAGCCGGGGCCGAGCCCCAGCCCGTTCCCCCTGCCGCCGGCTTGCCCGGAGGGGATCCTGCACGTGGTGAAGCCAGGCGACACCATCTTCGGCTTGGCCAACTTCTACGGGATACTCGCCTCCCGGATCATCGCCGCCAACCCCCAGGTGCCCGACCCGAACGTCCTCTCGCCCGGGCAGACGCTATGCATCCCGACGCCCGCCATAGGCGCGCCCTCCACACCGCCGCCGCCGCCCGCCTGCGTGGGTGGAACGCTGGTCACGGTGCAGCCCGGGGAGTCCATGGGGGTCATCGCCAATCGCTATGGCGTTGGGCTGCAGGCGTTGATCGCCGCGAACCCCCAGGTGCCTGACCCGCGGTTCATCCTGCCCGGACAGCAACTCTGCGTGCCCGGGGTGACGCCGGGACCGGCGCCGGGCTGTCCTGGGGGAATCGTCCACGTGGTGGCGCCCGGGGAAACGCTGTTCGCCATCGCCGGAGGCAGCAAGCTGACGGTGCAGCAGTTGCTCGCGGCGAACCCGCAGATCACCGACCCCAACGTGCTGACGGTCGGCCAGACCATCTGCATCCCGCCACCCACTCGGAGCTAACGTACAGGGGCGTCTTCCGGGCGCCAGCGGGGCAACTTCCCGGAGCGGGCGAGGGCGAGCATCCTCGCCCGCCCGGCTATCAGGTGTTTGATCGCGTCCTCCCGCCTGGCGCGCTCGACCGGGTCGCTTATCTCCCGCAGTTCGGCGGTGAGCCGCCCGACGGTCTGCCGGATCTCCAACAACAGGGCCCACATCGCCAACCGGGCGACGACGGGTCCGTAGAACTTGTGAAAGTAATACAGGTTGCTAGGGTAGAGTTCCGCCACGATCGGCCCGTAGTTCTGCTTCTTCCCGGCGCTGCCGTGATGCCAGACCGCCACCTGCGGCAGATAGCGGAAGTCCAGCCCTAGGCGGGTGGCCCGTTCCGACCAGTCCAGGTCTTCATTGTGGAAGTAATAGGCCTCGTCGAACAAGCCGACCCGGGCGAACGCTTCCTGCCGGGCCATGAGGAAGCAGGTGCTCACGAAGGTGGCCCGGAACTCCCGGTCCCACTGGGGTCTGCGCCACTGCTTGATCTGCACCCGCATGTATTGGGGCGTTCCATCCGGGTTGAGCAGGCGGCCGAGCACGCCGTACACCGTGGGATGCGCCTCGAGGTACTCCAGCATGGGGGGAATGGTGCCGGGCCGCAGCTCGATGTCGCTGTTGAGCATCATCACGTATTCGGCGCCGGCGGCGGCCCGCACGCCCTGGTTGTAGGCGCTGGCCGGCCCCCGGTTCTGCTCGTTGGCGATCAGTTCGACCTCGGGGTAACGCTCGCGGAAGAGTTCGACGGTGCCGTCTTTGGACGCGTTGTCCACCACGATGATGCGAAAAGCGACCCCTGGGGGCACATCGGCCTTGACCGACTCTACGCACCGGCGGACCAGGTCCCTGGTGCGGTAGGTCACGATGACGACGGCGAGCTTCACCGTGCGGTCACTCCCTTTCCGTGGCCATCATCGACGACGGGCTGGCCCCCGCAGGGACCAGCCCGCTCTGGCACGACTCTCTTTCAGGCAGGACCGGCCACCCTCGCTTCCGGCCCCTCCCCGGGGTTCACTTCGCGGCCCGACCGGCGCCGAAGAGTGCGACCACGCCGTACAGCACAGCCAGAAGACTCAGGACGCTGACGACCAGGGCCCCCAGGTTGACCAGTGGTGTAAACATGCTGCCGCTCCCTCCCAATGTGATCCTCACCGTATATTTCTGGAGGATTCCCGAAAACCCTCCCGACCTGAGCCCTAAGCCGGGGCGAGCGGGAACCGGAGCGTGAAAGTCGTGCCCTCGCCCAGCCGGCTGGCGACCAGGACCTCGCCCCCGTGGGCCTCGGTGACCTCTCTCACGATGGCCAGGCCGATCCCGGTCCCCTCCGCCGCGCTCTCCCGCGCCTTTTCGCCGCGGAAGAACCGCTCGAAGATGAGCGGCAACTCCGCCTCCGGGATGCCCTGTCCTGTGTCGGACACCTTGAGGACTGCTAAGGCCTCCTCCCGGGCGAGCGACATGGCGACCGCGCCCCCGCGAGGCGTGTAGCGGAGGGCGTTGGCGAGCAGATTGCCCACCGCCCGCCCCAGGGCGTCGGCGTCGCCCACCACGGGCAAGGGCTCGGCCGGCAGGTTCACCGTGAACGCCAAACCGGCCCCCGCGAACTGGCTGCGCCATCCCCCAGCGGCCGCGTCGGCCACCTCACGCAGGTCAAGCCGCTCCCGGGCCAACTGCAGCTGGCCGCTTTCCGCCACCGACAGGTCGCGGAGATCGCCGATGAGGCGCCCCAGGCGCTCGAGCTCATGGGAGAGCTGGCTCAGGTTCGTCTCGTCGGGCGCCAGCACTCCATCCTGAAACGCCTCCACTAGGTTGCGGGCGGCCGCCACCGGCGTACGCAACTCGTGCGCCACGTCGGCGGTCAACTGCCGGCGCATCTTTTCGAGCTGCTCGAGGCGCTCCGCCATGAGGTTGAAGCTGTGGCCGAGTTCCGCCACCTCGGCGGCGACCCGGCCCTGGCCGCCGGTGAGCTCAACCCGGGCGTCGAGCTGACCGGCGGCGAACCGGCGAGCCGCAGCCCGCAGGGCGAGCAGAGGCTGCGTCAAGCGGGACGCCAACCAGGTGCCGCTAGCCCACCCGATCACCGCCGCCGCCAGAGCCGCGAGCAGCGCCGCCAGCAGGACCATGCGCCGGAAGTTGCTCTCCAGCTCGAGCAGCCCACTGGCGACGGGAAGCGCGAAGGTGACCGTGCCTACCCGGCGACCGCTGGCCACCAGCGGATAGACAGCCTCCCGCCGCGTCATGCGGAGCGGCTGGCGCCAGAGCCTGGGCGACTCCATCACGTCGCGGCCCGGGTCAGGTCCGATGGGTCCCGGTGGCCCGCCCTGGCTCATCCTGCCCATCCCCAGCCCCATGCCCATGCCGGGACCGCGCCCGCCGTGCCGCATCCCCGCGTAGCGCCAGCTCTCCAGTACGATGAGGCCTTCTGTGTCGCGCACGACGAAATCGGCGCCGGCCAGCATACCGACAAAGCCGAGATCCTCGCGAAAAGCCTCCCAACTGCCGTATATCGTGTAACCCCGCTCGAGGGCGATGATGATGCGCTGATGGCCGCGGATCAGCGAGGTTCGAAGGTACTGGGCGAAGAGGACCGAACCCGCCGCGAGGATGCAGACGGTGGTCAACGTGACGACCAAGACGGCGACCAGCAGGAAAGAGAGGCTCAAGCGCTGCCGCAGCCCGGTGGCGGTCTCCGGCCTGGTCATCGGGTCTGCCCCTCTCCGGGGGCCGCGAACCGGTACCCTACCCCGTAGACCGTGTGGACGAACTCCGGCCGGGCCGGATCGCGTTCCAGCTTCTTGCGCAGGTTCTTGATGTGGACGTAGATCGTGTCGTCGTATCCTTCAAAATCATACCCCAACACCTGGTCGACGAGCTGCCGGCGGCTGAGTACCTTGCCGGGATGACGGGCCAACGTGGCCAGGAGGTCGAATTCGGTGGGCGTGAGGAGGACCTCCTCCCCGTCGCGCTCCACCCGGCGCTCGTCGAGATCGAGGCGCAGGCGTCCCCCGTCGAAGGTGAGTACTTCCGCCATGATACCCGGCGCGGCCCGCCGGGTCCGGCGCAAAAGCGCCTTGACCCGGGCAACCAGTTCCTTGGCGCTGAACGGTTTGACCAGGTAGTCGTCGGCGCCCAGGTTTAGCCCGGCCACGCGCTCCTCCTCGCTGCCTTTGGCGGTGAGCATGATGACCGGCACGTCGGAGGTGCGCCGGAGGCTCTGGCAGACCGCTTCCCCGCTGAGCCGGGGAAGCATCAGGTCGAGCACGATGAGGTCGGGCCGCAGGGATGACGCCTTGGCGAGCGCCTCCTCGCCATCGGCCGCCGTCTCGACCGTGAAACCCTCCCGGCTGAGGTAGGCGACGACGACCCGCCGGATCTGCGGCTCGTCATCGACCAC
>JBLNBQ010000075.1:0-2790 GCA_050260095.1 Chitinophagales bacterium
GAGAGTGTAAAGTTTTCTTGGGACGATGACCCGAATAGGGTCTCATGAAGAGAAGGACGAGAGGCATCGACTCCAGAAGTGTTTGGGTGCTTACACCAACACAGGCTGGAGGGATTCTCTCGTCATGGTGGAGATTCGCACTGCACAGGAATTCTCCTTCTTCGATCTGCTTGACATTGCTTGGGAGATGGCACGGACCACGTTTCTTGAAGTGGTACGCGAGGTACTGGAGACCATGGATCAGGCACTCCTGGAGACACGGGATAAGGAGCGGTATGAGGTGAAACAGCTCTGTGACCGGGGGTTTGAGGTGGGCCTGGGGTATCTGCAGTTTACGCGCAGGCAGTACTGGGACCGAGAGAAACAGGACTGGGCCTACTTGCTGGACGAGGTCCTGCAGATCCCAGAGGGCCAGCGCGTGAGTGACTGGTTAAAGGCCAAGGCGGTGGAAGCGGCAGCTGATGCTCGTTCTTACCGGGCCGCAGCAGATGAGATCCAGCGGCAGTTCGGGTACCGGGCGCTGAGCCATGAGAGTATTCGGCAGTACACGGTGCAGGTGGGCGAGGTCTTGGCCAAGCAGATGGCGCGGCCGCAGTCCGAGAAGGAAAGGCGCCAGGCTAGGCTGGTTTTCGTGGAGACGGACGGATTCTGGCCGGGGATGCAGCAGCGCCGCAAGCGTGAGGTTCGGGTGGCGGTGACATACGAGGGCTGGGAGAAGCGAAGCCCTGGCAGTGAGGCGCAGACTCTGGTCCACCGGCAGGACATGGTGATTCCGTGGGGCCAGGACGTATGGGAGCAGGTGCGGGACCAATTGGAGCTGGAGTACGACCTTTCGGAGACGTGGGTGGTGATTAACGGCGACCGTGCGGCTTGGATTCGGCAAGGCGTCGGGTACTTCCCGCGGGCGCTTTACCAGATTGACCGCTTCCACCTGGTGCGGGACCTGAAGCGGGCCTTACGCAAGCAGCCCGAGTATGAGGCAGAAGCCAAGGAGGCCTTGCAGGCCGGGGATGCGGACCGGGTGCTACGGGTTCTGGCGCTGGCGGAGAAGGGCGCCAAGGAGGCCAAAGAACGAGACGTGATCCGGAAGCTGCGCCGGGACCTGGCCACGATGCCGGAGGCAATCTGCGACTACCGGGTGCAGTTCCGAGCCCATGGTGTGAGCACGGAGGAGCTGCAGGGGATGGGCGTGGCGGAAAGCGCCGTAGCCCGGTATTCAGCACGGTTGCGGCAGGGAGGCGGTCGCAGTTGGTCCCCCGACGGCCTGATGGCGATGGCCCATGTGCTGGTGGCCAAGTTTCGGGGAATTCTGCGCCTGGCGGTTCGGCACGCTGAACGCCTGGCAGGCCTTGAAGAATCGCTGAGCGAAGCGCCGGTACGGGCTCGCCAGCGGGTCGTGGACACCGTAAGTGAACGCCTGGACTGGGCGCGGCACGGCCATATGCCGGCATTGGACTTGGGCCGCAACGCCTCGGGTGGGCTGTCGCGGACCTTCCGCAGGTTGATCTACTCAGCGGCCTCATAGTTACACGTCTGAAAAACCAGACACTTCGGATATCGATTGCCGAACCCAAAACTTCTTGACACGCCCCAGTTTCTGGTTCGCCTTGACAAACACCTGTTCGCTTCGGGTATAATCGGGATGAGACGGAGATGCTCATCCCGATATGTTATAATCTTGGTCGAATGCCGCAGTGGCGGCCCTTTTTCTTCTAGTGGGATGGCCCTCAGGCCGCCCGGAATAGGGCCCGCCCCCGGAAGTGGAGGACAACCATTGGCAAAGGACAAGATCGTCGTCCGCGGGGCGCGCGAACACAACCTCAAGAACATTGACGTAGAGATCCCGCGTGACCGGCTGGTGGTCCTGACAGGCCTCTCTGGTTCGGGGAAGTCCAGCCTGGCGTTTGACACTATCTACGCCGAAGGGCAGCGGCGCTACGTCGAGTCGCTCTCCGCCTATGCCCGTCAGTTCCTCGGTCAGATGGACAAGCCTGACGTCGACTATATCGAGGGCCTCAGCCCGGCCATCTCCATCGACCAGAAGACCACCAGCCGCAACCCGCGTTCCACCGTGGGCACGGTCACAGAAATCTACGATTACCTGCGCCTGCTCTACGCGCGCATTGGCCGGCCCCACTGCCACAAGTGCGGCAAGCCTATCACCAGCCAGACCGTGGAGCAGATGGTGGATCAGGTGCTCACCCTGCCGGAGGGCACCCGCATTCAGGTGCTGGCACCGCTGGTACGCGGTCGCAAGGGCGAGCATGAAAAGGTGTTGGAGGATGTCCGTCGCGGCGGCTACGTCCGGGTGCGTGTGGACGGCGAGGTCCACGAGGCCACGGAGTCCATCCCCCTGGAGAAGAACAAGAAGCACACCATTGAAGTGGTCGTGGACCGGCTTGTCGTCCGGCCCGACATCGGCAAGCGTCTGGCTGATTCCTTTGAAACGGCCCTGGGCCTGTCCGGCGGACTGCTGACCGTCAACGTCCTCAGCAAGGAAGGGCCGGGGCAGGACATCCTGTTTTCCGCCGCCCTGGCCTGCCCGGACTGTGGCGTCAGCATTGACGAACTGGCGCCTCGCATGTTCTCCTTCAACAGCCCCTATGGCGCCTGCCCGTCCTGTTCCGGCCTGGGAGCCAACCTGGAGGTCGACCCGGACCTGGTCATTCCCGATAAGGGGCGGACGCTGGAGGAGGGGGCGGTGGCCCCCTGGGCGCAGAGCACGTCGAACTGGTATTCCAACCTGCTGTCCGCCCTGCACAGGCAGATGGGCATACCGCTGGACGTCCC
>JBLNBQ010000076.1:0-19889 GCA_050260095.1 Chitinophagales bacterium
AGCCAGGCAGAGGCCGAAGGCGGCGGCGGTGCAGGCGAAGATCTGCAGCGGCCCGCCGGCCGGCGCCGGGGGAAGCGCCAGCGCCGGGTGCGCGGGGCCGGGGGACAGGGTCGACGCCGCAAGGTACAGCAGGGGACTCAGCACCAGTTGGATCAGGCGCCCCTGCAGGAAGCGCGGGTAGGAGAGTTTGGCGGTCGCCAGTAGGGCGGCCGCCTGTGCGTGTATGGAGAGGCCCGACCAGGCCAGGATCGCCGCGGCCACGGTCATGCGGGCGGCCAGCGGGCCGGAGGCCGCCGCCGCCCGGCTGACCCCGGCGGTCACCTCCAGGAAGCCGGCGACCGCGGCGCCAGCGAGCTCGCCCGGCAGGCCCACCCGGCGGAAGGCCCAGGCGAGTGGCCCGGCCAGCCAGCGGTCGAGGGCGTGCGCCTCCACCACGCCCAAGACCACCGAGAAGAGCACGATGAACCCTCCGACGAGGAGGATGAGTTCGACTCCCTGCCGGACGGCGTTGCCCAAGAGGTTGCCGGCCGGAGGAGCCGCCTGCGCCGCGTCCTCCAGCGCTTTCCAGGCCTGGGCCAGCGCCCCGGCCCGCCCGCGCCGGTGGGGCGGCGCAGGGCGAGTCGCGGGGCGGCCGGCCGGCGGCAAATGGCCGAGCAACATCCCGGTGAGGAGCGCCGCCCCGTAGTGGGCGATGACCAGGTGCGGCGCGGCTTCGGGCGCCCTGAACAGCGAAACGGCGGTCACGCCGGTGACGAAGAGCGGGCCGGCGGCGTTGGCGAACCCTGCCAGGCGAGCCCCCTCCTCCGGTGTGCACAGGCCGTCGGCGACCAGCCGGGTGGCGGCCCGTACGCCGCCGGGCTGGCCGGAGGTGAACCCCAGGGCGAGGGCGAAACCGGCCGCGCCGGGCAGGTTGAAGAGCGGGCGCATCACGGGTTCGAGGAGCACCCCGAGCGCGCGCACGACGCCGAGGTTCTGCAGCAGGTCGCTGAGGATGAAGAAGGGCAAGAGGCCGGGAAGCACGGCCGTCCACCAGAGGTTGATGCCCCGGCGGGCCGCGGCGAGAGCCGCGGCCGGACCGCCCGCGACGGCCGCACTCAGAATCAGCGCCAGGATGGCGAAGAACGGGACGGGTGCCCGGGCTCCAGCTGGTCGCATAGCCAGTCTCCCCCAGATCGGGTCCTCCCGAGTGTATTTGGCAGGTAGCGGGAATATTCTAGCAGCGAGGACAGTTGGCAGGTGAAGCGGATGCCGGTTCCACGCGTGGGTTTGGCGCTTGGCGGCGGGGTCGTCCGCGGGATGGCCCACCTGGGCGTGCTCGATGTTCTCGGACGGGAGCAGATCCCCATCGATTGCCTCGCAGGGACCAGCGCCGGGGCCATCGTCGCGGGGACTTATGCGGCCGGGACCGACCTTGCGCTGGCGGAGCGGTTGGCCGGCGCCCTCGAGTGGGATCACCTCGTCCGCCTGGGCGTCCCGCGCCTGGGCCTGGTGCGCACCGATCGTCTTCTGGAACTGGTGCGCCTGCTCACCCGGGGCAGGTCTTTCGCCAACCTTCGGGTGCCCCTGGCGGTCGTGGCGGTCGACCTGGAGCGGGGGACCGAGGTCATCCTCAAGGAGGGGCCTTTGCCCGAGGCCATCCTGGCCAGTTGTTCGCTGCCGGGCGTCTTCGTCCCCCAGCGCCTGGACGGCAGGTTGCTGGTGGACGGTGGTTTGCTCAATCAGGTCCCGGCGAACGTGGTGCGGGGGATGGGGGCCGAGGTGGTCATCGCGGTGGACGTCGGCGTGGAGGAACCCCAGACCACTGTGACGAACGTTATCGGCGTGATCATGCAGACTTTTGAAATCATGCAGCGGGAGATCGCCAGGTACAAGACGGCCTCCCCGGCCGACCTGGTGATCCGGCCCGACCTCGGTAACATCTCCGCTTTCCGCTTTGAGGCTGTGCCAGAGATCATCGAAGCGGGGCGCAGAGCGGCGGAAGCGGCCTTGCCCGAGATCAGACGCCTGCTTGCAGCCGGTAAGCAAGGGGCTGCCGAAGGAGCGTGAACGAGTGAAGCGCCTGCTCGGAGGCCTTATGGCCATCCTCTTCCTGGCAGCCGGCTCCGGACAGGCCCTGGCCGCTTTGTCCCTCGGCGACCGGGGTAGCGAGGTTGCGCTGGTGCAACGTCAGCTGATCTCGCTCGGCCTGCTCGACGGGGAGCCCGACGGGGTCTTCGGCTCGGCGACCCAGGCCGCGGTCAAGACCTTCCAAAGGCGCGAGGGGCTGACCGCCGACGGCGTCGTCGGGGTGGCGACCCTGGGGCATCTCTCGGCGGTCGCCGGAGGCCGGCGCACGGTGGTGCACCGGGTGGCGCAGGGAGAAACCCTGTATGCCATCGCCCGCCGGTATGGCGTGGCCCCCGGGAAGATCGTCGCCGCGAACAGCCTGGCCAACCCTGACCGCCTTCGCCCCGGGCAGACCCTGGTTATCCCCGCGCTGTCCGGCGGAAGCCCGGAACTGCCGGCCCGGCGACGGATCGACGGCGCGGTGGAGGTCGTCCCCTGGTCGGAGGTGAACAGGCTCTTCCCCAACGGGGCGGAGGCGCGGGTGACCGACGTGAAGACCGGCCTGACCTTCCGCGTGCGGCGCATCCAGGGAACCTTCCATGCCGACTCGGAGCCGCTCACGTATGCAGACACGGCGGCCGTGCGGCAAGCCTATGGGGGAGCCTGGAGTTGGACCCGCCACCCCGTGGTCGTCGAGGTGGCGGAGCGGCGCATCGCCGCTTCGATGAACGGTTACCCGCACGGAACCGGCCATCCGGGCCGCAACGGTTTCCCGGGCCACTTCTGCCTACACTTCTACGGCAGCCGGACCCATGGTACGCGCCGGCTCGACCCCGACCACCAGGCCGCGATCCTGGCGGCCGCCAGGGCCGGCGTCCGCCGGGTGGCGCAGCCGGATTCCGCCACTGGGGAAAATGTGCGGGGTGAAGCGCAGGAGAACGCAGCGGGACAGGCCGATGGGCTCCCGGAGGATTGACAAGGCTCCTGGAGCTTCGGTATAATATTCCTCGTTGCGTGAGGGTGATTGGCGATGCGGGTTAACGTGGGCCGGATTTCCCGCGAGAAGGGCGGCCAGCTCGAACTGGAGCTGGAGGAGCGGTTTGCACCGCTGGAAACGCCGGCTGGGATGATCAGCTTCACGAAGCCGGTCGCAGTCACAGGCGTGGTCACCAACACCGGGAAGTGTCTGTTCGTCCAGGGAACCATCCGCACCGAGGCCGAGTTGGTCTGCGACCGGTGCCTGGAGAAGTTCCGGCGGGCGCTCGAGGTGCCGTTCGAGATGGAGTTCTTCCGTCAGACCGGCGAGGAGAGCGGGGAGGAGCGGACGTTCCTGCAAGAAGCCGGCGGCCTTTACCGGGGCGAGGAGTTCGATCTCACAGAGCCGGTCAGAGAGGAGATCAGCCTCGCGCTGCCGATGCAGAACCTGTGCCGCGATACGTGCGCCGGGCTCTGCGAGCGCTGCGGAGCGAACCTGAACCTGACCCAGTGCAACTGTGACCACACAGTCGTGGACCCCCGACTGGCCGGACTGGAAGAATGGTTGAAACGGAATTCCTAGCGGGAGGTGTGAGCAATGGCCAACCCAAAGAACAGGCATTCCAAAACGCGCAAGCGGCTGCGCCGGACGCATTGGAAGCTGGTGCTGCCCAACATGAGCACCTGCCCGCAGTGTCATGAATCCAAGCTGCCGCACCACATCTGCGCCAACTGCGGATACTACGAGGGGCGCAAGGTGATCGAGGTCAAGGCTGCCGAGTAACCCCATCGCCTGGCGGGAGAACACGGAGGGGCCGCACGCTGACCGCTGGCGCCCCCGTTCTACTGTCGCCGGTGCCCGGTCAGGACGGGAGGACGAACGAGCTGGCCGCCTTCTTCAATTGCTGGGCGAGGTCGGCCAGGGTTGCGGCGCCGGCGCCGATCTGCTGGAGGGAGGCCGTCTGTTCCTGAGCGCTGGCGGAGACCTCCTCGGCCCCGGCCGCGGACTGCTCGGTGACCGCGGCGATGGACTCCACCGACCGGACCACCTGGGCCGAACCGCTGGCCAGGCTTTGCGTGGCAGTGCTGACCTCTTCGATCTGAGCCATCACGGTCTGCACGGCTCCCACGATGGACTCGAAGGCGTGCCCGGTCCCCGCGACCACCTCGGTGCCGGAGGCCACTTCCCTCGTTCCGGCTTCCATGGCCGCGACCGCCTTCGCCGTCTCGGCTTGAATCTCGCGGATCAGGCCGGCGATCTGCTCGGCGGCCGCCCGGGACTGCTCGGCCAGCTTGCGCACCTCTTCCGCCACGACGGCAAAGCCCCGGCCCTGCTCGCCGGCGCGGGCCGCCTCGATCGCCGCGTTGAGGGCGAGGAGGTTGGTCTGGTCTGCAATCCCGGTGATCATCTCCACGATCTTGCCGATCTGCTGCGAACGTTCCCCCAGTCCCTTGACGGCCGCCGCGGACTGGTCGACCGTGCGTTTGATGGAGGTGATCTGGGCGATCGACCGGTTGACGGCCTCGCGACCTTCTCCGGCGGTTCTGACGGCTTCTGTCGCGTCGGCCACCATCCGCTGCGTGGCAGAGGCCACGTGCTGGGTGGAGATCGACATATCCTGCATCACCCGGCTCACTGCCTGGGCGGCCCTGGCCTGTTCGTCGGCCCCGGTGGCCAGCTCCTCGATGGTCGTGGCGACCTGTTGGCCGACCTCGCCGGCCTGCCCGGCCGCGTGCGCGAGCTGGCTGGAGGACGCGGCGACCCGGTCGGCGCTGAGGACGACCTGGCTGACCAAAGCGCGCAGGCCTGCGATGGTCCGGTTGGCTGCCGCCCCGAGACGCCCGAGCTCGTTCCCGCCCTCGAAAGCGACTTCCCGGGTCAGGTCGCCGTTGCCGACGGCGTCCATCACGGACTGCACTTCGCCGAGCGGGCGGGCGATGAGCGCCGGTGCCGCCAGCGCCAGACCGAAGTAGATCAGACTCACGAGGAGCACCGCGACCAGGCTGTTGCGGCGGGTGAGCGACGCGAGCGCGTTGTTGGCCCGGTCCTGAGCCTCGGCCCCGGCGACGTTGAGCTTAACCAATTCGTTCAGGGCGCCGGTGACGATCTGGCGCGCCTCCCGCATCTGGGTGGCGACCACCTTGGCCTCCTTCGGCTTCCCCGCCCGGTCGAACTCCATGAGCCGGTCCATCGGGCGTTCATAATCCGCCACGCCGGCCTTGATGGCGACCAGGAGGTCGCGTTCCTTGGGGGTCTGCGCTGCCTGTTCGTAGGTCGCGATGGCCTGGTCCAGCTCGCTCTTTGCCTGCTTGACGACTTGTTCGACGCGATCGAACTCGGCTGGTGTGGTCGAGTTGATGTGCTGGTTGAGCGCGGTGGCGAGGGATTGGAAGGTCGCCTTGGCCTCCAGGGCGTACTGGACGGCGTGGAGATGCACCTGGAAGATGTCGCGCCCGCCCTCGGCCACCCTCGCCGTGCTGGCGGCGTTGTAGAGGCCGAGCGCCAGGAGGGTGGCGACGATGGCCGTCGCGAGCAGGACCATCTGAGTGCGCAGGGCCAAGCGGTGGAGGAAGTCCATGATGAAGGTCCCCTTTGCGGTTTTGCTCTCAGGTGCGCGAATCTACAGACGGATTCGCACGGACCAGGGACAATTCCTGGGAGGCGGGCCAAAAAGGGAAGAAAGCCCCGGTGGAGAAAGGATTTTGCGGCAAGCCGGCGCGACGGGGGGCGGGAGCGATGCCGGAGTTCATCGGACGGGCGGTCGAGGTGGTCACCTCCGGGGAGCCGGGCGGGGCGCCGCAGGCCTTCTTCCTGGACGGCCGGAAGGTCACGGTGGCGCAAGTGCTGGCCGCCTGGCAGGACTACGGTTTCGGCGCCACGCCGCCGAACGCCCGCAACTGGCGAACCCGTCGCCACCGCAACTGCTTCCGGGTCAGCGGTGACGATGGGCACACCTACGAACTCTACCTTGACCGGGGCGCCAAGACGCCGCGATGGCACCTCTACCGGCGGGTGGACTAGCGGGTGAGCAGCGCTCCCAGCCCGGCCGCCGTTTGGACGGGTGGGAGGCAAGCGCCTTCCCGGCACAGGTAGGCCGCGGGGCGACCGCGGCGGGGAGCTTGCTCCGCCACCGGGGGAACAAGCCGCTCCAACTCCGCCCCGGGCTCGCCGCCCGGATGGTGAAGGGTGACCAGGAGCGGGGCCGGGCTTCGGCGCAGCAGTCCCAGCATGGCCCGGACTTCCGGGTCGGACGTGGGTCCGGACACAACCACCCGGCTCACGGGGTGCAACCGCCACTGGGCCGCGTGGAGGAGCAAGGTGTGGCCGGTCGGGTGGCTGGCGGCTGGCGCGGCGGCCGCGGCGAAGGCCTGGCTGGCCTCCTCCTCCAGCGCCGGATCGCCGGTCAGGTGCGCGAGGCGGGTCAGAACCAGCGCCGCGACTGAGTTGCCGGAGGGCAGCGCGCCGTCATAGAACTCCTTGGGGCGCAGGAAGAGCTCTTCCGCATCGCGCCCGGCGAAGAAGTATCCCCCGTCTTGCTCGTCCCAGAAGAGCGCCTGCATGTCCCGCACCAGCGTGAGGCAGCGGGCCAGGTGGCCCGGCGCATAGGTCGCTTCGTAGAGTTCCAGCAGGCCCCAGGCCAGAAAGGCGTAGTCGTCCAGGTACCCGAGGTAGGCCGCCTCGCCGTCCCGGTAGCGGGCCAGCAGGCGCCCGTCGGGGCGCCGGACGTGGTGCCACAGGAAGTCGGCTGCCCGCGCCGCAGCTTGGGCGTAGGCAGGTTCATCCAGCGTGGCGGCCCCCCGGGCCAGCGCCGCGATCATGAGGCCGTTCCAGGCGGTCAGCACCTTGTCGTCCTTGTAGGGGTGGACGCGCTTCTCCCGGGCCGCCCAGAGCCTCTCCCGGGCTTCGCCCAGCCGCTTCTCTTCCTCTTCGCCAGCCGGCCAGACGCGGTGGATGAGGTTGGGGATGCTACGCCCCCCGAAGTTGCCGGCCGGGGTGATGTCGAACCGGGCGCAGAACTCCCGGCCCTGTTCGGGACCGAGCACCGCCTCCACTTCGGCGGGGGTCCAGAGGTAGAACTTGCCTTCGACGCCCTCCGAGTCGGCGTCCTCAGCCGCGTAGAAGGCGCCCTCGTTTCCAGTCAGATCCCGCCGGACGTACGTGAAGATCTCCCGGGCCGCCCGCCCCCACCGGGATTCTCCGGTCAGGCGCACCGCGTCCAGGTAGGCCAGAGCCAGGAGCGCGTTGTCGTAGAGCATCTTCTCGAAGTGGGGGACGAGCCATCGCCGGTCGGTCGAGTAGCGCGAAAAGCCGAGACCCACCTGGTCGCAGAGGCCGCCCCGCCGCATCCCGCCAAGCGTGCGTTCCGCCATCGCCGTGGCGCCCGCGTTTCCGGTGAGCGCGCCCTGGTACAACAGGAAGATCAGTTGGTGGGGGAGGGGGAACTTGGGGGCCCGGCCGAAGCCGCCGTACTCCGGGTCGAACTGGCCGGCGAGGGTGGCGACCGCCGCGTCCAGCACCTCCGGGCCGAGTTCCGCGGCGCCCCGCCCGGGCGTCGTGTTCCGGTGGCGGAGCGACTCGGTGATCTTCCGGCTGACCTCGCTCAAGCGGGCGGGGTCGGTTCGCCATTGGGTCGCCACCGCCCTCAGAAGGTCGACCAGGCCGGTCCAGCCACCCCGGCTCCGCTTGGGCAGGTAGGTGGCAGCAAAGAACGGTTCTCTCTCCGGCGTCAGCAGAACAGTCAGCGGCCAGCCGCCCTGGCCGGTCAGCGCCTGGCAGACGTCCATGTAGACCTGGTCGACGTCGGGGCGCTCCTCCCGGTCTACCTTGATCGCCACGAAGTGCTCGTTGAGGACGGCCGCCACTTCGTCGTCCTCGAACGACTCCCGTTCCATCACGTGACACCAGTGGCAGGTCGAGTAGCCGATGGAGAGGAAGATGGGCTTATTCTCCCGTTTCGCCTTCGCAAATGCCTCCTCGCCCCAGGGGAACCAGTCCACCGGGTTGTGGGCGTGCTGAAGCAGGTAGGGGCTCTTCTCGTCAATCAGGCGGTTGGGGGTGCGGACGGCGGTGGACAAGAGAATACCTCCAGTCTGCGCTGGAGGTAGCATTCGCACTTTCCGCGGCGGCCGGTCTGGAAAGGACCGGGCGGTCAACCGGAGGGAGCCCGGAGCTTGCCCATGCCTACCGGCAGGTCATCCACGAACAACCAGAAGTTGGCCGGCGACAACGCTCAGGGCGATGCCCATCTCACTCGCCTTCTTCCTGGAACCCCACCCACAGCACCCGGCCGGGGCGACGGGCCGGTCCGGGAGGGACGTGGGCCGGGTAGCCCAGAGGCGTGGCGGCGATGAGTTCCACGTCGGTCAGGCCCAGGTATTCTATGATCTCTTTGGCGGCGTACCGGGGCGCGAGCATCCAGCAGGTGCCGATGCCCTTGTCCCAGGCCGCCAGGCAGAGATTCTGCATGAGCGCGGAGGCGCTTTCCACCCGGTCGAGTCGCTCCGCCTCCGAGAGGGCGGCTTCCTGCGGGGCCATCGCCGGGTCGAGGTGCGCAGCGGTCTTGGGGACGAAGACGAGGGCAAGGCACGGCGCTCCGCCCAGGTCGGCGAAGAACCTGAGCGTGGCGGCCACTACCCGGCCCGGCAGGCTCTGCAGGCGGGTCATGAGATGGTTCACGGTGCCGGAGATCAGCCGGCAGAGTTCGTTGCGGGCCTCTCCGGTGGCGACCACGACCTGCCAGGCTTGCCGGTTGGTGCCCGAGGGGGCCCAGAGCGAGGCTTCGATGATCTCCTCCAGCACGGCGCGGGGGACCGGGCGGTTGGGGTCGTACTTGCGGATGCTGCGGCGGGCGTGGATAGCGTCGAGGGTCTGCAAAGTGGATGCTCCTCTCCTTCCGGGAACGTCCTATAGTTCCACGCAGCCAGGCGAAACCCTGTCGCCGGCCGGGCGGCGGGCAGGCGACCGGCAGCCAGAGAGTGAGGGAAGCCCCGGCATCACTTGTGTGCGTCGAGGCGGATTAGGTATAATCAGCTAGGAATCTCTTGATTATCCCACCAAGAACTGTGAAGTGCGGGCGGGTGGAGGGGTACGATGAAGGAACTGATCTTTGGACTCATCGGTGGGACCGCTTTGCTCATGTACGGCGTGGACATGATGGGCGAAGGTCTCGAACGCGTCTCCGGCCCGATGATGAAGAAAGTCCTGGCCGCCTTGACGGGGAAGCTATGGAAGGCCTTCCTCGCGGGGACGATCCTGACCGCGCTCGTGCAGAGCAGCACAGCCATCACGGTCCTCAGCGTCGGGTTCGTCAACGCCGGCCTGATGACCCTGCGGCAGGCGGTCGGCATCATTTACGGCGCCAACATCGGGACCACGATCACCGCTCAGCTCATGGCTTTCTCCTTCAAGTTGACCGACATCGCCCTGGTCGTGCTGGGGCTTGGTTTCGCCATCCAGTTCTTCGCCCGGACCCGCTGGCAGAAAGACCTGGGCCAGGCGATCATGGGTTTCGGCATCATGTTCCTCGGCCTGAAGATCCTCAATTCCGGCGTCCCGATCATCAGGAACAGCCCAACCACCCGCTACTTTTTCGAGCACTACGCCAACCAACCACTCTTCGCCATCGTCATCGGCATGGTGGCGACCATGCTCGTACACTCTTCCAGCGCGACGGTGGGCCTGACGATGGTCCTGGCCACGGCAGGCCTCATCAACCTCAACGGCGCGATCGGCCTGATGCTGGGCGACAACATCGGCACCTGCATCACCGCCCAACTGGCCAGCCTGGGAGCGAACACCTCGGCCCGCCGCACCGCGTGGGCGCACACGCTTTACAACATCATCGGTGTCCTACTGGCGATGCTGGTCTTTGGCCTCTTCAGGAAGATGATCGCCGGCACGTCGCCGAACATCGCTCAACAGGTAGCGAACTCCCACACGATCTTCAACGTCCTGAGCGCGGTGATCTTCCTGCCCTTCACCAACCAGTACGTCAAGTTCCTGGAGTGGATCGTCCCGGACCGGGAGAAGGCGCCGGCGGCCAAGTTCACCTACATCGACCCCCGCTTTCTCGACACTCCGGTGGTCGCCATCAGCGCCACGGTCAAAGAGATCGCCGCGTGCGCGGAGTTGACCCGGCGGATGGTCCGTGATTCCCTCGAAGGACTGGTGCACGATGACCTCGACCGGCTGGAGAAGGTCTTCCGGGACGAGGAACGGGTCAACGAACTGCAGCAGGCGATCACCGAGTACCTGATCGCACTCTCCAATCAGGATGTCGGCGCCGATGTTTCCGCCAAGATTCCGACCCTGGTGCATTGCATCAACGACATCGAGCGGATCGGCGACCACGCGGAGAACCTGGCCGAGTTGGCCAAGGACAAGGTGGAGAAAGGGCTGCCCTTCTCCGACGCGGCGATCAGGGAACTCGAGAACCTGCTCGCCGAGATCGACAGCATGACTGTGGAGACGCTGCGGGCCTTGGAGGAGGGCGACCCCGAGGCGGCCGGCGTGGTGCTCGAGCACGAGAAGCGGTTCGACGCCCTGACCGACAGCCTGCGGGAGCATCACATCCGGCGGCTTGAGGAAGGGCGGTGCCGGGTCCAATCCGGGGTCATCTTCCTCGACATCGTCTCGAACCTCGAACGGGCCGCCGACCATTTGGAGAACGTCGCCGAGGCGGTGGCGAAGGACTTCCGGTGGGAGCACCGCGAACCGGCGTGAGGGCGAATCGCCGTTCCAGGAGCCGGGAAGAGACACGAAGAGGGGCGCTGCCCGCGAGCGGCGCCGTTTTCGTCGGCAGAGACAGATAAGGTAATTGTATTGGAACGATAAGCAAATATGTCGTATCATGACGTGGGTGGCCTTTCCAGGAAAGCCGCCACATGGGGAGGAGGTCCGGTTATGTCCGGGAGTTCGTCCACGTTCGTGCTGGTCTCATCGGCCCTCGGGGTCGCCGTCAACCTGATCGGCGGCACCCTGGTCCAGATGACCAAGGTTCCTCTGCTCTTTCTCGACACCATCGGCACCATGTTCACCGGCGCGGCTTTCGGACCGTTGGCCGGCGTGGCGGTGGGATTCGCGACCAACTTGGTGCAGGGTGTCATGACCAATCCGAAGGACATCCCCTTCGCCCTGGTCAACATGGCGGTCGGCCTGATCGTCGGCCTCGTTGCCCGCAAGGGTGGGTTCAGCTACGGGAAGGCGTTCTGGACGGGTCTCGCGTTGGCGGTGGTCTGCCCGCTGGTCGGCACCCCCATCGCCGTCTGGATCTACGGCGGGATCACCGGGGGCGGGCTCGACTTCCTCTTCGCCTGGCTCAAGGGCTCCGGCGCCGGCATCTTCACGGCCGCGTTCCTGCCCCGCATCGCCGGCAACCTGGTCGACAAGATCGGCAGCGCCCTGCTGGTCGCCTTCCTGCTGCAGAGGGTTCCGGCGCGGCTCTACCGGAGCGACGCCCGGTGAAGCGGGGGCGGCGTCTTCTCCTGGTCGCCCACTGCGTTTTGAACCAGAACGCAGTGGTCCATCCGTTGGCCCGGGCGGCTGGGGCTTTGCCCGGCGCGGTGAGCGCCGCGATGGAAGCGGGGGTGGGATTCTACCAGTTGCCCTGCCCGGAGACGCTCTTCCGCGGGCTGACCCGGGCCCCCGAAACGCTGGCCGGTTACGACACGGCGGAGTACCGCCGCCTCTGCGCCCGGCTGGTCCGGCGGGTGGGCCGCGACCTCGAACCGCTTCTCGCCGACGGGTGCGCGGTGGCGGGCGTGCTGGGGATTGCCGGGAGCCCCTCGTGTTCGCCCACCCACCCGCAGGGGGTGTGGCTGCGCCAGTTGCTCGCGGAGCCGTGGCTGAGCGGGGTTCCCGTCCTTGGGGTGCCTGAGTGCGAGGAAGAACCTGACCAGGACCGCACGTTCCAGGAACGATTGCGGGCCGTCCTAGCCAAGGGTTGAAGGGGCGCCGGAGCGGACTCCGGCGCCCTTCGCATGATCGCGGCCCCAGCTATCCACATTCTGCTTGCGCCGCCTCTTAGCACCAGGTATAATCAATCTGTAAGTTGCTTTTAATAGCTGGTAGCAAAAGAAGACGGGTGGAGACGGTCGGGAAGATGGTCACCAGGCTCCCCAAGCGCGTGCGGCAGAAGCAACTGCTGAAGAAGCTGACGGCGGACCCGTTCCTCACCGACGAGGACTTGGCCCGGCTCTTCGCGGTCAGCGTGCAGACTGTCCGGCTCGACCGGCTCGAACTCGGCCTCCCAGAACTGCGCGAGCGGATGAAGAAGGTCGCCTCCCAGGTCTACACGAAGGTGCGTTCGGTCGGCTCCGGCGAGGTCATCGGCGAGTTGATCGAGGTGCAGTTGGGAGAGTCGGGCCTCTCCATCCTCGACACCGTGGAGGGCATGGGCTTCGCCCGCACCAAGATCGTGCGGGGGCATCACATCTTCGCCCAGGCCAACTCCCTCGCCGTGGCGATCATCGATGCTCCGGTGGCGCTCACCGGTTCGGTTGAGATGCGCTTTCTGCGCCCGGTCATGGTGGGGGAACGCCTCGTGGCCAAGGCCCAGGTCGACTCGGTGGAGGGGCGCCGGTACGTGGTGGATGTCCAGACCCGTTCGGGGAACGACGAGGTGTTCACCGGGCGGTTCGTGGTTTTCGCCCAGCCTTCGCCGGAGGAGCCGGCGGCGGGAACGGAGGGTGAGCGATGATCCGCGTGGCGTTGGACGCGATGGGCGGTGACCGGGCCCCGGCGGAGATCGTCCGGGGGGCGGTCGCCGCGGTCGAGCGGCTGGACGTGGAGGTCTGGCTGGTCGGAGCCGAGGAAACGGTTAAGCGGGAACTGGCCGGCACCGGTTACCGGGGCGGGCGCATCCAAGTCGTTCATGCGCCCGAAGTGGTGCCGATGGGCGCCCACGGGGCGGAGGCGGTGCAGAAGGACCGGCACCGGCGCGCCACTTCGATCCTGGTCGCGACTGACCTGGTTCGTCGCGGCGAGGCCGGCGCTGTGGTGAGCGCCGGCTCGACGGGCGCACAGCTGGCGGCCGCGCAACTCTCCCTGCGGCGGATGCGGGGCGTCCACCGGGCCGCCATCGCCTCGCCGATGCCGACGCTCGAGGGCATCTCCGTGCTCATCGACGCGGGCGCGAGTCCAGATGATGAACCCCGCGATCTGCTCACCAACGCCATCATGGGCAGCATATATGCGGCAGAAGTCCTGGGGATTGCCAACCCGCGGATAGGGCTGCTCTCCAACGGGAGCGAGGAGACCAAGGGCAACGCGCTGGTGGTCGAGGCGCACCGGCTGCTGAAGCAGAGCGGGTTGAACTTCGTCGGCAACATCGAGGGGCGCGAGTTGCTCTCCGGCGCGGTGGACGTCACGGTCTGCGATGGTTTCACCGGGAACGTGGTGCTCAAGACTGCGGAAGGAGTCGGGCTCGGCGTCTTCGAGATGATGAAGCGGGAGCTGGTGGGGACGCGGGCCGCGGTCGGCGGGCTTTTGCTGAAGCCGTACCTCCGGAAGGTCAAGGCCCGCATGGACTATAGCGAGTACGGCGGCGCGCCGCTCCTGGGGGTCAGGGGCATCTCGATCATCGCCCACGGGAGTTCCGACGCCCGGGCTGTCTACAACGCCGTCCGAGTGGCGGCCGAAGCGGTGGGGAAGAACATCACCGGGCGCATCGAAGCCTCGTTGGCCAGCCACGGGCTGGTCCCGGCGGAGACGCCCGGCGAGGCGGCAGGAGAGGAAGCGAAAGAGTGATGGGAGTGGGGCGTCCGGTCGGGATCGTGGGGACCGGATTGTGCGTGCCGGAGCGGGTCTTGACCAACCACGACCTCGAGAAGATGGTGGAGACCTCTGACGAGTGGATCGTCACCCGGACGGGGATCCGGGAGCGCCGCATCGCCGACCGCGATACGGCTTCCTCCGATCTCGCTTACGGGGCGGCCGTCCAAGCCCTGAGGAACGCCGGGGTCACGCCGGAGGAAGTCGATCTCATCATCGTGGCGACGGTCACCCCGGACATGCTCTTCCCGGCGACCGCCTGCATAGTGCAGGGACGCCTCGGCGCGACCAGCGCGGCTGCCTTCGACCTGTCGGCCGGCTGTTCGGGGTTTCCCTACGCGCTGGCCACCGGGGCCAACTTCGTCGCCACGGGGCAGTACGACACGGTCCTGGTCATCGGCGCCGACTGTCTCTCGAAAATCACCAACTGGAAAGACCGGGCCACCTGCGTGCTCTTCGGCGATGGGGCGGGGGCGGCGGTGCTGCGGCAGGTGCCCCAGGGCTACGGCATCCTCGGTACGGTGCTCGGCGCGGATGGCACAGGCGGGGACAAGCTCAACATCGCGGTGGGCGGGTCTCGCCGGCCGCTCCAGTATGAGAAGGAAGAGACCGACGACGGTGGACGGTACATCCGGATGCTCGGCGCCGACGTCTTCAAGTTCGCGGTCCGGATCATGCCCGCGGCGGCGGAGGAGGTCATGACGAAGGCGGGCATCTCCCCCGACGAGGTGCAGCTTTTCGTCCCCCACCAGGCGAATATCCGGATCATCAGCGCCGCGGCCGACCGGCTCGGCATCAGCATGGACCGGGTCTTCGTCAACGTTGACCGCTACGGCAACACCTCGGCCGCCTCCATCGGGATCGCCCTGCACGAGGCGGTCAGCCAGGGCCGCATCACGCGCGACGGCATCGTGGTGTTCGTAGGGTTCGGGGCAGGCCTCACCTGGTCGGCTCTGGCCATGCGGTGGTATTAGGAGGAAACATGACGGTAGCATTTGTCTTTCCCGGGCAAGGAAGCCAGGTGGTCGGCATGGGCCGGTCGCTCGCCGAGAGCGATCCGGAGGCCGCCGGCCTCTTCGCCGAAGCCGACCGGGTTCTGGGTTATCCGCTGACCCGGGTGATGTGGGACGGCCCGGAAGAGGAACTCAAGAAGACGATCCATACTCAACCGGCGCTGCTGACGGTGAGCGTGGCCCTCCACCGGCGGTTGGCCGGCCGGGTTACGCCGGCGTGGGTGGCCGGGCATTCCTTGGGGGAGTATAGCGCCCTGGTCGCCGCCGGCGCGCTGACCTTCGCCGACGCCCTCCGGCTGGTCCGGGCGCGGGCCGAAGCGATGGAGTCCGCCCTGCCGGGCGGGGCCGGGGGCATGGTGGCGGTCCTTGGCCTCGACAGCGCCGAGATTCAGGCGGCGTGCGAAGCCGCGGCCCCGGCGGGCCGTGTGGAGATCGCCAACTACAACTGTCCCGGCCAGGTCGTCATCTCCGGAGAGACTGCCGCGGTCGAGGCGGCCGGAGAGGAGTGCCGCCGGCGCGGCGCCAGCCGGGTGGTGCCGCTCGCCGTCTCGGGCCCGTTCCATTCGACCCTCATGCAGCCGGCGGCCGCCGCCCTTGCCACTGCCCTGGAAGGCGTCGCCCTCAAAGACGCGGCCATCCCGGTGGTCGCCAACTTCACGGCGGCGCCGGAGAAGACGGCCGCTGAGATCAAGGCGAACCTGGTCAACCAGATCACGGGCGCCGTTCGCTGGGAGGAGTCGATGCGCTTCCTGATCGGACAAGGGGTCAGGACCTTCGTCGAAGTGGGCCCGGGAAAGGTGTTGGCGGGCCTTCTGCGGCGCATCGACCGGCAGGCCGCCGTCCTCCCGACCGAGGATGGCGAGGGCTGCCAAAAGGTGCTTGATTTTCTAGGGGAGGGTGCTTAAGATGGAATTGGCCGGACAGGCCGCCCTGGTAACAGGCGGTTCCCGGGGCCTGGGGCGGGCGATCGCGCTGGCTCTGGCGGCCGGCGGCGCCGATGTCGCGATCAACTACGCGCGCAATGCTAGCGCGGCGGAGCAGGTCAAGGCGGAGATCGAGCGACTCGGCCGGAAGTGCCTGACGGTTCAGGCCGACGTCGGGGACGGGACGCAAGTCGAGGCGATGTTCACCGCGGTGACGGAGGCGTTCGGCCGGCTGGACATCCTGGTCAACAACGCCGGCATCACCCGGGACACCCTGCTGGTCCGGATGAAGGAAGAAGACTGGGACGCCGTTCTTACCACGAATCTTAAGAGCATATATAATTGCACCAAATTCGCCGCCAAGCTGATGATGAAGGCCCGCAGCGGCAGCATCGTCAACATCTCCTCGGTGGTCGGCCTGGGTGGCAATGCGGGACAGGCGAACTACGCGGCGGCCAAGGCGGGAATAATTGGTTTTACCAAGTCGGTCGCCAAGGAGCTGGCGCCGCGCCAGGTCCGGGTGAACGCGGTGGCGCCGGGGTTCATCATGAGCGAGATGACCGACGCCTTGGGAGAGGAGATCCGGACCGCCTACCTGGCGCGCATCCCCCTCGCCCGGTTCGGGACGCCGGAGGAAGTGGCGCAGGTGGTGCGGTTCCTGGTATCGCCCGCAGCGAGCTACCTGACAGGGCAGACGCTTGTGGTCGACGGAGGACTCAGCATGAACATGTGAGCGCCTGGGTTTCGGAAGGAGGTGAACGCATGGAGATTCTCGACCGGGTCAGAGAAATCATCGTGGACCAGTTGGGGGTGGACGAGGAAGAAGTCACCCCGGCAGCCTCTTTCATCGACGATCTGGGGGCTGACTCGCTCGACATCGTCGAGCTGATCATGGCTTTCGAAGAGGAGTTCGATCTGGAGATTCCTGATGAAGACGCCGAGAAGATCGCCACGGTCGGCGACGCGGTGGACTACATCAAGGAACACTCCCAGTAAACGGACGGCTGCGTAGCTATCAGCATGGGAGGGAAAGTCCCGGGGGATGCGCTTCGGGACTTTCTCAGCCATCTGGGGCTGGACGAGGAGGTTCATATGAAGCGACGCGTCGTGATCACGGGCCTGGGGGCGATCACCCCGCTCGGGAAGGACTGGAAGACGTTCTGGCAGGGGCTGCTGCAGGGCCAATCGGGCGTGGGCGTGATCACGCTGATGGACACCACGAATTACCCTGTGCACATTGCCGCTGAAGTGCAGGACTTCGACCCCGAGCAGTACATGGACCGCAAGGAAGCGCGCCAGATGGACCGGTTCGCCCAGTTCGCCGTGGCGGCTGCCCTTCAGGCCGTGGCCGACTCCGGCCTGGACCTCGAGAAGGTCGACAAGGAAAAGGTCGGGGTCATCATCGGGTCGGGCATCGGGGGAATCAAGACCCTGTTCGATCAGATGAAGACTCTGATCGAGCGGGGACCGAGCCGGGTCAGGCCCTTCCTGGTGCCGATGATGATCCCCGACATCGCCGCCGGGCAGGTGTCCATCCGCTTCGGGTTCAAAGGGCCGAATCAGGCGGCCGTCTCGGCCTGCGCCTCCGCCAACCACGCGATCGGCGACGCCTTCAAGTGGATCCAACGGGGCGAGTGCGAGGTGATGGTGGCGGGCGGAACGGAGAGCGCGATCTCCGAACCGGCCCTCGCCGGCTTCTGCGCGGCTCGGGCCCTTTCGACCCGGAATGACGAGCCAAAGCGGGCCAGCCGCCCATTCGACCAAGGGCGCGACGGGTTCGTCATGGGCGAAGGAGCGGGTATCCTGATCCTTGAGAGCCTTGAACATGCGCAAGCCCGCGGGGCGCACATCTACGCCGAGATCGTCGGGTACGGGTCGTCGGGCGATGCCTACGACGTGGTCGCGCCTCATCCCGAGGGGGACGGGGCGTACCGGGCGATGGCCATGGCGCTGCGCGATGGCGACCTGAGGCCGGAGGAGGTCGACTACATCAACGCGCACGGCACCTCCACCCAAGCCGGCGACATCGCCGAGACCCTCGCCATAAGGCGCGTGCTCGGTGGGGCCGGCCACGCCTGCGTGAGCAGCACCAAGTCGATGACGGGTCACCTTCTCGGCGCCGCCGGCGGAATCGAGGCCATCGCGTCGATCATGGCCCTGCATGACGGAATCGTCCCGCCCACGATCAACCTGGAGAACCAGGACCCGGAGTGCGACCTCGATTACGTCCCCAACGTCGCACGGCGGGGAGATTTCCGGGTGGCGCTCTCCAACTCGTTCGGATTCGGAGGGCACAACGCAGTGCTGGCCTTCCGCAAGTTCGAGTGACCTGGCGATGAGTCCGGTACGGAGCCGGAGCGAGTTGGAGGCAGAGCTGGATAAGTGGCCGGCGCGGGCTTTGCTGCCCGCCTTGCCGGCCAGCCTTCTTTCACAGGCGTTCGTTCACCGGTCCTACGTGCACGACCACGGGGAGGGGCCGGATAACGAGCGCCTCGAGTTTTTGGGGGACGCCGTGGTGGGCCTGGTCATCAGTGAACACCTCTACGCCAACTATCCGGATTTGCCGGAAGGGGCGCTCAGCCGGCTTAAGTCGGCGCTGGTCAGCCGGCGGACGCTCGCCGCGATCGGGCGGCGGCTGGGGCTGCGCGACCTGTTGCTCTTGGGGCGCGGGGAAGAGGCTTCCGGCGTGCGGGAACGGCTCTCGCTGGTCGGCAACGCGCTCGAAGCGCTGGTGGGGTGCGTCTATCTGTCAGCCGGGCGGGAGGCGGCCCGGGAGTTCATCCTGGCGGCCTGGAAGCCCGAACTGGAAGATGCAGGTCGCGGGAGCCAGGTTGATCCCAAGTCGGCCCTGCAGGAGCGGACGCAGGGAAGATGGAAGACGAGACCTTCCTATCGCCTCGCCGGGGTCGAGGGGCCGGACCACGCGCGACGGTTCCTGAGCGAGGTGTACCTCGGCGAGAAACTGCTTGGGCGGGGAGAGGGGCCGACCAAGAAGGCGGCGGAGCAGGAGGCGGCGGCCGAGGGCCTGCGGTGGCTGGACGCCCGGGAGCGGGACCAGGCGTCGCAGAGTAATTAGGCTTTTCAGACGATGCTCCTCTGGTGTAGAATAAAGGAAAATGGTGGGAGAGTCATCCATGCCAGGCGCAGAAAGCCAGCGGCTTGACCGGGAGACGGTCATCGCCATCGAGAAGACGATGCTGCAGGTGCCGGGGGTCGGCTCCGTGCGGCTGGTCGTCGACGAGGCCGGCGAGATCCAGGAGATTCACGCCCTGACCGATGCGAGCCGCGCTCCCAAACAGGTGGCGCGTGACTTTGAAAGCCTGCTCCTGGCGCGTTTCGGCATCAGGATCAACCACCGCAAGATCAGCATCGCCCAGTTGGGCG
Organism: Chitinophagales bacterium; assembly: GCA_050260095.1. Classification (GTDB taxonomy): domain Bacteria; phylum Bacillota; class UBA5301; order DYFA01; family DYFA01; genus JBLNBQ01. The sequence continues at coordinate 19,113 of JBLNBQ010000076.1, forward strand.
ACGAGCCGAAAGCCCCTGGGCCGCCCCCTCGCCTCACCATCCGTGCGCTGGAACTCCGCAACGAGGGGCTGCATACCCGGGTGCGCGTGGAACTGGCTGACGCGGCCCAGGTTGGCGCGGGTATGGCGGAAGGCCCGTCCTCGCTGACGAACAGGTTGCGGCTGGTCGCGATGGCCACGCTCAGGGCGCTGGAGGCCTTCACTGGCGATGCGGTGCAGTACGTGTTGGAAGATGTGCGCATCGAGCGGGTGGCTCGCCGGGAAGTGGTGGTTGCCTGCGTGAGCCTGGTCGGGCCGAAGGGAGAAGAGAGCCTGCTCGGGACGTGCCAGGTCGGGCGTGACGAGACGGAAGCGACTATCCGGGCAACGTTGTCCGCGCTGAACCGGCGGCTGGGCCGGATCATCACCCGGGCGACACAAGCCGGATAGAGAAAAGGGGCGATTGCTCACTAGAGGAGGGGGAAACTTGGAAGTCCTCAAGGTCTCAGCGCAATCCAACGCCAAGGCCGTGGCTGGCGCCCTGGCGGCGGTGCTGCGCCAGCAGAACCAGGCCGAACTCCAGGCGGTCGGGGCTGCGGCCGTCAACCAGTGCATCAAAGCCATCGCCATCACTCGCGGTTACGTGGCCCCCAACGGCATCAACCTCGTGTGCGTCCCGGCTTTCGCCGAGGTGAGCATCGACGGGGAAGAGCGAACCGCCATCAAGTTTCTCGTCGGCCCCCGGTAGGGCAGGCGGGTAAGAGGGTCAGCGGGTGGGCGGAGGAGACACCCGCCACCC
>JBLNBQ010000077.1:0-11339 GCA_050260095.1 Chitinophagales bacterium
TCGGGGCTCGCCTGGCCGCTCCCGGAAGACCTGGATGAGGCGGCCCTGGAAGGGATGCTCTATCCGGGTAACGCCGGACTAAGCCGCCGGCGCGCTGAACCGGATTGGGAGCAAGTCCACCTGGTCGACTCTGTCGACCAGACGATGCCCGTGACGGGGCGCACTGCCGGGCGTTTGAGTTCTTAGGGGATGTGACGGAAAAGGTAGTATCGGACAACCTCAAAGCCGGGGTGAAGGCTCCCAGCTGTTACGAGCCGGACCTAGACCCAACTTATCAGGAGATGGCGGCCTACTCCGGCACGGTGTGATCCCGGCCAGGCCGGGCCATCCCCGGGACAAGGGAAAGGTCGAGTCGGCCGTCCTGATCGTGGAACGGCAGATCCTCGCCAGGCTGCGGAAACGGACCTCGCCAGGCGAAGCGTGACCCAAGGTGAGCGGACCCGGGGACGCAAAGTGTGGAATTGACGCCCCTTTCTGGCGGCCAGGTTATCGCTCTGGACAACCGCCGCCCTCAGGCAAGCAGGCAGACGCCAACGGAACCGACGCGACGCTCAAGAGCGACAGCCTGAGCCAACGGGAGAGCACCGGGAATATCGAGTCTATGAAGAGGTAGGGTTGGCTGACACTCCACCATAGGCCTCCGACCAGCACGGCAAAGAAGCCTATCTGCCCGAGCCTCAAGAGACGGGTCCGGCGTGCAAAGGGGGCAAAGCGCCGCCTGCCGGAGGCCACGCCATATCCGAGTCTCCAGGCTTGCCACAGTGAGACGAACATGAGCAAGCCGACCAGAATCTGCATTCCCGGTTCTGCCCGGACGATGTTGGCCATCCCTACCGAGGAGAAACCATTCCACTTCGCCCAGTCGAGCAATACGGACGAAAAGAAGGGCCAGCTCCGCTGGCTGTTGGTTAGGATGACGATGCCATCGCCCGTTTCGGGGACGGAATGGAAATGGGTCATCCAACCGTTCCCTTGGCCGCCGTGCCAGACAGCTCTGTGGCCGCTCGGCAGAGTCTCGACAAAATGCCCCAGGCCGTACGCGTCAGAGACAACCCCAAACATCCCGTGAATCTTCACGTTCGGAGCATGGAGTTGCCTGACACTCTCCGGTCTGAGAACCGAACCATCCTCAGGCGATCCGGGAGTATTCATTCCCGCGGCGACGAACCGGGCCAAGTCCCCCACGGTGGCATAAAGACCGCCGCTGGCTCGGTAAGGGTAGACATAGGGCGGAACGGGCCTGCCCTTCAGATCATAGCCGGTGGCAATTCTCGCGCTGAATCCTCCGCTCCAAGTGAAGCTGGAGTCGTGCATGCCAAAAGGAACCAGGATCTCGTCCTTCATGTACTCCGCGAAATCTCTGCCGGTGACCTCTTCAACCAGGAGTTCAAGCACGGCAAAGCTCGTATTCGAATAGGAGAAGGCTGAACCCGGCATGCGGACTAGGCGCGCCTGTGTGCCGGACAACGTCTCTTGCAGGGGGGGAGTGGCGTCTCCCGGCGCGAAATGTGCCGTGAAGTCTCCCAGAGGCAGGCCAGCGGTAAGGCTCAGCAACTGCCTGATCGTCACCTTCTCCTCCGGGAACGCGGATTCGGGGAAGCGCCAACTCCTCATGTGCTGTGCGACGGAGTCATCCAGGCCGATTCTGCCTTCCTCGACCAACTTCATGACTCCCCAGGCTGCTACCGACTTGGAGATTGACTGAGCCATCAGCAGAGTATCGGTAGTCATCGGCCGTCTCCGCTGCAGGTCAGCGTAGCCATAAGCCTTGGCTCAAGTGACTTTTCCGCCTTGGATAAGCGCGATGCTGACCCCCGGTATGGAGTAACTCCTCATCAAGGCGGGGATCCGTTCATCCATGCGGGCCGAAAACCCAGCCAGAGTTCGCTCGATCTCGACGCTGTCCGTTCTGTACCGGTTGAAGAGTGGCGCTCCTATGATCAGGCAGAGCGCCAGCGCCACTCAGGCGCGTTCCACCGCGTTCCTGCGCTCCAAGGCATAGCCCCCCCCGGTTTCGTCCAGTGCCGAATTCTCCTGCCTACACTTTCCACATCCCCTCGTATTCGACCTTTGCTGAGGCACTGCAGTGGCGCAAGGCGCTACTCCCTGACCAACACCGCCACCGCTTCAGTGTGACTCGAATGCACAGTTGCACTACGAATTCCATCGGACGAACCGTGCCAGATTCGAGGGTGGTGACTGACCTGCCCTACACCCCCTTGGCTTTTCGAAGAAGGTCTGCGCTAGTGTCACCAGAAACCTTGAGAGGAGGTGAAGAACGATGGAGATAATTGAAAAGCTCGTCAACAACCTTCGAGCACGCAGAATCCGGGCAGTCGTTGTGGAGAACGTCAGCGAGGCCCGTTCGTGGATCCTCAGGGAGATTCCTTCTGACGCCGCAGTTGGTTTCGGCAACTCTCAGACTCTCAAGACAATGGATTTGGCAAGGCTCCTGGCTGAACGGGGTAACACCATCTACGACAAGACTCTGGCCCAGACCCAAGAGGAGGTCAGACGGCTGAAAGTCCAAGCCTTGGTAGCTGATTGGTTTGTTACCGGGATAAACGCCATTTCCTCCGACGGCCACATCGTCAACATCGACCACAGTGGTAATCGAGTAGCAGGGCTACTCTATGGGCCGAGACGAGTCTTGTTGATTGCCGGTCGGAACAAGATCGTTCCCACTCTGGAGGATGCCATTCAGAGAGCAAGGAACGTTGCGGCGCCTCGAAATGCTCGACGGGCGGGGCTTCACCCACCTTGTGTCGAGCTTGGTCGCTGTGTGGACTGTCGCTGCGAGGATCGGGTCTGCAATAGTCTGGTCGTGATTGAGGGTCAGTCCGATCCGACGAGGATGACGGTGGTGCTCGTGAAACAACCCCTTGGTTTTTGAAATACGAATGAGCGACAACCTTGTCAAGTATCCTTATGCTTTATGACTCGTCTGCGGGAACAGGTCGATCAGACGGGTTGGGGGCGAGCGCCCGGGTATCAGGTTGACCGTGGTCTTTCCGGCGCGGTTCGGCCCGATGTGGCCATCGGTGCGACGCGATTCAGGCACATGGAGTAGCTGCCCACCACGCCGTTACTTCCAGCCGCTCAATTCAGCGCCGCGCACCGACGTCAGCGGTTGCTTTCTCTCCATGGTGAACCCGCGCAGGGTCGAGACGGTCTCGCCCTTGAGGTCGAAGCGGTAGACACGGGTGAAGTCGGCCTTCAGGGCCAGATAGACCTGTTGTTGCTCCGGCTGGAAGAGCAGGGAGGCCTGGGTGATGGCTTGGGCCGCCTTCTTCAGAATCCCCAGCCCGGTCTCCAGGCTGACGGCCCCCTTCACCTTGCGCAGCTCTTCCATGGTCACCCGGTAGCGGTCAGTCCCAAAACCCTGAACCTTGCGGTAGTCCTGCCCCGCAAGGTCGCTGTTGTAGAAGTTGGTCATGACCGTGAAGTTGGCCGAACCGGGGATGAGTTGATTGGCCCTGGCGCCCGGTTCCACGATCAGCGTGCGCCCGCGGACATCGGCGAAGAGACAGTGGAGGTAGATGCCGGGAGGCGGGATCAGCCGGCGGTTGCCGATCAGACCGCTGACTTCGGGCACCGAGGAGGCCGATTCGAGCGCCTGGTCGAAGAGCAGGCCGAGCATCAGGGTCGGACCCTGGCCTAGCCCGCGCTGGCTGCGGGAAGGTACCTCCTGCAGCGAAGCGAAGAGCCCCCTTTCGTTCAGGCCGCACATGGTGAACCACCCCGCCTCCGGTTTGAACCGCAGCACGAATCGCTTTGCGGCCCCCGGTCCATGCTCCAGCGCGAACTCCAGCTCGGGCTCTCCAGGCCAGTCGAAATTGACGCCGTACACCGCCTGACCGGAATACGCGGCGAAACCCGTGCACCCACTCGCCTTGAGGCTGAAGACCACCGCCAGGCACAGCACGGCCGACGCGATCCTTCTGCACGCCCGAATCATCACGTGTCACCCCCATAGACGACAGCTTGGCCTGGGCCGATTGACCGCTCTGTCGCTTTCCTCATCTGGTATGCTGTGGGTTTGGAAAGTGGAAGAGCAGGCCCCCCTGCGGCTTCACCAGCCAGGCCAGGAATATCCTGCCTGCGGGACGAGTATATTGCCGCGACGAGCAGCTCGATCCCGGAGGGAGGGGGGCCCGTGCAGGAGCAGGTGGTGCTCCACATGGAGCACATCAGCAAGAGCTTTCCCGGCGTCCAAGCCCTTGACGATGTGAGCCTCGACGTCCGGAGCGGCGAGGTCCTGGCCCTGGTCGGAGAGAACGGGGCGGGGAAGAGCACCCTGATCAAGATCCTCTCGGGGGTCCATCCACGGGACGCCGGGCAAATCACCCTGCGGGGCCGCAGAGTCGACCTCGACTCCCCCCACCAAGCGCAACAGCTGGGGATCAGCACGATCCACCAGGAGTTCAACCTCGTTCCTACGCTGACCGTCGCCGAGAACATCTTCCTCGGCCGCGAGCCCGAGGCCAGGCGAGGTCTGATCGACCGGGCCCGGTTGGAGCGGGAGAGCCGCCAACTGCTTCAGGAGTTGGAGGTCGAGCTGGATCCGCGGGCCAAGGTGCGGAACCTCTCGGTCGCCCAACGCCAGGTGGTGGAGATCGCCAAGGCGCTCTCCCTCCGCGCCGAGCTGATCATCATGGATGAGCCGACCTCCGCGCTGACCGAGCGCGAGACACTGACGCTCTTCCGGATGATGCAGAGCCTCCGGTCGCGGGGCGCCGCCATCATCTTCATCTCCCACCGGCTCGAGGAGGTCCTGGCGGTCAGCGACCGCATTACGATCCTCCGGGACGGGCGGAACGTGGGGACGGTGGTCACCGCCGAGAGCAGCCGCGAGGCGATCGTCGCCCTGATGGTCGGGCGGACCCTGACAGACGAAGCCCGGCCGGTGGCCGGACGGCGCCTCTCCCGTCCGCTCCTCGAGGTAAAGGGTCTGTCCACGTCCATCCTGCTCAGGGAGGTCAGCTTCACACTCCACCGGGGTGAGATTCTGGGCTTTGCGGGGCTCATGGGCGCGGGGCGCACCGAGGTCGCCCGGGCGATCTTCGGCGTCGACCACCCTACGGCCGGTGAGATCCTTTTGGACGGGAAACCCGTCGCCTTCCGTTCGCCCCGGGACGCCATCCAGCACGGTCTGGGCTTTGTCCCGGAGGACCGAAAACTCCAGGCCCTGCTCTTGCGGATGACGGTGCGAGAGAACATCTCTCTCGCCGGCCTCGCCAGTCTGGACCGGTGGGGCTTCGTCGACCGCGGCCAGGAGCGGACCCGGGTTCGGGAGTACGTCGACCGCCTCGGAATCCGGACGCCCAGCCTCGAGCAGCGAACGGCCAACCTGAGCGGCGGCAACCAGCAGAAGGTCGTCATCGCCAAGTGGCTCTTCACCCATCCCCGCATCCTGATCCTGGACGAACCGACCCGCGGCATCGACGTCGGGTCGAAGCAGGAGATCCACCAGCTCATCCGGAGCCTGGCGGAGCAGGGCGTCAGCCTGATCGTGATCTCTTCGGAGCTGCCGGAGATCCTGGCGCTCAGCGATCGCGTGGCCGTCATGCACGAGGGCCGTCTGACGGGGATCCTGGAGCGCGCCGAGGCCAGCCCGGAGAGGATCATGTCGCTCGCCACCGGTCAGCGGCTACGGCGCAGCTAGAGTGTCAGGCAGCCAAAGGGGGTTGTGTCCATGCAGGTCTCCCGGCCGCGAGCCGGCGTCGTTCAACTGAAGCGCTGGCTCAGCATTCCCGAAATGGGTGTCATCGGCATTCTCCTGGCCCTGTCCCTAATCCTCACCCTGACCACCACCACCTTCCTCACCTCGGAGAACCTGTTCAGCGTCGCCCGGGCCTTCTCGTGGATCGCCATCATGGCCATCGGCGAGTGCCTGGTCATCATCACCGGCGGGATCGACCTCTCCGTGGCCTCGGTCTTCGGTCTCGCCGGAGCGGTCGCCGCCTGGGTGATGGTGAAGGCAGGGGCGGGAGTGCTGCCCGGCGTCTTGGCCGGGCTGGCGGTGGGTCTGGTCTGCGGATTGGGCAACGGGCTCTTGATCACCAAGACCAAGCTGCCGCCCTTCATCGCCACGATCGGCATGCTGAACGTGGGGCGCGGCCTGGCGTACGCTCTGACCGGCGGCTGGCCGATCAGCGGCCTTCCAGCGTCCTTCCTCGCCATCGGGCAGGGCCACCTCTGGGTCATCCCCATCCCGGTGATCATCATGGTGGTCCTGGCGTCGATCTTCGCGGTCCTGTTGGTTCGCGCCACGGTCAGCAGGCACATCTTCGCCGTCGGCGGCAACGAACAGGCGGCCATCCTCTCCGGCATCTCGGCCGACCGGGTAAAACTCCTGGTCTACTCGCTCTCGGGAATCCTCGCCGCCGTCGGCGGGATGATCATGACCTCGCGCCTGGGTGTGGCCCAGTCCACGGCCGGCCTGGGCTACGAGATGGACGTCGTGGCGGCCGCCGTGATCGGGGGAACCAGCTTCTCCGGCGGCGAGGGCTCGATCGTGGGCACCGTGCTCGGGGCGGCGATCATGGGGGTTTTGCGCAACGGGCTGGTCCTCCTGAACGTATCAGCCTACTGGCAACAGGTAACCATAGGGCTGGTGATTGTCCTGGCAATCATGGCCGATCAGCTCCGGAAACGGTAGAGGCGGACCAGGAGAGGAGGCGAGCGCCCAGTTGTCCCAAGGCCGGTTGACCAGGATCACGCCGAACATCATTCAGGGGGTGAAGAGCATGATTAAGCGGTGTGGGTGGTTCGCGGTACTGCTTCTCCTGGTTTCGCTGGTCGTTGGCGTGGTCGGCGTGGCCGCCAAGGACAAGCTCGTCATCGCCGTAGTTCCGAAGGCGCTGGACAACCCGGTCTTCGTGGCGACCAAGGTCGGCGCGGAGGCCGCCGCCAAGGAGCTGGGGGTCGAGCTCATGTGGGTCGGCCCGGTCCAGGCCGACGCGGCCCGGCAGGTCGAGGTCATCGAGGGCCTGATCCAGAAGAAGGTGGATGGCATCGCCCTGAGCGCCAACGATCCTGACGCCCTGGTGGACGTGATCAACGAGGCCGTGGCGGCCGGGATCAAGGTGTCGACCTGGGACTCCGACGTACCCAAGAGCAAGCGGGCCTTCTACTACGGGACCAACAACTACCGCGGCGGATTTGAGGCGGGGAAACTCCTGAGCAAGCTGCTGAACGGCAAGGGTGAGGTGGCGCTGCTCACCGGCGTTCCGGGTGCCTTCAACCTGGAGGAGCGTATCCGGGGCTTCCGCGACGCCGTCAAGGGGACGCAGATCACCGTCAAGAACGTCCTCCCCTGCAACGACGACATCAACACGGGCGTGCAGGTGATCGAGAGCTACAACCGGGCCAATCCGGGCCTCGACGGCTGGTTCATGGTCGGGGGCTGGCCGCTCTTCGCCCCCGAGGAGGCGCTGGGGTTCCTCAAGAGCTTCAAGGGCAAGATCGTGGCCTTTGACACTCTCCCCTCGGAGCTCAAGTTCGTAACCTCCGGGACAGTGCACGGCCTGGTGGGCCAGAAGTTCGACGCCATGGGACGAGACTCGGTCCGCTTCCTCGTCGAGATGATCCGGGACGGAAAGAAGTTCCCGTCCATCATGGACTCCGGGCTGGATATCGTGACCGCGGAGAACGTCGAGGCGTTCATGAAGGCTGCGGGCAGCAAGTAGACCGGCTCGGCCGAGGGTCGGAGTGAATGGCGGCCGGTCGTCCTGCAGCCAGGGAGACGGTGTGGCCGGCCGGCCGCGCCTAACCTGGGTCCGTCGCAGAGACACAGGCAGACGTCACTGAGTCCTGCGACACCGTCCCAGACGAATCACCCCAGCCCGTCGACACGCCGCCATCGCGTAGACCGCCCCTCCCGGGCGGTCTTCCGCTTATCCGTACCTCTCACAACCCACTCCCCAAGCCTACTCCCTCACCACCAGCGCCACCGCTTCAGTGTGACTCGTCTGCGGGAAGAGATCGATCGGACGGGTTGGGGCGGACAGAGAAGGCGAAAGGGGAACGGCTGCCACACAGCCAAATTTCTTTGGGCGCCAAGCCGTTCTGGAGGTGAGTCGGCGATGCAGTTCAGCTACTTCCTTCGTCCCTTTCGGCCCACGTTTCCTGACGACATGACGGACGCTGAGGCAGTCACAGTGGACCGCCACCTCGACTACCTCGACGGACTCCGCCTCGCGGGAAAGGTCCTGATGGCCGGGCGGTGCTTGGATGTGCCGTTTGGAATAGTAATCCTCAGCGTCGAGGCCGAGGCTGAGGCCGCGACGATCGCTGCGCAGGATCCCGCCGTCAAGGAGGGCATCATGACCGCGGACCTCCACCCTTTTCGCGTTGCCCTTTGGTCTGTCGGGGAGAGTGACGGCCGGGGTTTCCCGGGAGCTTGACCAGCGGTTCTGTCCGTACGCAGGTCAACTCGCCTGACCGCGCCACCAGGTCCAGGAGGAAGGCCCGGTCGACGTCGGTCCAGCCGGGCGCGGCGGAATCGGCGGTCTCCAGGTAGCTCCTGACGGCCGCCTTTCCCTGGCCGGGCAGGTCGAGGGAGACGAAGGCGCGGTACAGAGCCGCCTGGCCGTGGTCATCCCCCATGGCGTGGTCATCCCGCACCCTCTCTTGGCGTCTGCTGGGACTGATCGGTCAGACGGGTCGGGGCGGGAAGGCTGCAAAGCTGCACCACCAACATGCCGCAAGGTAAGCTGCTCAGATCTATCCCAGAAGCCTTGTAACGACCCAGGCGTACAACAGCGAATCCACCAGAATCTCCAGCCCGTGGGTCAGGCGCAGCGGCATCGGAAGCCAGTGGGCGACAAAGACCACCGTCCAGCCAACCAGAACGAACAGTGCCAGCCCGAGGGCCAGGAACGGGGACCGCCCTGGGTGCCACAGCACAAGGGTCGGGAGCACCGCAACGAGAAACAGCATGCTCCGTACCACCTGCATCCGCAGGATCACCGACGTTTTGGGAAGCGTCAAGCCAAGGGAGTTGCGCCGGTAGTAGCCGATCACGATGGGCGAAATCAGTGTGCCGAAGAAGTAATAGATGGCCGGAAACGCCGCGAGCGCTCCAGCCAGGCGCCATGCCCATTCTCCAGAGGTGTACCGGGAAAAGAAGCTGTTCGCTGCGGCCCAGAAGCCTGCACCAGGCCCGGGGCCGGGAAAGAGCCAGGCGACCGCCAGAGCCACCGACAGGCTCGCCGCCAGAGAATACAGGATGGTGAACGGCGCTCCTTGAGTGCCCTGTTCGTAAACGGTGAAGATCGAGGCCTCCAGTACGGTGTTGACGCCCCATGCGACCCAGGCGAGGACGGCCAACGCCAACCAGCGTTCGAGCATGCGTCCGGCGATACCTGCTGCAACCTGCGAGAGGGCAAGAGCCACAAACAGGCTCCCCGCTGCGGTGTAGGCGCCAACTGCTTTGGCGTCGACCCCCTCCGGCATTGGAGGAGTCTTCAGGCCCAACCGTGGGAGGACTCCCCCGCTGACTCCCACGCCAATCATGAACGCCAGTCCGCAGACCACGAGCTTCAGAAAGTAGGTGAGCAGGCTGAGAGCGGTCATCCGAGCATCCTCCCCAAGGAATCCCGTCTCTACAGGTGGCAGCCAATACCTCGGCCTGTGCCCCCCAAGCCTATTCTCGCACCACCAGCGCCACCCCTTCAGTGTGACTCGTCTGCGGGGACGGATCGATCAGACGGGTTTGGGTGGGAAGGAGGGAAAAAGCCCGCTGGGCCGGTTCTCAACAACCTCAACACTTCTCCGAATCCTACGACGGGGGGGAGTTGGTTAAGGGTGACAACCGAACATTAGTTTGCTATAATTGGCTCGAGACTCTGCCCCGCCTGTTGGCCGACTGACCGGAATGAAGGTGCGTGATGAGATGGCAGAGGTGATCTTGACCCGACAACAGGCTCGCCGGTTCCTCTTGGCCCAGCAGAGCCTGTGGCCGCCCCACCAACTGAAAGGCAAGTCCGGGATATTGAGCTTCATTCGCCGGGTCGGCTGCATCCAGTTTGACCCCTTGAACATCGTCGGCCGTAATCCGGAGCTGGTGCTCCAGGCTCGCGTCTCCGATTTCCGGCCCGCGATGCTCGAGGAACTGCTGTACGAGGACCGAAAGCTCCTGGACGGATGGGACAAGATGATGGCCATCTATTCGACCGAGGATTGGCCGTACTTCCAGCGTCATCGGGAAGCCGCCCGGCGCAGGCTCAGCGACACCTCCCGCCCTATCGTCTCCATCGTGGACGAAGTCCGAGCGGCCATCAGCGAGCATGGCCCGCAGTCTTCCCTCGACCTGCCCTACCAACAGACGGTGGACTGGCCGTGGGCGCCCACCCGCTTGTCCCGGGCGGCCCTGGAGAGCATGTACTTCTGCGGTGAACTGGTAATCGACCACAAAGTACACACCCGGAAAGTGTACGACCTCGCCAGCCGCCACCTGTCGCCGGAGTTGTTGTCAGCCTCCGATCCGAACCGCACCGAAGAAGAGTATCACGACTGGCACGTCCTTCGCCGCATAGGAGGTGTCGGGTTGCTGTGGGCCAGGTCGGGCGACGCCTGGCTGGGCATGCCTGGGATCAAGAGCAAGGAACGCAGGGCTGCTCTGCTCCGGCTGCAAAGCCAGGGCAAGATCATCAAGGCGAGTGTCGAAGGGATCGAACAGCCGCTGTATCTGAGAAGCGAGGACAGCCTGCGCTTGGAAAGCGTACTCAAATCCGGAGGACAGGGGTCGCACGCCGTGATCCTGGCACCTCTGGACAACCTGTTGTGGGACCGGCGATTGGTGAAAGAGCTTTTTGCCTTCGACTACCGGTGGGAGGTTTACAAGCCGTCCGGCGACCGCCGCTACGGCTACTACGTACTGCCCGTTCTACTAGGCGATCGGTTTATCGCCCGCTTCGAACCAGGACGGGACAGGAAGAACAAGGCGTTGACCATCAAGAAGTGGTGGTGGGAGCCGGGGATCAGGCAGTCCAAGTGGCTGCGCTCGGAGCTGATCGACTGCTTCGAGCGGTTCCTCAAGTACCTCGGCAGTGATACTCTCCGGATCGAGCCCGAGACCCTGAGCCGAGCCGACCTGGAGTGGCTGAACCGGGTGAAGAAGGGCCACCTCTTCCATCCCGAGAGGAGCAACGTCATCCGGTAGGGAAAGCAGGATGGCGGAGACGCGGGCGGCTTTCCGACCGAACAAGGGGAGGCCGCCGCGGGGCGAACCCCGGACAGCCTCCCTGCGTCTATCTCAAAACGGCGTGTACGAACCGATGTAACAGGCCAGCGCCCGGTCCAGGAAGAACTGCTGGATCTCCCGCATCTTTTCG
>JBLNBQ010000078.1:0-3833 GCA_050260095.1 Chitinophagales bacterium
CCTTACGGTATGTACGACCTGACCGGCCGGGCGTAGGAGAAGTAACCCGGTGTGCCAGAAGAACAGCGCCGGCTCAACCCCCAGATCGTCAAAGCTGGGGATACGCTCTACTCGCTGGCCCGCCGCTTCTACCGGATCACGGTCAACGCGGTCGCCTCCGACGTCTTCGCGACGGCCTTCATGACGGAATGTCTGCCAGGCCACTGGTTCGGGGGTCGAGCTGCCCTTCCCGGTGAGCGAGTTGGGGGCGATCCTGATCTCTGCCGAACCCGCCGGTAACGTCGGCCGGCCGGAAGGCACCGGCGTAGCCTTGATGTGCTAGAATGAGGGCATGGAGTTCACCGGCGAACTGCGTGAGGGAATCCTGGTCCGGCGCGAGAACCGCTTCCTGGCCTACGTGACGACCCCGGAGGGCGATGCTTCTCCCCGCGCCCGGGGCACGTCGTACCGCCTACACCCTGGTACTGGCCTGGACGGGGCGAACTTGGGCCTGCGTCGTCTCGGCCTGGGCCAACCGGCTCACCCGGGACGCCGCCGCGGCCGGTCTCCTTCCCGCCCTGTCCGCCTATCCGGCCTGGCGCCCCGAGGTGCCCTGGGGCGAGAGCCGCCTCGATTTCCTGCTGAGCGGCGCCGCGCTCCCGCCCTGCCTGGTCGAGGTGAAGGGCGTCACCCTGGTCGGTCCGGACAGCGTGGCCCGCTTCCCCGACGCGCCGACCGCCCGGGGCGCCCGCCACCTGCACGAACTGATCCGGGCTGCGGAGAGCGGCCAGCGCGGCGCCGTGGTCTTCGCCGTCCAGCGGCCGGACGCCACTTGCGTGACGCCGAACCAGACGACCGACCCCGCCTTCGCCACTGCCCTTGTGGAAGCACAGAAGGCCGGAGTCTTGCTCCTGGCCTTCACCACCCAGGTCTCGCCCGCCGGGCTCGTCCCCGACCGGGCCATCCCCGTCTATTTAGGTTAGTATATCCTACACCGTCAAAACCAAAGCCAAACCAAAACGCGCCCGCACCCCCACCGCCGCGGCCTTCTCCCGCGCCTTCTCCGGCAGCAGCCGAAGGAAGGCCTGGGCGCCGTCGAGCCCCGGAAAGGGCAGCAGGTTGAAGAGCCCGACCGAGAGGGAACAGAGCGCCAGCAGGGCGAGGAGGTTCCAGGGGTCGGAAGCGAGGAACGGCGCCCCGGCCTTGATCAGCCAGACCGGACCGGCCAGCGCCCGCACGTCGCGGAAAAGCTCCAACAGTCCTGCGGCTGTATTCCGAACGAAGCCCGCCAGAATCAGCCACGCCCACCGGACCACCTGCCAAGGCTCCCTCACCGCCAGCGCACGCGACCACACTCCCCCGGCCGCCGGAATCCCCGTGTGGAAAAGGCCGGCCACGATCAGCAGGTAGGCGAGCAGGAGATTCGCGAGCGGTCCGGCGAGTGAGACGTAGAGCGCCTCCCAGGCCGAACGGAAGGGCGCCAGCTTGACGTATCCCCCCAGCGGCAGCAGGCGCCACTTGGCCTTGCCCGAGGAGCCCACCACCGGACCAAAGCCCAGCCCCACTTCCTCCACCTTGAGACCCCCGAACATGGCTGCCAGGTAGTGTCCCGCCTCATGGACCAGCACCAGCGCCACGATCCCCAGCACCAAAAAGCCCGCCATCCCTGAAGCCCCCCGACTTGTCTTTAGTCGGGTAAAGCGTATGGAAAACGGGCTGAACCTATTCCATGTATTTCCAGGGGCAGACTATCGCATCACTCAGGCAAAAGATGACGGTGCTTTCTCGCTCCGTGCAAGACCCGTTTCACCTGCACTTCCTCGCCCAGAACCTGGTAGAAGACCAGGTAGTTCCCCACAACGAGGATGCGGTACCCGTCATGCCGAAGCCCCTCATCTCTCGAAAGGGGTTCCAGCTCCGGAAAGTCCTCCAAGAGACCTATCTGGTGTATGATCTCGTCTTTGACCTTCTGGGCGGCCCTGGGGCTATCCAAAGCGATAGTCCGGGCGATCCCTGCCGGGCGGCCTCCTCAACTACGAGCCGGGCGCCCATCGAGGATCTCCTGCATCTCTTTCGAAATCTCCGCCAGAGTGTAGGTCTTCGCCCCGTGGGCCTTGGCCGACTCGGCCTCGGCAAGCTTGCGGTAACATCACCACGAGGTCTCCCCGACCATTCTTGGTAATGAACACCGGTTGGCCATCATGGCAGATTTCGGAGATGATCGCGCCCTAATTGTGCCCCATCTTCTTCTCCGCCGGCAAGCATTGGACAGTAAAGTCAAGCCTCCTCGCGAAAGGCCTGGTCAGACCTCGACTTGGGGGATGGAAGGCTCCGGAGTGGTCTCCTCGGCCGCCGGCAAGAGCCGCAGCACCAGCACGCCCAGCAGCACGCAGGCCGCCCCGGCCGCCCGCCACCAGCCCAGCGTCTCGCCCAGAATCCCCCAGGCCGCCACGCACGCCACCACCGGCTCGAGCGTGCCGATGATGCCCGCTTGGCCGGGGGTCAGATCCTGCAGTCCTCGGAAGAAGAGGCCGAAGGGAAGCACCGTGGAGAAGATGGCGATGTAGACGAAGAAGAGCAGGTCAGAGAGGCCAAAGCCCATGGTCAGCAACCGGGCCGGCGGCAGGATGAACCACCAGGGCACCGCCCCGAAGGTGAGTCCCCAGAAGAGCACGGTCAGCGGGTGGTATTTGGCCAGCCCCCGCTTACCGAAGATGGTGTAGAAGGCGCAGAAGAAGGCCGAGGAGAGCCCCACGAAGAGTCCCCGGCCCGAAACCGCCAGGCGTCCCCCGCTCCCCCGGATGATCAGGTAGCTGCCGGCCATCGCGAGCGCCAGCGCGCCCAGCTTCACCGGCGTCAGCCGCTCCCCCTTCGCCACCGCCGCCCAGAGGAACATCATCGGCACCGAGAGCGACTGCAGGAAGACCACCACCGCCACGCTGGTGATGCTCATGCCGTAAAGGTAGGTGAACTGGACCGTCGCGATCCCCGCCGCCCCGAACACGGCGAAGTACGGCACGTCGCGCCACTCGATCCGGAGCAGCCGCCGGTTGGTGAGGAGCAAGAAGAGCCCCAGCAGGGCCGCAGACAACGTGAGCCTGACCTCCGCCAGCGCGAAGGGGCTGGTGACCCCCCGGAAGAGCAGCTTCGCCGGGACGCCGGTGAACCCCCACAGGAACGCGGACAAGACCCCGAAGATGAACCCTCGCTTCACGGTGGTACTTCCCTTCTCCCAGCCGCCAACTCGGTACCAGACGACGGGGCCGCTGGACCAGGACGCCGGGCAACATGAAAGGGCGGTGCCGCAGACGTGCCCCGCCCAGGTCGGCTTCTTCAGTGGTTATTCACCGGCTCGGGGGGCATTCCTGCCCGTACCCGGACCGGCAAGCCCGTCAGAGACTCGCGACGGCGAAGATAAGCTCGCCCGAGTAACGTCCGGAGAGACTAGGCTGGTCGGATGGTACTCGGAACTCTTGAAAGACCGTGAACGTCTGCAAGCGCGCCGTGTCCACCAGCTTGACCGGGACAGTCGACAACTCGTACTGCCGCCAACCTGGACCATCCGGCGATCCCCAGGCACCAGGGCGAACGGAGGCACGCATGGAGACCGGAAGGCCACATCCGCCGCCTTTCGGCCAAAGCCGCCCCCGGCCCCGAGGTTCACGGTGTAGGTGTAGTTGGTGTTGGACCACAGGACTGTGCGGTGGCTCGGGCGATGGCCCGGGTACTCATGCCTTGAGCGTACATCTGCTGCAGGTCGAACATTTCCCCACTCCTTATCAGCGTCGACACCTCCAACTGGGCTAGAGTTGTGGTGTCCCTGTTCGATGGGGGTGGGGAATTTTCATTCGGCG
>JBLNBQ010000079.1:0-14506 GCA_050260095.1 Chitinophagales bacterium
GCCGCACCGCGCGTTGCCACGTCAGGAAGAGAATAGGCGGAATCGGATGTGTGGAGAGAGACCGGCTAGCGGAAGACCGTGATCTTAACGAGCAGCATCGCCAGCACCAGCCCGAAGACGGGCTTGATCACCCGGGCGCCGCCCTTGATGGCCAGGCCGGACCCGATCCAGTTGCCCGCGATGTTGGCGAGGCCCATGGGTAGGGCGGTCAGCCAGATGACCTGGCGGGAGAGGCCGAAAGCGACCACGGCCGCGAAGTTGCTGGCCAGGTTGACCACCTTGGTGTTGCCGGTGGCCCTCCCGAAGCCGAAGCCGAAGAGGAAGACGAAGGCGAAGGCCAGGAACGTCCCGGTGCCCGGGCCGAAGAAGCCGTCGTAAAAGCCGATCCCGAGCCCCGTAGCCAGCGCCAGGAGGTAGTGGCGGGGTTCGGCCTTGCCAAAGGTGTCGTCCACGCCGAACTGGCGCCGGAGGAAGGTGACCAGCGCCACCAGGACGATCAGTGGCGGGATGATGGCCGCCAGGCGCTGCGACGGGAGGGCCAGCGCGGCGAGGGAGCCCAGGTAAGACCCGGCCAGCGCCCCGGCTGCGGCCGTCACGGCTATCTTCAGATGCACCTGCCCGTGCCTCATGTAGCGGGCGGTGCTGAAGGAGGTCCCGAGGCAACTCTGGACCTTGTTGGTGCCGAGCGCCAGGTGCGGGTCGAGCCCCGCCGCCAGAAGCGCCGGCAGCGAAATCAGCCCGCCGCCGCCGGCCATTGAGTCGATCAGGCCGGCCACGAAACCGGCCACGGGAAGCAGGAACCGGGCGTCTGTCGGCATCACCAAGCGGCTTCCTCCCTCGCAGGGTTTCTTCGCCGCGCCACGGGGCTTCCCTCCCCTGTCTGTCGTTTTTCACCGAGTGCGGCGCCTGGTCGGCAGGAATTCCCTGGATTGCAGCGTACTTCTGGGGCAACCAGTAGAGAGAGAATCGAAGTAGCATCCAGTTGTTCCCCGAGCAGTGAGTAGGAGAAGGGAGAAGCGAAAAGTGAAGAAGAGAAGTCTGTCCCGCCTGGCAGCGGTCTGCCTGTTCCTCGCCTGTTCCTTGGCTCTCCTCGTCCCGCCTGTCCTCGCCGCCGACCCCAAGGCCGCCCTGGCCGCCCGGGTCGAAGCCCAGAAGGAAGCCCTCTGGAAGATGTCCGACTGGATGTATTACAACCCCGAACCCGGCCACAAGGAATTCGAGGCCGTGAAACTTCTCACCGGCTACCTCAAGGACAACGGCTTCGAGGTTGAAGTGGGCGTGAAGAACCTCGACCCGAAATGGGTGCCGGTGCTGCAGACGGCTTGGAAGATGTCCGAGCTGCCCACGGCCTTCAAGGCCACCTACGCCGGAGCGCCGGGCGGCCCGACCATCGGTTTCATCGTGGAGTACGACGCTCTTCGCGGCGCCGGCGGCAAGGCCTTCCAAGGCTGCCAGCACAACCTCCAGGCGCCGATCGGCCTGGGCGCGGCCGTCGCCCTCGCCCAGACGATGAAGGAGCACGACCTCCCCGGCAAAGTCGTGGTCTTCGGCACCCCGGCGGAAGAGATTCCGCCGCCGGTGAAGGCCATCATGTTCGATTCCGGCGTCTTTAACGGCGTCGACGTCATCCTCGCCTTCCACGGCACCGACAAGACGACCTATAACCTGCCGGGCCGTTCCGCGCTGGCCCTCGAGGCGGAAGAGTACATCTTCCACGGCAAACCCGCGCACGCGGCGGCCGGTCCATGGAACGGGCGGTCGGCCCTCGACGCCGTCCTGCTCTTCTACCACGGGATGGAGATCCTCCGTGAGCACTCCGACCCCGCCTTCCGCATGCACGGCAACATCACCGACGGCGGCGCGGCCCCCAACGTCGTGCCGGAGCGGGCCGCCACGAACTGGATGATCCGCCACCCCAACGGGAAGATGGTCGCCGCTCAGATGGAGCGCGTGAAGAAGATCGCCGAAGGCGCGGCGATGGCGACCGAGACCACCGTGGAGATCAACTTCCAGGGGAGATACGACAATAAGCTGAACGTCTCCGCCCTGGAGAACCGGGCTTTCGAGTACGAGAAGCAGCTCGGCGCCACCAACCAGGTGCTGCCGACCCCGGGTCCCGACCCGAACGCCGCCTCCACCGATCTGGGCACCGTGGCCATGAACATCCCGACCATCTCGCTGTCGGTCCAGAGCGCCCCGGCGGGCACCGCCGGCCACTCTCAGGAGAACGCCGACGCCACCATCACTCCGCTGGCGCACCACGCGATGGTCATCGCCGCGAAGGTCCAGGCCTGGCTGGCGTGGGACCTCCTCACCGACCCGGCCTACCTCGCCCAGGTGAAGGCGGAGCACGCCGAACTGCAGAAGAAGTAGAGCAGCGAACCTAGTCTAGCTTCGGGGAACATAAGACCGGGGAGCACCTGTCTCCCCGGTTCTTTTCGTCCCCGGTGCGGCCCGAAGTTGCCCGGTCCAGGATCACCTCGACTTCATCGCCAGCCGCAACCCCCGCCCGGTCGCGCCGCTCGCCTCCGACCACCCGGTAATCCGAGCGCCTCCTCTACCGGTCGAAGTACGGGCTCTTCCCGCTGGCCGACAGGGGGATGCCGCAGATCACGTCGGCCTCGAGCAGCCCCAACCGGCGGGCCGAGACCCCGATGCGGTACATGAGGCGGTTGTCGACGTTGAGCAGCGAGGCCATCTTGGCCGCCGAGCCCAGCGCGATGCCCAGGTCCATGAACCGCCAGGCGCAGAAGGGACCCTTGAACTCGGGGCCGTCATGCGCGTCCGGCAGGTCGGCGCACCGGGGGAAGCCACAGGCGCCGCAGTTAAGACCCAGCGTCCGCGCGCCGGAGAGGCCCACCAGCAGCACGGCGCCGCTGGCGGCAACGTTGCGCCCGTCCCGGTCGAAGTTCTTCTTGCCCGTCTCCCGGCCGTATTTCTCCATGTCCTCGGCAAGGGTTTTGAGGTCGTCTCCCGTAATCACCTTGGTAACCACGAAGTTGGCCCCGGCCGCCTTGGGCGCCGTCACCGCCGACAGCTCCATGAGTTCGGCCGCCAGCCTGAGCACGTTCTCCATCCCCATGCCCTCCTTCGAAGCGACGATTCACGGTGCGGCGGGATTCTCCTTCTTACCGGGGAGGGAGGACGGCGCGGGCGGCTGGCCCGCCGGAGCAGGGCTGTGGTATCATTAGACCAGTGTCACCCAGGAGGAAGGCCATGTTGGACACGACAGCCCTCGCCCAGAAGGCGCGCCGCCGGGCCGTCCCGGCCGTCGCGGCGGTCACGGTGCTCGCGCTGGGCCACACCGTGGTGGACCTGTACGGCACCTCGATCACCCCGCTCCTGCCGCGCTTTGTCCAACTGTGGCACCTGACCCCCGCCTCGCTGGGCCTTCTCACCGCCGCCACTTCGCTCACCGGTTCGCTCCTCCAACCGGTGCTCGGTTTCTACCTGGACCGAAAGGGCAGCAGCCGGCTCGCGGCTCTGTCGGTGCTCTGGATATCGGTGGCCGTACTCGCCCTTGGGTGGGTGACCTCTTTCCCGCTCCTCTTCGCCCTGGCGACCGCCACCATCCTCGGGAGCGCGGTCTACCACCCGCTCGGCGCGGCGCTGGCCCGGCGCGTCGCCCCGCTGAACCGGCGGGGCTTCTACATCTCCCTCTACATGAACGTGGGCACCCTGGGCTGGGCCGTCGCCCCGCTGCTCGTCACCTGGTGGGTCTCCTCGTGGGGGTTGAAGGCCCTGGCCTGGCTGGCCCTGCCCGGTCTGGCCGTCGCCGCCCTGCTCGTGGCGGCCGGCCTCAGCCTGGCCTCCCCCGACCCGGCGGCCGACCTGCCGCCGCCCGCCGCGGCACGCCAGGCGCCCGCCCCGGCCGCCCCCCGTCCGGCCCCCGCCGGCCTGGGCCGCCTGCGGCGCCGCGGCGTCTACTTTCTCCTCGCCTGCACCATCCTCCGCAGCTGGGCGGCGAGCGCCGTGCAGACCTACCTGCCCACCCACCTGGTGCAGCAGGGGCAGAGCCTGACCGCGGCCGGCGGGGTGCTCACCCTGTTCACGGTCTCTGGCACCGTGGCCGGGTTCTTCTTCGGCTATCTCTCCGACCGGTTCGGCCGGCGGGCCCTCATCGCCGTCACCCAGGCGCTGGCGGGGGCGGCGCTCTTCTGGCTCCTCAAGGCCCCCCCGGCCTTCCACGGCGTGGCGACGGCGCTTACGGGCATCTTGATGCTGGGCTCCCTCCCGCTCACGGTCGTACTCATCCAGGAGATGATGCCCGGGCGCGCCAGCACCGGGGCGGGCCTGGTCATCGGCTTCGCCGGCGGGATCGGCGGCCTGCTCGTGCTGGCCTCCGGTTACCTGGCCAACCGGGTCGGCCTCGGCACGGCCCTGCTCTGGACCGTTCCGGCTCTCCCGGCGGCCGCCCTGTGCGCGCTGGCCATCCCGGAACAGGCCTGCCGACTTGAAGCAATGGCGGAGACGAACTCATGAAGACTGTGGCTGCGCTGAGCCGGTTCCTCGGCCGGTGGATGGTGCTCCTCACGCCGGCCGCCATGGTCGCCGGCTGGCTCTGGCAGAAGCCGCTCGCCCCTTTCACCGGGCTTTCCACTGTGGCGTTCGCCATCATCACCCTGGCGCTCTCCCTCGGCACCTCGTGGCGCGACCTCGGGCGGGTGACCCTCTCCCCGCTGCCTGTCGTGACCTCCCTGCTCCTTTTGCACCTCGTCGCGCCCCTCTTCGGTTGGGTCGCCTGGCACTCCCTCTTCGCCTCGTCGCCCGACATCGGGGCCGGGCTCGTCATGGCCACCGCCATTCCGATCGGCGTCTCCTCGCTCCTGTGGGCGTCGCTCGCCGGGGGCGACCTGCCGCTCGCCCTGGCGCTCGTGACCCTCGACACGCTGCTCAGCCCGCTGGTCGTCCCGCTGACGATCCACCTCTTCGTGGGACAGCGGATTCACTTCGCGGTGAGTTCGGTGATGCTCGGCCTCTTCAAGATGGTCGTCATCCCGACCCTGATCGGCGTGACCAGCCACGATCTGACCCAAGGCCGCCTGCACCGGGCCGTCGCCCCCTATGCCGACCTGGCCTCCAAGGGCGGCATCATCGTCGCGGTGGCCTTGAGCGTGGCCGGCTCGGCGGCCCGGCTGCCCGGCCTCGACCAGCACTACCTGCCGGCTCTGGTCACCCTGTTCGTGCTGTGCGTGCTCGGCTACTTCGCCGGCTATTTGACCGCCCGCCTGCTGGGCTGGGCGCGGCCGGTCGGCGTCAGCCTCGCCTACTGCACCGGGCTGCGCAACACCGTGGCCGGCACCGTCGTCGCCGCGACCTACTTCCCCCCGCGGGTCGCCCTCACTGTCTGCCTCATGATGCTCTTCCAGCAACCGCTCGCCGGCTTCGCCCAGCGCCTGCTTTCCACCAACCCCCAGCACTCGGAGGCGGCCGCGGGGAAAAGCTAGAGGCTGTCAGGAAAGGAGAGACAGCCTGTGGTTCAAGGACAGCAGCACATCCACTGCTCCGTCGCCAACTGCAACTACTGGCAGCAAGGCAACAAGTGCATCGCCAATGAGATCATGGTCACTTCCGACCAGGTCGGGGCGGCCCAGCCCGACTCCTGGGACGCGCCGATGGCCTCCACCGCCCCGGCGACTCCGGTCGCCAAGTGCATGGAGACCTGCTGCAAGACCTTCGCGGCGAAGGGGAAGCAGCAGGACTGGTCGGTGGACGGCGTCACGAAGCTCACCTGATCTTGAGGCGCCGGAGGAGAGAGAAGAGCAAGAGAGGGACAGCCGCAAGGCCGTCCCTCCCCTGTGTCATGGTCACCTGGATCTTCCGGCTCAGCCGGCGGCCTGGTCTTCCTCCCGCCCGAGCATCCGGGCGAGGTCGGCCGCGGGTTCCCCCGTAAGCTGCAGGTCGAACTGCTCCTGCAAGACCCCCACCACCGCCGGGGTGAGCCAGGCGGGCGGCGTCGGTCCCAGGTACATGCCCTTGAGGCCCAGGGCGAAGAGGCTCATCAGGATGGCGACCGCCTTCTGTTCCATCCAGGAGAGGACCAGGGTGAGCGGCAGGTCGTTCACGGTGCAGCCGAACGCCTCCGCCAGGGCGGCGGCCAGGTTGATCGCCGAGAGGGCGTCGTTGCACTGGCCCAGGTCGATGAGGCGGGGGATGCCGTCGATCTCCCCCAGGTCGAAATCATTGAAGCGGAACTTCCCGCAGGCCAGCGTCAGGATGACGGTGTCGGGCGGCGCCAGGCGGACGAAGTCGCGGTAGTAGGCGCGGTTGTCGCCCGGGGCGTCGCAGCCGCCGACCAGGAAGAAGTGGCGGATCTTGCCGGCCTTCACCGCCGCGATCAGCTTGTCGGCGAGCGGTAGCAGGTTTGTGTCGGAGAAACCGGTCACCAGGGTGGTCTCGCCCGGCGCGTCCGGCAGTTCAGGAAGGCTGAGCGCCTTCTCGATCACCGGCCGGAAGTCGTAGCCGTCCAGGTGCGCGACGCCCGGAAGCCCGGCGACCCCGATGGTGAACATGCGGTCGCGGTATTCGGTCGACGGCGTGAGCACGCAGTTCGACGTCCCGACGATGGCGCCGGGGAACGCCTTGAAGAGCGAGCGCTGGTCGAACCAGGCCTTCCCGAGGTTGCCCTTGAGGTGCGGGAAAGCGTGCAGCTTGGGATAGGCGTGGGCCGGAAGGAGTTCGGAGTGGGTGTAGACGTTGATGCCAGTCCCCTCGGTCTGGCGCAGGAGTTCATAGAGGGCCTTGAGGTTGTGGCCCGTGACGAGGATGCCGTGGCCCTTGAAGGTTCCCGTCGGCACCTGGACCGGCGCCATCTCCCCGAACGTCTCCACGTGGGCGCGGCGCAGCACCTGCATGATCTTGAGGGTCATCCGCCCCGCCTTCAGGTTGAGCGCGAGGAAGCGCCCCAGGTCGAAGTCGACGTTGGTGAGGGTGCTGTAGAGGCCCTCGGCGAAGAAGGCGTCGACCTCGGGGTCGGAGTAACCGAGTTCCCGGGCGTGATAGGCGTAGGCGCTGATGCCCTTGAGCGAGTAGAGCAGGTTCTCCTGGAGGCTTTGGACGTCGGGACTCTTCCCGCAGACCCCCGCCCGGGTGCAACCTTCGCCCCCCAGGGCCTGCTGGCACTGGTTACAGAACACACATATTCCCTCCCTGCGTTGCGTTGGTGACTTGAGCATAGCAGGATGACGGACGCCGTTCCTTGACGTGCGTCAAGTTTGCGGATCGCGCTTGGTCCCTCGCCTCCGGCAGCGAACAGGTGGTGAAGGCCGTCGAAGCCATCGCCGCCATCACCGAAGAGAGCGCGGCCGGGGCGGAAGAGGTGTCGGCGAGTTCCGAAGAGCAGAGCGCGGCGGTGCAGCAGATTGCCTCTTCCTCCGAGGCCCTGACCCAACTGGCCCACGACCTGAAGACGGCGGTCGCGGCCTTCAGGCTGTAGGCCGCCGCAACACCAGCGTGCGCCGTCCCTTGGCGGTGAGCAGCCCCTCGTCCTCCAGTTCGGCCAGCCGGCGGCTCACCGTCTCGGGCGTCATGCCGAGGAGCTTGCCGATCTCGGCCCGGCTGGCCGGGAGTTCGATCTCGACCCCGCCAGCGGCCGGCCGCCCGGCGCCCTCGGCCAGGGAAGAGAGGTAGGTCAGAAGACGCTCCCGGGCGTCTTGCAGCCCCAGATGCCCGATGAGCCCCACCGCCAACTCGACCCGCGAGGCGAGGTAGCGGGCGAGCGCCAGGGAGAGGTCGGGCTGTGTCCGCAGGAGCGCCGTGAACTCCTCCTTGGGGATGAGGCAGACGACGCTTGGCTCCACGGCCTCGGCGGAAACGCCCACCGGCTCGCCCAGAAGCAGCGTCCGCTCGCCGAAGAGGTCGCCGTAGCGAAGGAAGGCCACCACCTGTTCCTTGCCGGCGGGACTGGCCTTGTAGAGCTTCACCGTGCCCCGCCGGACGATGTAGAGCCCCTCGCCCGTCTCCCCCTCCTGGATGATCAGTTCGCCCGTTCCGTACTGGCGCTGCCGCACCAGCTGGTGGATACGGCATTGGTCCTCCTCCGGCAACCCGGCGAAGAGCGGCGCCTTCCGGAAGCAGATGTCATGCTGGCCGCAGCTCGTCATCGTCGCTCCTTCTCGCCGGCTGGCCCCGTCGCCCCGCCGGCAGGTTCGTTTTCGCACCGGAACACAGTGAGTTTCCTGCCGCGGCGCGCCTTTCCCTGCTGCCCTCAGGTCTTGCCGCCAATCCCGAACGTTCCCCTTGACCTTGCCCCGTCGGCTGGCAGGTGGCTCGCACCCCGGAAGAAGCCGACCGGGCGCTCCCGCTGGCCGACTAGGTCATGTACCGCGACAAGCAGCGGGAGAAGGCGCGCTTGGCGCGGTAAACATAGTCGTCTCGTCCTATCCCCGCTCCCTCCGCCCGTCCATATGATGCGTTAACCTGGGCGGAAGGGCGGCGGACATGCGCATCCTCTTTGCCGGCGATCTCTTAAGCTACGTGGTCCACGGTCTCCTCCCCGCTCTGGAGCAGCGGAGCCATGCCGTGCGCGTGATCCCGCTCCGCCTCTTCCCGCCGGGAAGCCAGGCCGAGGTGCTGCGCGAGGCGGCCAGGGAATGTGGGGCGACCGTGCTCCTGAGCGCGGGTTGCCCGCTCGGGCAGTTCGACCTCGACTCGTATCTCAGCGCCGCCCGGTCGCTGGGCCTCTTCCACCTCTACTGGGGGACGGAAGACCCCGTCTTCCACCGCGAGTGTTCGCTGGCGTTCGCGCCGTCCGCCGACCACGTTTTCACCCCGGCCGAGGAGTTGCTTCCCAGCTACAAGGCGCTGGGCAAGCCGGCCTCCCTGCTCCAGTTCGGCTGCAACCCGCAGGTTCACCGCAAGACCGCGCCTGACCCCCGTTACGCTCACGATCTGGTGCTGGTGGCCCACAACTACCACTGGCCCGGGCCGGCGGGCGAATGTCGGCGGCGGGCGGTGCGGGCCGTGCTGCTGCCGCTGATCGAGGAGGGGTTCGACGTCCGGGTCTTCGGGGTGGACTGGACGACCCCGCGCGTCGCCGGGGACCTGACCATCCCGGAGGCGAACTGGGGCGGGGTCTGCCACTACCTGGAGACGCCTCGCCTCTATTCTTCGGCCCGCATCGTGCTGGGCATCCACTCGAGCGACGAGTCCGCCACCCAGTGCAGTTGCCGCACCTTCGAAGCGCTCGGCTGCGGCGCCTTCTACCTGACCTACCGCACCCCGGCCCACGAGCGCCTCTTCGAAAACCACCGTCATCTGGTCTGGACGGACTCGCCGGAAGAGACGCTGGCGCTCGTCCGCTACTACCTGGCCCACGACGAGGAACGGGCCCGGGTGGCGGCGGCCGGCCAAGCCCTGGTCTACGCCAGAGATACCTATGCTCACCGGGCGCGGGCGCTGGAAGAGGCGCTTGCGCCCTTCGTTCGGGAGGGACGACCATGTTGAACCGGAGAGTGGCCGTGGTCGGGCTCGGCCACGTGGGCCTGCCCATCGCCATACGCTTCGCCACAGCCGGCATCCCGACCGCCGGCCTCGACACCAATAGCGCGCTCATCAGCCAGCTAGCCGCCGGGCAAACCGGCCTGGCGGAGGAGTGGAGCGGGCGGCCGATCCAAGAGCTGCTGCGCGCCGCCCTCGCCGGCGGCGCCCTTTCCCTCGCCGCGTCGCCCGAGCCGCTGGCGGAATGCACCGACGCCGTCGTGACGGTGGGCGTGCCGGCAAGCCGGGAGGGGTGCGACCTCGAGCCTTTCCGCGCCGCGGTGACGGAGGCCGTGCGCCGCCTGCCCGCCGGCGCGCTGCTGCTGGTCCGGAGCACCTTGCCGGCGGGGACGATGGAAGACTTCGTGCTCCCCCTGGCCCTTGCGGAGGGGCGACGCCTGGAAGACGACCTCTTCGTGGCCTACAGCCCCGAGCGCATGGCGGAAGGGGTGGCGCTCGCCGAAGTCACGAGCCAGCCGCTGATCCTCGCCGCCGCCGGCGAGGAAGCCCTGCGTCGGGCCAGAGACCTCCTCACCGCCCTCGGCGTGAGAGAGTTCGCCGTCGCCTCCAACCTGCGCCTCGCCGAACTCGCCAAGGCCGTCGAGAACGCTTCCCGCGACATCGACATCGCCTTCGCCAACGAGATCGCCGCCCTCTGCCGCGCCCTCGAGGTCGACTCGGCCGAACTCGTCCGCCTGGTGAACACCCACCCCCGGGTCAAAATGCTCTCCCCCGGGCCAGGCGTCGGCGGTTTCTGCCTGCCCAACGCGTACCACTACCTCGACTTCGCGGCCCGCCCGCTCGGGGTGCCTCTCCCCCTCGCCGCCGAGGCCCGGCGGGTGAACGATGCGGTGCCGGGGCTGGTGGCCGGGTTGGTCGAGCAGGGCCTGGCCCGCCGCGGCCGGCAGCTGGCCGGCGCGAAGGTGGCGGTGCTCGGGGTGGCCATGAAGGACTTCTGCGACGACGACCGGCTCAGCCCGGCGTACGACCTCCTGGCCCACCTGGCGCGGCGCGGGGCGGCGTGCGCCGCCTACGATCCGCTGGTGACCCGCGCCTTCCCGGGCCAGGTGGAGTCGGAGGAGGCCGCGCTGGCGGGCGCCGCCGCCCTGGTGATCGCCGCCCGCCAGGCTGGCCTGAACCTCGACCCCGCCTACCTCGTCCGGCACCTGTCACCGTCCCCGGTGATCGTCGACACCCGCCACTGCCTCGACCGGACGGCCGCCGAAGCCCTGGGCTGCCTCGTCCTGAGCATATGAACGTATGAAGGGGTGACCGCCGTGCTGTACCAGATCGAGCTGACCAACGTCTGCAACTCGGCCTGCCCGTGGTGTCCCCACCGGGAGATGCAGCGGCCCCAAGGGTTCATGTCCCGGGCGGTCTTCGAGGCGCTCCTGCAGACGGTCCCCCGCGAGGGGATCGCCGGCGGGCAGTTGGGCCTGCACCACTTCGGCGAACCGCTGCTCCACCCCGATCTCCCCTATTTCCTGCGCCGCCTGGCCGAGGAGGGCATCGGCTGGCGCCTGAGCAGCAACGGGCGCTTGCTCGCCCGTCCGGACATCCGGCGGACGTTGCTGGAATCCCGCGGCGGCGAACTCTACCTCAGCATGGAGAACGGGGCCCGGGTGGCCGACGTGCAGGCCCTCCTCACGGAGAAACAGGCCACCGGCAGCCCACTGGCGGTCGTGCTCCAGACCCTCAGCGCGTTCGATGCCGATTACGAGCGCTACTTCGGGCTCACCGGCGACTTCCAAACCTACACGCAGATGGAACACACCTGGGCCCGGGCGGGCGACGGCTGGAAGAGCGAGGACTGCCCGTTCCTGGTGAACGACTGGGTGGTCGTGCTCTGGGACGGAACCTACGTCTCCTGCTGCGCCGACTACGAAGGGCGCTCAGCTCTCGGGCGGGTCGGCGCCGGACGGGCGCGCAACCGCCGCTGGCAGGCCTGCGCCACCTGCGACGTGGCTAGGGCTTTCTTCGAACCGCCGCGCGGCCTGGAACCGCAGCGCCGCCCGGAACGGCGCTGAGGGCGGCACAAGGCGAACGAGAGGAGGTGCGGGCCGGATGCGCGTGCTTTTTGCCAACAACCCGCCCGTCATCCAGGCCGGCATCGCCCGGGGCTTGGCCCGCCTCGGGCACGAGGTGCTGGTTTTCCCGCTGTGGCAGACCCCCTACGAGAGGCAGGAGGAAGTCCTCGCCCCCACGGTCGAGGCGTTCCGGCCCGACGTCATCTTCACCGAAGGCGACCCGCCCAACTTCAACAAGCCCGTGATCTACGACCTCTGCCAGGCGCGGGGAATCCCCCACGTCTACTGGGCCATCCAGGATCCTCTCTGGCACAAGGAAATCTCCGCCTACTGCGCCTCCCACGCCGACCTGGTCTTCACCACCGCCGCCGAGCTGGTTCCCGTCTACCGGGCGATGGGCAAGCCGGCCGAGTTGCTCCTTTTCGCCTGCAACCCGGAGTATCACCACCGCACCCTGAGCGACCCTGCTCTCCAGCATGAAGTGGTCTTCGTCGGCAACAATTACCCGGAGCGCGCCGAGGCGACGGAGCGCGTCATCGGTCCGGTGTTGGCCGGCGGCTACGACCTCATGGTCTGGGGGCTTTGGTGGACCGACCAGGATAAGCCGTTCCACCTGCCGGCCCGCCACTGCGGCGGGTATCTCAGCTACGACCGGATGGCAGAAGTCTACAGTTCCGCCGCGATCGTGCTCGGCCTGCACCTCGACGCCACCTCGTCCACCCAGACCAGCATCCGGACCTTCGAGGTGTTGGGCTGCGGCGCCTTCTATCTCACCCAGTACACTCCGGCCCACGCCAACCTGTTCGAGAACGGCAAACACCTGGTCTGGTCAGCCTCGCCCGAAGAGACGAAAGACCTCGTCGCCTTCTACCTGAATCACCCGGCGGAACGGGAACGGATCGCCACCGCCGGCCAGGCGGAAGTCTACGCCCGCCACACCGTGACCCACCGGGCCGAGCAGGTGGTCGAGGCGTTGCGGCTGCACCTCGGTGTCAGCGACCGGCGCCCCCGCTAGGCATACCAGACTGACCACGGCCCCGGCCGGTTCGCGGGCGTCACGGTGAAAGCGATGCCCCAAGGAGGAGTTCCCTCAGCGTGACAGCGCACACTCTGTTCTCCGGAACGCAGCCGGACCTCGCCCACGCCCCCCGGCCGCACCGTGTGCAGCGGCGGCAGAACCTCGACGACCTGCGGTTCCGCCAGGTCCGGGGCCCCCGCCACAGTCAAGTCGACCCGCCATCCGCCTCCTTCCCGGACCGCCGTCTTCGGCCAGGCGCAGACCCGGTCCGAAGCTTGGTCCAGGAACCGCGCCGCGGCCTCTTCCGCCGTGGCGGGGCGCATGAGCCCGGTTCGAAAATACTTCCGCTCCAGGTACTCGAGGTGCGCCTGAAGCTTGTCGAACTCGCCGCCGGCCGCGCCGTCCCAGGGCACTCCGGTGAAGCCCGCCGAATGGCACATCGCGGTGATGACGTGCACCCCCGGCCGGACGACCCCTTCGTCGCAGAATGCGGCGAACGCCAGGTCCATCTGCCGGTTCAGGTCCTCGAGGCTCCGGTTGTTCAGGTCGTACCATGAGCCGTCCCGGGGGAGGGCGGAGCAGTGCGCCAGCTCCACCAAACCCCACTCCCGGCCGTCCGGCGCCGGCGCGTTGATGTCCCCCAGCCGCGTCAAGTAGATTCCCTCGCTCCACGGCTTGGAAGGCGAGGGCTCACCCCGCCACATGCTGAGGTTGAGATCGGCGTCCAGGTTGAGCAACAGGCCATTCCCCCGGAAGGCCTGTTCCGACAGGAGCTTGTCCTCGGAAGTGTAGCCGAAGTCCCAGCCACCGGTGCGGGCGGCGATGCCCCACGCGCCGAGCTTTTCCGCCAGCCACTCCCGCCCGTCGCTCAAGTAACCCAGGCGAGTCTCACGGTTTTCATACGTGCCGAGGTCCGGCAGGGCGCGGGCGAACGAGCCGCCGTACCGGTAGTACCCGCTCTCCCACCGGCGCCAGCGTTCCAGGGCGCCCGTCTGTGGATCGTAGCGGTAGTCGGGGTTCGCCGTGCCGAGGTCTTTCTCATGGTGCGGATGCGGGCACAACCGGTGGCCGCGGGCCAACAGGCCGGCTAGCAGCGCCAGGCCGTCGGCGAGCACCGCCCCCCACGCTTCAGGCCGCGGGCCCGGGCCACCCGCGGCCGCCTCCAGGCTCCGGTAACAACCCCAGGCGACCATGATGGTCTCCCGGACTCCGAAAGGCTCCACCACCGCGGCCAGGCCGCGATTTCGGATGACCAGCTGGGCGTAGGCCGAATCGGGGAAGAGGAGGTGGTCGGTGCGGTCCTGGGGGTTCTTCCCCCACCCGGCAGTGAATTCGGTGTCGTTGGTGAGCACCCAGAGGATTTCCCCGTTCACTCGCGGGCCCTCCTTGCGCTTGGTCCCTCTCGCCGCAGGATACGCCGGAAGGGAGTCGCCGCGTCTGGCCCCTTTATCCCATCTCGCCGGGGTGCCGGAGGCCATATGATGCCCGGAAAGCCTGTGCCCGGCCTGCGAGGAGGATGACAAGTGCGGGTGCTCTTTGCGCTGGAGATCATGGATTACCTGATTCACGGACTGCTCCGGGGACTGGAACGTCAAGGTCACGCGGTGCGGGTCATTCCCCTGCGCACGTACCCCAAGGAACGGCAGGCGGCCGAACTCATCAAGGCGGTGGCGGAGTTCCGCCCCGACCTCATGCTCACCCCCGGCTGGTCCATCGGCCACTTCGACATCGCCGAGTACCGGCGGGCACTATCCCAGCTCGGCCTCTTCCACGTCTACTGGGCGACCGAAGACCCCGTCTTCTTCCAGGAGTGTTCCATGCAGTTCGTGCCGTTCTCCGACTACGTCTTCACGACGACCGAGGAGTTCGTCCCCGGCTATGCAGCCATGGGCAAGCCGTCTTCCCTCCTCCTCTTCGGCTGCAACCCGGAGATCCACCACAAGACCCGGCCCGACCCCCGCTACGCCCACGATCTGATCCTCCT
>JBLNBQ010000080.1:0-17988 GCA_050260095.1 Chitinophagales bacterium
TGCTCGGCCGGCTGCAGGCCCGCATCGGGCCGAACCGCGTCGGCCCCTGGGGGCTGCTCCAGACGACCGCCGACGCCATCAAGCTGCTCACCAAGGAGGACATCGTCCCGGCGGAGGCCGACCGGACGCTCTTCATACTCGCGCCGCTCGTCGTTTTCTTCGGCACGGCGATGGCCTTCGCCATCATCCCGATCGGCGCCCGCCTCGTCCTGGTCGACCTGGGGGTGGGGGCGCTCTTCGTGGTCGGCGCCGGCTCGCTCGCCATGGTCGGTTACCTCATGGCCGGGTGGGCCTCGCACAGCAAGTACTCCCTGCTCGGCGGGATGCGGGCCGTGGCGCAACTGGTCAGCTATGAACTGCCGCTCACCCTGGCGCTGCTCGGCGTGGTGCTGGCCTCCGGCTCGCTGCGGGCCACCCAGATCGTGCAGGCGCAGCGTCACGTCTGGTACATCCTCCTGCAGCCGCTCGGCTTCTTCATCTACCTGACGGCCGGGCTGGCGGAGGTCAACCGGTCCCCCTTCGACCTCCCGGAGGGCGAATCCGAGCTGGTGGGCGGCTACCACACGGAATACTCCGGCATGCGCTGGGCCCTCTTCTTCCTGGCGGAGTACGCCGGGGTCTTTGCCATCTCCGCCCTGGCGGCCACCTTTTACCTGGGCGGCTGGCTCGGCCCCTGGCTGCCGGGGCCGCTCTGGTTTCTCGTCAAAACGTTCGCGCTGGTCTTCGTGATCTTCTGGGTCCGGGGAACGTGGCTCCGGCCCCGGCTCGACCAGCTCCTCAGCTTCTCCTGGAAGGTGCTCCTGCCGCTGGCGATGATCAACCTCGTCGTGGCGGCGGGCGAAACGATGCTCCTGGCCCGGGCGTGGGGAGGTTGACATAATGAGCAGGATCCCGGGGCGCGGGATGGCCAAAGGCCTGAGACAGACCCTGCGCACCTTCTTCACCAAGCCGGTGACGGTCGAGTACCCCTCGGCCAAGCCGGAGGTCGACCCCCGCTACCGCGGGTCGTTCACCTTCTCGCCGGAGAAGTGCACCGCCTGTGAGTTGTGCGTGCGGTCGTGCCCCAACAAGGTAATCGAGGTGAAGTGGGACAAGGGCGAAGGACCGAAGCGGCGGCTCACCGGCTACCACATGCGGCCGGGGACCTGCCTGTTCTGCGGGCTTTGCGCCGAGGCCTGCCCGACCAAGGCGCTCACGATGAACCCACAGTACGAGTTGGCGGCCTACCGCAAGGGGGAGACCGGCCAGGTGGCTTACCAGGCCCCGCCGGCGCCTCCGCCCGCCCCTCCGGCGCCGCCGGCCCTTGAGCCGCCCGCCGCACCGCCTGCCGAGGGAGGCGAGACGCCTTGATCGCCTTCACGTTTCTTTCGGCCCTCGCCGTGTTGTCGGCCATCGGGGTGATGGGGTTTCGGAACGTCTTTCACGCCTCGCTGAGCCTGACCCTCTGCTTCCTGGCCCTGGGGGGACTCTTCCTGAGCCTGGGAGCCGAGTTTCTGGCCGTCGTCCAACTGGTCATCTACGTCGGGGCCATCGCAGTCATCATTGTCTTCGCCGTCATGTTGACCCCGCCCGCCATCGGACACTCCAACCAGTCCAACCGGCTGAGGCTTCCCGCCGCGCTGGTGACGCTGGTCACGCTGGGCGTGCTGACCGGGAGCCTGAGCGGCGCCCGGATTCCGCCGCCCGGCCTCTTGCGGGCGGCGAGCGTGGCGCAGATCGGCGAACTGATGCTCACCCGTTACGCGGTGCCGTTTGAAGTGGCGGGCCTGCTCCTCTTGATCGCACTGGTCGCGGCCATCGCGGTCGCGAAGGAGGCGTTGCACCGGTGACCGTACCGCTTTCGGCTTACCTCATCCTGGCGGCGGTGCTCTTCTGCGTCGGGCTCTACGGCGTGCTCGCCAAGCGGAACGCGCTGATCGTCCTAATGTCGATCGAGATGATGCTGGCCGGCGTGAACCTCAACCTGGCGGCTTTCGACCGCTACCAGGGGGTGGGGCGCCTGCCGACCGGACAGGTGTTCGCCCTCTTCACCGTGAGCGTGGCGGCGGCCGAGGCCGCGGTCGGGCTGGCGCTGATCATCGCGCTGGCCCGCCGGCGAGAGACCGTGGACCTTTCCGACTTCACGGACCTTTGGGGTTAGGGGACTGAGACGATGGCCGAAACCGTGAACGCGTTCGCCTTTCCCTTCTGGCAGTCGCTGGCCTGGCCGTTCACCGGCGGGGCGGCGGCCGCGGGGGCGGCGGGGCTGCTGCCTCTCCTGCCCTTGCTGGCTTTCGCGGTCGGCGGGCTGTTCCTCCGGTGGCGGCCCGGCGCTGCTTCCGGGCTCGCCCTGCTCGTCACGGCCTGGTGCCTGGCGGCGGCCGCCCGCCTGCTCGCGCTGGCCTGGCAAAGCCCCTTCAGCGCCGCCTATCCCTTCTTCGGGGTGGCGATCGGGCGCTTCCATCTGGCCGGCGGGCTGCTCGTCGACCGGCTGGCCGCCGTCATGCTGGTGGTCGTCGCCACGGTCAGCCTCCTGGTGCAAGTCTATTCGACCGGCTACATGGCCGGGGACAAGGGCTACGGCCGGTACTTCTCCTACCTGGCCCTCTTCACGGCCGCCATGTTCGGCCTGGTCCTGGCCAACAACCTCCTGCAGATGTACGTCTTCTACGAGTTGGTGGGCCTGGCGTCGTTCCTGCTCATCGGCTTCTGGTATGAACAGCCGGGTCCGGTGGCCGCCTCGCGCAAGGCGTTCGTCACCACCCGCATCGGGGACTTCGGCCTGCTGCTCGGCCTGCTCCTGCTCTTCTGGCACACCGGCACGCTCGACTGGACCGGCCTCAAGGCCGCGGCGCCCTCGCTCGCCCCGGGGATCCTGCACCTCGGGGCCCTGCTGGTTTTCTCCGGGGCAGCCGGCAAGTCGGCCCAGTTCCCCCTGCACGTCTGGCTGCCCGACGCCATGGCCGGCCCGACTCCCGTCTCCGCGCTGATCCACGCGGCGACCATGGTGGCGGCCGGCGTCTACCTGGTCGGCCGGATCTACCCGGTGCTGGCGGCGGCGCCCGCCGGGGCGTTCCCCCTGGCCGTGATCGCCGGGATCGGCGCCTTCACCAGCCTCCTCGCCGCCACGGTGGCGGTCGCCCAGGACGACCTGAAGCGCGTCCTCGCCTATTCGACCATCTCCCAGCTTGGCCTCATGATGCTGGGGCTCGGCTCCCGGGGCTACGAGGCCGGGCTCTTCCACCTGGTGACCCACGCCTTCTTCAAGGCGCTGCTCTTCCTGGGCGCCGGGTCGGTGATCTTCCGCTTCCACCATGAGCAGGACATCTGGCGCATGGGCGGGCTGGGGCGCAAGATGCCGGTCACCGCCGTCACCTTCGCCATCGGCACCCTGGCGCTCGCCGGCGTGCCGCCGCTCGCCGGTTTCTGGAGCAAGGACGCGGTGCTGGGCGCCGCCTTCGCGCAAGGGGCCCACTCGTCGTTCTACCTGGTTCTCTTCTTCGTGGGCCTGCTCGCCTCGTTCCTTACCGCCTTCTACATGGCCCGCCTCTTCTTCCTGGTCTTCACCGGCAAGAGGAACGAAAAGGAGGAGGCGCAGGGACGCCACGACTGGCCCCACGGCCACGACGCTGAGCACGAGCACCACGGCGAGGTCACCGAGTCGCCGGCGGTGATGTGGCTGCCGCTGGTCATCCTGGCCATTCCGGCAACGCTGCTCGGCTACCTCGGCCACCGGGCGCTCGGCGAGGGAGAGGCCCTGAACCTGACGGTGGCAGGGGCGTCCACCCTCGTGGCCCTGCTCGGGCTCTTCCTTGGCTGGCTCCTCTACGGACGGCGGCGCCCGACGACGGATCCGCTGGCGGTCTGGCTCGGCGGTTTCCACCCGTTCCTCAAGGCCGGCTACCGGATCGATGATCTTTACACGTGGCTCGGCGACATCTTCGTGCGCGGCCTCGCCGCGATCCTGCGCTGGTTCGACCGGACCATCGTCGACGGGGCGGTGGACGCGGTCGGCGCCATGCTCATCTGGCTCGGCGGATGGCTCAGGCGGTTGCAGAGCGGCTGGGTGCAGCGGTACCTGCTGTACGTGGCGACGGCGATCTTCCTGCTCATCCTGGTGTGGCTGCTCAAAGGACCGGAAATCGCAGGGATGGGGGGGGTGCGCTGGTGACCGGCGTGGGCTACCTGCTATCCGCTATGATCTTTGCGCCCCTGCTGGGTGCGCTCATCATCTTCTGCCTGCCCGAGCGGCGGGTCACCGCCATCCGGGTGGTAGCCGCGGTGGCGGCGGCCATCTCCCTGGCGCTCGCCCTTCGGTTCACCTTCGCGTATGACCTTGTCCGGGGCGGCATCCAATTCCTCACCCGCGCCACCTGGATCCCGGCCGTTGGTGCCTCCTACGAGATCGGCGCCGACGGCATGTCGCTGGCGATGGTCCTGCTCAACGCCTTCGTGCTCTTCGCCGGCGTCTTCGCCTCCTGGCGCATCGAGACCCGGGTCAAGGAGTTCTTCATCCTGCTGCTTGTCCTGGCGACCGGCGTCTTCGGGGTGTTCGTCTCGTTTGACCTGCTTCTCTTCCTGACCTTCTACGAAGTGGCGGTCATCCCCATGTTCCTGCTCATCGGGGTCTGGGGTTCGACCCGGAAGGAGTACGCCGCCAACAAGCTGACCCTCTACCTTCTGGCCGGCTCCATCCTCCTCATCGCCGGACTCATCCTCGTCTACTTCGAGACCGGCATGTATACCTTCGACTTGCTCGCCATCGCCGGCCTCCACTTCGACCGGGTCCTCCAGGCGCGCATCTTCCCGTTCCTTTTCCTGGGGTTCGCGGTCCTGGTCCCGATGTGGCCGTTCCACACCTGGTCGCCGGTGGGACACGTGGCCGCGCCCACCGCCGTCTCGATGCTGCACGCCGGGGTACTCATGAAGCTCGGCGCCTACGGCATCATTCGGGTGGCGGTGAACCTCTTCCCGGAGGGGGCCCGGATGTGGGCCCCGGCGATCGCCGGCCTCTGCACGGTCAACATCCTGTACGGCGCCTACGTCGCGCTGGCGCAGCATGATCTGAAATACGTCATCGGCTACTCCTCGGTCAGCCACATGGGCTACGTCCTGTTGGGCATCGCCTCGTTCACGACGGTGGGGCTCTCGGGGGCGGTGTTTCAGATGTTCTCCCACGGGATCATGACCGGTCTCTTCTTCTCCCTGATCGGCGTGGTCTACGGCGAGACCCACACCCGGGAGATCAGCGAACTCGGCGGCCTCGCGAGGCAGATGCCGGCGGTCGCCACCGCCTTCACCATCGCGGCGCTGACCTCGCTGGGCCTCCCCGGTCTCTCCTCGTTCGTGGCGGAGCTGCTGGTCTTCTTCGGCGCCTTCCGGCGCTACCCGCTGCTCTCGGTGCTGGGGATCGCCGCGATCGTCGTCACGGCCTCCTATATCCTGGGCGTCACCGGACGGGTCTTCTTCGGCGCCCCTCGGGAGAAGTGGGAGCACGTCCACGACACCCGGCCGACCGACCTCGTGGCCGCGGTGCTGCTCATCGCAGTGCTGCTGTTCTTCGGCCTGGCGCCTCAGACGTTCGTGAGCCTGGTCGGCTCGAGCGTGCAGCCGCTCATGGCCAAAATGGGAGGGTTGCCCTGATGCCGCTCCACTACGTCGCACCCGAACTCATCCTGGCCGGCGTCGCCCTTCTCCTGATCCTGCTGAAGGTGCTCGGCGTGGCGCTGGACGCGGGCACCAACACGGGACTGGCCACCCTCGGCCTGCTCGGGGCGGGCCTCGCGCTGGCCCCGCTGCGCGGCGAGAGCATCTCGCTTTTGGGGGGCACCTTCGTCCTGGATTCGCTGGCCTTCTACTTCAAGGCGCTCTTCCTGGTCACCACCCTGCTGGTGCTCTGGGGTTCGTCGTCGTACGTCAAGCGGACCTGGGGCGGCCGGCCGGAGTTCCATTTTCTCCTCCTGCTCTCGACCGTCTCTATGATGCTCATGGTCTCCGCCGGCGAACTCATCAGCCTCTACCTGGCCCTCGAGTTCTCGGTCATCACGTTCTTCGCCCTCTCGGTCTTGAGCCCAAGGCGGGTCCGGCCCCTCGAGGCGACACTCAAGTACGTGCTGATCGCCGGCGCCTCGGCCGCCTTCCTCCTCTATGGGATGACCTTCCTGTACGGCCTCACCGGGACGACGAACCTCGAAGAAATCGGGGTGCGGCTCCAGGGCGCCGCCTGGTCGCCCGTGCTGGTCATCAGTACCCTGCTCATCCTGGCCGGCTTCGGCTTCAAGTTGGCGGCCTTCCCGTTCCACTTCTGGGCTCCCGACCTGTATGAGGCGGCGCCCACCCCGGTCGTGGCCTTCCTGGCGGTGGCCTCCAAGGCGGCGGCGCTCGCCGTCATGCTGCGAGTCTTCACCACGGCCCTCGGGGTGGTGGCCCGGGAATGGGCCTGGGGGCTGGGCTTGGTTTCCGCCGCCTCGATCCTCCTCGGCAACCTGGCGGCGATCCCGCAGACCGACCTGAAGCGCCTCCTGGCCTACTCGAGCATCGCCCAGTCGGGCTACCTCCTCCTGGGCCTCGCCGCGCCCGACCTTCCCGGCCTGGCGGCGACCCTCTTCTACGCCGCGCTCTACACCCTGTCCAACCTGGCCGCCTTCCTGGTGGTCATCGCGTGTGAAGAGGTCTCGGGCCGCACCGACCTCGCCTCGTTCTCGGGCCTCGCCCGGCGCGCCCCCTTCCTGGCCCTGGTCATGCTGCTGGCCCTGCTCTCGCTGGGCGGACTGCCGCCTTTGGCCGGGTTCATCGGCAAGTTCGTGCTCTTCATGGCCGTCATCAATCAGGGCCGTCTCTGGCTGGTGCTGGTGGCCGCCACCCTGAGCGTCGTTTCCGTGTACTACTACCTGAACGTCGCCCGGGTCATGTACATCGAGGCCCCGGAGGAGCCACCGGCCGCCCCCGAAGCCGGCCCGGCGCCCGCTCCGCTCCCGGCCGGCTGGCGCCTGGCACCCACGACCTTCCTGGCGATTCTGCTCTCGCTTGTGGGCACACTCTACCTGGGGATATATCCAAGGTGGCTCCTCGTGGCCGCCGATTGGGCCACCCGCCTGTTCTGGGGCTAAAGCGCCCATCGTCTCCCGAGCCAGGCACCTGTCGTCCCCTGATGCGCAACTCGTCCCCCGAGAGGTGAAGCGGTGTGCAGGAGGAAGTCCAGAGCCTGATCTCCCTTGCGCTCTCCCGCGACGGTTTCCGCCAGATTCTGGCCGGCTCGGTCGACGAAGCCTCCGCGCTCTTCACCGAGGCGCTCGCGCTGGATGAAAGCAATGCCTACGCCCGGCTCGGCCTCGCCGAGGTCGCCGCGCACCAGGAGGAACTGGCCAGCGCGCTGCCGCTGTACCGCGACGCCGTGGAACGGGCTCGTCCGGAGGATCGCCGGCACTTTCTCGAAGCCCTGGTGGCGGCGCTGATCCGGGCGGCGGTACGGGCCCGGGACGCAGGAGACAAGGCCCAGGCCGAGCGCTACTTCGAAAAGGCGCTGCTCATCACCACCAGCCCCACCATCCGCATGGCCTGTCACGAAGGGCTCGCTTCGCTGTGCGCCGATTCCGGGCGGAAAGAAGCGGCGGCGTGGCATTTCTCCAAGGCGCTGGCCGCGCTCGACCCCTCGCTCAGCCGCCAGCCGGAGAACACCCCCAACTGACTCCAGCAGTAGCAGGAAATATCCGACATCTTGCGCCTGTTCAGCAGGACTATGGACGGGGCTGCGTCGAACAACCCCTTATAACCAGAGCTTAACAAACCTGGAAGTGCGTATACTAGACACAGGGGGTGGTCGGAAAGCATGCCGAGGAAGTGCCTGATCTGCGGCAAGCCCGAACCCTCCGATCCGGTGGAGCCGGGGGAGGAGAGGCCACGCGGACGCAAGCGGAACAAGCGCCCATACGTGTGCGAATTATGCAAGGCCCGCGTACAGTACGAAGCTAAGGAAGGACAAAAACTCCCG
This sequence comes from Chitinophagales bacterium, assembly GCA_050260095.1. Lineage (GTDB taxonomy): Bacteria > Bacillota > UBA5301 > DYFA01 > DYFA01 > JBLNBQ01. The sequence continues at coordinate 7,970 of JBLNBQ010000080.1, forward strand.
AAACCCGTTTGAGCAAGGCATCCAACTGACACCGCCGCGCCAGACCTGCTAGCACACTAGCAGGTCTCTTTGTCAAGGGGGTCCGCTCGCGCTCGTGAGGCAGTTCACGAAAGCGAGGTGTTGATTGATGAGCTCCGAGACTAACGGCGACCAGCGAGAAGGCTGCCCGCCGGAGCCGCCCGCGGTGAGGGTGGTGCTGGCGGCGGAGGTCAGTCAGGAACTCAAGGAGGCGCTCGCCGACCGGGTGCGGCGGGCGGCCGGCCCCCACGCCCGGATCAACTGGGAGATCGACCCGTACCTCTATGGCGGGGTGGTAATCCACCTGCCCGACCGGGTGCTCGATTTCAGCCTGGCGCAGCAGTTCCGCACCTATGGCCGGACGGTGCAGCAGGCCATCGGTCAGGAACTGGTTCACCTGTCGGCCAAAGCCCACAGCGGATGGCCGCTCGAACCGGAGGCCGCGGCCCCGGCGGAGCGGAGGTGACCGGGATGCAGCCTTGGCAGCGCAGCCTCACCCGGGTGAAGGGCGACAACTTCGAGTCCGCGCCGGTCCACGTGACCGGACCTCGCGAACTGCACGTGATCATCAAGGCGATCCGGCCCTTGGATGACGAGGTGGTCAGGGAGATCGCCGAAAAGGTCAGCCGGGCCTACCAGCGGGACGTTGCGGCGGAGGTCCAGATCGACCCCTCGCTCTTGGGCGGCTTGGTGGTGCTCATCGGCAACCGGGTGGTCGATCTCAGCCTCGCCTCCCAACTGCAAGGCATCTCGCAGGCGATCTCCCGCCGCCTGCAGGAGACCTTCAAGAGCACCGTCAACTCCTGGGAACTCCCGCTCGAGCAGGGGAAGGAGGAGTTTCTGGCCGCCGTCCGGCGCAAAGTGCTCGCCGGCACCAGCCTCGACCCGGACGCTTCCGCCCCGGCCGCCACCGCCTCAGCCGCCACACCCCCCCAGCCACCGGCGCGCTAGTTCCTGGCGCCTTTCGATCGGCCCTGGCTGGGGCTGCGCCGGTTGACGCGGCGGGCGCCGAGTAGTATAATAAACACTCGGCAGCCCCGCAGAGGGGCCGCCGATGCCGATGTAGCTCAGTAGGTAGAGCAGCTCACTCGTAATGAGCAGGTCGCCGGTTCGAATCCGGCCATCGGCTCCAGAAAGATGCAGGTGCGGCGGGGGTTGAGGCCCCCGCCGTTTTTGTTTTGGGAGCGGGTGGTCGCGAAATGGTCGCGTTCCGCCAAACACCGAGGTGGAGCGCTCTGAGTAGCTGAGGGGATCCCCTACTTGCTCTTGCCCGGTGCCTGGGACAGGGCCCTGCCCGCCAACGTCTTCGTGGTCTTGCTCGTTCGACCGTCCTTCAGCGCCTTGGACGCCTTCTTGGCGACCTTAGGACTTGTCTGCTTAGAATTGGCCATGCTCAATCCTCCTCCCTTGCCGTTCTGTAACACGTCGTACGCCAACGATGGCAAAGAGCCGCCGCCGGCTCCGAGGCTATACAGCGGTAACGCGGATCAGACCGAAGCCGATCAATTCCCGAATGAGTTCCACGGCCTTTGCCGCAAGGCCGGATTGACCAAACTCGATGTACCCGATGTCTCGGAAGTTGGAAGGTAACGTAATGCCCTCTTCCTTGAAGATAACCACACGATTCTCGTAGAGGATTGAGGCAGCCCCCAACTCGTGTACCACGTTTTCGCTTGGCCGCCATACGTCTTGACCGTCCAAGGTCCTGAAGTGCTCGTCCTTTGTGAAGATGAGGATCGCTGATCTGCAACTCCTCATGATCCCCGCAACCTTTTCCGAGATGGGTCGGGCCCGATTCGGCTCCTCTTCAGCTACCAGATACGGTACTCCGAACTCCTCCAGTATTCGTTTTAGGTCACCGAGGGGGACGTGGTTCTTGCCGTGACCAATGAAGATCTTCGAGGAGCCGGAGGTTGCCGCCGTTCGGTTTTCCATTTGAGTTGGGGTGTCGGCTCGGAGCGGCAGAGGTATCACAGACGTCGCCGCAGGACCGGCGGGTTCAGGCGCCTCCGTTTGTGCGACGGACATCGAAGCCACCGATGGCTGGGGAGACTCAGTGAGGGCCTGCGGATTGACTCCAGCATCATCGGGTGACGCTGGAGTTCTACTCAGGATAACGTAATCCGAACCGCCGACGGTCTCAATGATTCCGACGAACTGAGCGTTCTCGCGGATCAACGCTATGGCTTCGGTGACGTAGGCCGGCGGCAAGTGAAACTGCTGTTCAAGGATGTTGGCTAGGAACTCCTGTGCGGGGAGTTTGCCGCCGTTGTAGTGCTTGAAGAACTCGTCATAAAAGGGCACGTTCAGAAGTGCACGCCTGAGGGCATCCCGTCTTCCTTCTTCACTCGTGGGAGCGACGATGCTTAGGCCGAGACGCCCCAAGGACACGAAGTTGTCCTTCTGGCCGCCCGAGGTAAGGCCATACCTCTCCGAGGACCTGAGCAGATCTCGGAAGTCGCTGCTGGAGGCCCCTACGTTCAGGGCCTTGGCCATCAAGATCGGGCTCAGGGGGTTCCCGTTGTTGTTGGACTTCAACGCCTCGGCGACTACCAGCGCTTCGCGGAGAGAATGGCGGGGAAACGGACGTACAGGGCCGCTGGGCAAGACCACGCACCTCCATCCATCACCTGCAAGGGTTGGCAATAATACCCACCACCATGGTAGTCGATATTGGCGAAATTGTCAAATATCTAGCGCGTTGTAGAGTTGGCAAGCTGAATCCCTGCCAAGTGGGCAAAGTGCGTCGAGGAGAAACGATAGAGAGCCGGTTCGACAAGCCAGGCAGGATAGCCGGGCACGGATCGGGTCGTGCGTGTTCGCCTGTCTGGAGGGAAAGGGAGGAGCGGTGGGGACAAATAGCCCCCACCGCCCCAGTGTTGCAGTCTACGACCTAGCCTTGGCGAGCAGTTCATCGAGCTTGTACGCAGCATCCTTCCCCATCCCGGGCAAGAGGTGCCCGTAGGTATCCATCGTGATGTTGATCGACGAATGCCCCAGGCGGTCGCTGATGACCTTCACCGGCACGCCAGCCTTGATGAGGGGCGAGGCGTGACCGTGCCGAAGCTGGTGCTGATGGGAAGTTTCAGCCTCCGGGCGAGACGACGAAAGGCGCTTGAGACGGTCGGCGGATTGAGCGGCTCGCCGTTCTGCTGGCAGCAGACCAAGTCGAAGTCCTGCCACACCCCGCCCGCCCGAAGCCGCCACTGCGCTTGCTCCCGCTTGTGCTTGCGCAGGACCTCGATGACGTTCTTCATCACGTCGATCGACCGAACACTGGTTTCCGACTTCGGACGGTAGAACTCGGGGACTCCCGCTTTCCGCTGGATCGACGCCTGACGGACGTGGATGACTCCGTTCTGCTCGTCGACGTTCGCCCAGGTCAGACCAAGGATCTCGCCAAGACGCATTCCCGTGTGCACGGCGAGGTATGTGGGCATGTCGAGGTAGGTTCCCTCAACGGCCTTGAGCAGAAGGCGAACGACCGACTCGTCTGGGACGTGAGGCATCGCCCGCCGGCGAACCTTCGGGATCACAAGATGGTCGGCAGGGTTCCGGGGGAGGGTACCCCACTTGACAGCCTGAGATAAGGCCGTGTGCAGCACCCGGTACTCGTAGACCACGGACGACGGCTTCATGCCGGGGCCGGTGGTCTTCTTGTTGTCCTTGCGCCCTTGGGCCAACTCGTGGTTCAGGAACTCCTGCAGATGGGCAGGCTGCAACTTGCTCAGGCGCAGGTGGCCGCACGGACCCAGTCTTGGCCGCACTCCCTGAGCAGCTTCGCCGTGGACTCCAGTGCGAAGCCCCTGATGTGTTGGGGGATGTCCGTCATGTCGAGCAGGTCGAGGACGTACTCCAGAGTCAGTGGCTCAGGCGGCGAGTCGGGTAATGAACAGCAGACCTCGGACGGTTTCCTGCCCCGGAAGGCAGTCGGATCCTTCTCGGCGGCCTCGTTCACTTGGGCGATGACCAACGCCCAACGGGTTTGGACCACCTCTGGATCCTTGTCGTCCCTGCCTTCTGCAAGAAGCTGGTGGAACTTTGCGGTCAGTCCTTCCACAAGCGTCATGATACAAGGCTCCCCCCAGCTTCAAGCCAGTGCAAGAGGCTGATGATGTAGGTGGATCTCCACTGTATATCTCTGAGCCGATGCCGCGGAAAGTCGCCAGCGGAATACTGCGGCGACACACTTGCGCCACTCGCTCAAAGTCGGCCCTTGAAATGGTCACCGAACCGCTCTGGATTGAAGGGCCGGTGATGACAACCGTGCCCGGCGAGACTCTGTCTACCAGGAACTCCCCGGCCAGGTATCCCTTGTCGGCGCGCCAAGTCGAACCACACACCTGACCAACTCGAAGTCGACCCTGCAAGTCGTCCCATAACCGCGCAGTCATTCCGGCACCCCCTCTGAGCCTCCCGAGATTGGGCTCCTCTAAGTTCACCGACCAACTGGTTATTCCTTCGCGAGGGCCGACTCTCAACGACGCGTCAGAACGACGGCTGACCGTACCCTGCTGAGGCCGAACGGCATCCTCAACCAGGCTGGCTGTTGCTCCAAGCATATGTGGCCATTCTCGAAGGCAACCGCAGGGGAGTGCTCATTAAGTCATGTGAGAACTTGCTTGTGTGCAGCCCGCGGCCGTATCGGTTCGGCGCAAGCCCTAAGTAGTCTGCACCAGTCATCGGGAAATCCGATGTGCTCCAAGCGGATGGCATCCTGGTACTCTCCGACCAAGGCCTCCAATGGTGACACGAATTCGTTCTGCCACATCTGCTTCTGCCCTCGGTAGAGTCTGCCGAGGATGTATAGGTAGTCAAATACGTAGCCTGATGGCCCTTCATAATCGCCTTTCGGGAAGCGGGGGCGAATCTTCAACTGGTGGAAGTACAGCCTGGCGTAGTGGGCGCATATGTTCCGGAGCTCGGTTAGGCCGCGCAGCCAGCTAACGAGATAGTAGTCGTCGCACTGAATGGCCCCAGCCACGGCCTTTCTGTCTGCAGGGCGCATATTGGCATAAAATCGCGACAGGGCTCCAAAGGTGAATAGCTCGCATGCCACCCAGATCGGGAAATGGCCGCCGTAGTGCTTGAGGTGGTGATTTACGAACAGGCTCTTGTCCTGTTGTTTGCGCACTTCCTCCCTAATCTCCTGCATAAGGGTGTCGTGGTAACGAGGGTTGACGAAAGTCCGGGGATCCTCGTAACCGGCTGCTCCGTACTCGTGAGCGTGGTAGTAAGCCATTTGAGTCCGAAGTTTCACTTCGACCGGTTCCAGCGCAGCAAGAATAAGGGAGCGCAGTCTACGGTCAAAGTCGCAGATCCGGCGCACAGTCTCAAAGCTCGTACCTGGCTTGTACAGTCCATTGTCGCATTTGAAGGGAAGCAGATAAGCCGTGAAGCGATAGTAGTTGACCCTGCTCAGGAATTCGCGGGCGTCGTACTCGTCATCGATCAACAATCCGCGGCCCCTCAACAGGGCAACCTGTTCATCAAAGGTCGTCGGTGACTTCAGCGGACGTTCTAGTGGCGCCCCACTGTTGTCCATGGAGTCCCTCCCTGGCCCATGACAAGAAAGTGGCCTACCCTGGTGCGCCGTGTGCCCCGAATGGGACACCAGAGGCGTGGTAGGCTCTGTTAACTTCATTGTAGTCGTAAGCCGGGGTTCTGTCAATCTCTAACCTGTGATGATGACGACAGTTCTACCTGTGGGCTACAAGGCCATAAGTCTTAGCCCCGCCGGTCCGTAAGCTCTTGCTGCGGCTCGCATAGCAGGCAGAAGCCAACTCGTCATCGAAATCCGCAGGGACGTGATCGCAGCATGGTGGTGTGGGGATGAACGAGGCCGGAGAGCGGGAGAAAGAGATCGAGAGGTTGCTGGCCGAGTGCGCACGTTTGAAGGAAGAGAACGCGCAACTGAGGGCGCTGCTTGGCCGGCCCTCAGAAAGCAGCAGCCCTGTCACACGAGTTGTCCTGGCCGCCGAGTCTGGAACCGTCACGAACGATTCCCCGGCCGAATACAAGATTGCTCTGTTTCGAAGTCTATTCTGCGGACGTACCGATGTGTATGCGGTTCGGTGGGCAAGGCGGGACGGGAAGTCCGGCTACTCGCCAGCCTGCAGAAACGAGTGGGTTCCCGGCGTTTGCAGGAAACCCTGTGCAAAGTGCGAGAACCACGACTACCTCCCGGTGACCGACCAAGTGATTCGGGATCATCTGGCCGGCAAGAAGACCATCGGCGTCTATCCGCTTCTCTCCGATGACGCCTGCTGGTTTCTGGCGGCTGATTTCGACAAGGCGGCCTGGCGAGAAGATGCCGGAGCGTTTCTCTCTGTGTGTGACGAGTTAAATGTTCCCGCGGCTTTGGAGCGCTCCCGGTCCGGCAACGGCGCTCACGTTTGGATCTTTTTCGACCATCCGCTTCCGGCCTCTCTCGCACGGAATCTGGGTGCAGTCATTCTCACGCAGACGACGGACCGCCGGTACCAAGTAGGGCTGGACTCATACGACAGGTTTTTCCCCAACCAGGATACACTGCCGAAAGGCGGCTTCGGGAATCTTATAGCGTTACCGCTGCAACGTGGTCCACGCCACGAGGGGAACACCGTGTTCGTTGACCGAGACTTCCGACCCTACCGTGACCAGTGGGCCTTCCTGTCCCAGGTGCGCCGAATGCGTCTGGATGAGGTGGAAAGCATCGTCCGCGCGGCGGCCCGGGCGGGCCGCATTGTGGGGGTGCGGATTAGTCTGACCCAGGATGATGGAGATGATCCCTGGGTGCGGCCGTCTTCGGGGGAGAGAGGCGAAGAGCCCATTGAGGGACCCAAGCCGGAGACAGTTCGCCTCGTTCAGGCTAACCTGGTCTATCTACCGAAGGAAGGTCTGCCGCCTGCTCTGCTGAATCGCCTGGTGCGGCTGGCGGCCTTTCAAAACCCCGAGTTCTACCAGGCACAGAAAATGCGCATGTCGACTTTTGGCAAGCCCCGGGTCATCAGTTGCGCCGAAGAATTTGCACACCACATCGGTCTTCCCCGGGGCTGTCTGGAAGAGATCGTGAGCCTGCTAAGAAGCCATGGGATCCGGCCGGAAGTGGCGGATGAACGCTTTGCCGGCGTTCCTTTCGAGGCGAGCTTTCAAGGGAGGTTGACACCTAGGCAAGCGGAAGCAGCCCACGCGCTCTTGGAGTACGATACCGGGATTCTAAGCGCCACGACCGGTTTTGGCAAGACCGTGGTCGCAGCCTGGCTGATCGCGGCCCGTAAGGTAAACACCCTCGTCCTAGTCCACCGCCGGCAGTTGGCGGACCAATGGCGGGAGCGGCTGGCAGTCTTTCTGGAGTTGCCGACAGAGTCCATCGGCCAGATTGGGGGAGGAAAAACGAAACCCACCGGGCTCTTGGACGTCGGAGTGATCCAGAGCCTGAGCCGAAAGGGCTTGGTCAGGGACGTGGTAGCGGACTATGGGCAGGTCATTGTCGATGAGTGTCATCACCTGTCCGCCTTCAGCTTTGAGCAGGTACTCAGACAGGCTAGAGCACGCTATGTGGTCGGTTTGACGGCAACCCCGGTCCGCAAGGATGGCCATCATCCAATCATCATGATGCAGTGCGGTCCGATCCGTTTTCGGACGGATGCCAGGAAGGAAGCTGAAGCCAGGCCTTTCCGACACTTGGTCATTCCTAGGCAAACCAAATTTCGCCTGCTGCCCGACCGGGCTGACCCGAGAATCCAGGAGATCTATGCACTGCTCGCTGCAGACGAAGAACGTAATGACCTGATCGTCTCGGACGTCCTGCAAGGTGTACGGGAGGGGAGGTTCCCGCTCATCCTCACTGAGCGCACCCAGCACCTACAGGAGCTCGCTCAGCGGCTGCAGGGGAGTGTTCGCCACGTCGTGCTTTTATGCGGCGGCATGAGCCAGAAACGACGCCAGGCGATTGCCCAGCAGTTAGCAGCCATTCCGGAGGGGGAGGAGCGCGTCATTGTTGCCACCGGACGGTATGCCGGGGAAGGCTTCGACGACGCCCGGCTGGATACCCTCTATCTTGCCATGCCCATCTCCTGGCGAGGTACCCTGCAGCAGTACGCCGGCCGCCTTCACCGCACCCACGAAGGGAAACGGGTGGTGAAAGTCTATGACTACGTGGACGTGCAAGTGCCGGTACTGGCCCGCATGCACGAAAAGCGGCTAAGAGGGTACAGGGCGATGGGCTATCGCATGGTCACGGAAGGCGGCCCGTAGTCGGCTTTCATCATGTCAACGTCAAGCTGTGAATTTGCTCGACCGACGCCGTAATCCCTAGGTAGCTCTGCAGGCGGGGCTCGGTCCTTGCTCCCGCCGGCGCTCGATTTGAAGGTGCATACGTTGGAACACCGTCGGGACACCCCGAGAGATGTGCAGTGGCGAAGGGTGTGTGTGAGCCGATGCCGAATCTGGCCATGAACACTCAGATCACCTCAAGGGAGACTGGTGTGAGATAGCTGAGCACAATCGCGTGATCGCGGCCCGAGCATCAAGTATCATGTGATTCCTAGGTGCCTGAGCCTCCGCTGCGGCCGGTGTCCCTACCGCCTACCACATGATTTTCTGAGGCCGAACGCCGGTTGCTAGCCAATCATCCCTTTAGTTCGAAGGGCCTGGTACTCCCTGACAATTGCGTCCCTGATCTTGTCTCCTGTTCTGGAGAAGCCGAACAACCGCGCCACTTCAACAACCAGGGAATCCACTCCGATACCTACGGCATGGTGCGCCACTAGGAGCAGAGCGGCCTGAATCTCCTCGGGACAAATGTGTTCTATCTTGCGGGCGGATTCCGCGTCCTCAGGGTCAGGGACTCTTACGGGGACGGCATCCATCTTCAGCGGCCAAAGGAAGTGGCCTCGTACCTTGACCCTCCCCTGCTTGGCGGCGAGGTCAAACCAGTACCGAGCGTTCTCTGCAAGTCGCGCACCGGCCTTCTCCCATCCCCAAATTCTCACCAGACGGCGGACCGCGAGTTCGAGGTGAATCGGTCCTTCGCTAGCGACGATTGCCTCGGCTTCTGCTAAGTTGGCGTCTCTATAGTTGGAGTAGCGCTTGTCAAAGGTGGTCCACGACTCTTTGAGCGGACGATAGGCAGTAGTCCCAGGTAACGGGCGAGACCTGTCTGCGCATTCCGGTGAAATCGAACACTCATTCCGGGCTCATTCCGAACGGTCATTCCGGTAATTGTCGAACACTCATTCCGGCCATTTCGAACACCCGCGCGTAGAGGCGCCGGGGTCATGCCGTCTGGTTCTTCACCCTCCGCATGGATTCCCCCTTCAGGTTGAGCTTGTGAGCGTTGTGCACGAGGCGGTCGAGGATCGCATCCGCCACCGAGGGGTCGGCGATGGTGGCGTGCCAGTCTTCGAGCGGCAGTTGGCTCGCCACGGCCGTCGAGCGGTTCTGGTAACGGTCATCCATCACTTCGAGGAGATCCCGGGCTTCGCCCACAGCGAGGGGGCTGAGCCCCCAATCATCCAAAACCAAGAGGTCCGTCTTGGCCAGCTTGGCCATGAGTCTGGGGTAAGAGCCGTCGGCCTTCGCTAGGGCCAGGTCGCCGATCAGCCGCGAAAGGCGATAATAGTGGGCCGTGAACCCTTGCCGCAGGGCGGCGTTGGCCAAGGCACAGAGCAGGAAGGTTTTGCCCACCCCCGTCGGGCCGCAGATGAGAACGTTCTGCCGCTCCTGGAGCCAGCCACAGTTGGCGAGGGTGGCTATAAGAGCCCGATCAAGGCCCCTGGCCGCGGCATAGTCCACATCTTCCACGGCGGCTGGAAGCCTCAGCTTGGCCTCCCGGAGCCGCCGGGCGAGCCGGCGGTTCTGGCGGTGCAGCCACTCCTGGTCCACGAGGAGGCCCAGGCGTTCATCGAAGGTCAGAGAGTCGAGGTCGGTCCGTCGTAGTTGGTCCTGGTAGCCCTCGGCTAGGCCCTTGAGCTTCATTCCGCGGAGCTTGTCCAGGGTCTGTTGGGTCAGCATTGTCA
>JBLNBQ010000081.1:0-8044 GCA_050260095.1 Chitinophagales bacterium
CGTGCTCGCCGGTGGTGCTGCCGGCCGCGACCGGCGGCGCGGCGCCCTTCGCGGGCGGGCGTGGCTAGCTCTGCCGAACGACCAGCGCCTGCCTTTGGCCGCGGGTCCTTTGGCCCGCGGCCTTCGCATACCGCCGACCAGGTGCGGGCAGGTTAGCTTCGGGTCGTCAACCGGCCCGGAGGTGTCCCTGTGACCTTCCTTCATCTGGTCGACGCCAGCGACCACCTTCCGCTATGGGGCTTCGCGATCCGGGCCGTCCTGGTCTACCTGGGGCTCATCTTCTGCACCCGCCTCACCGGCCGCCGGGAAGTCGCCGCGCTGGACCCGTTCAGCCTCGTGTTGGCTCTGACCGTGGGGTCGCTGGGCAGCCCGCCGCTGGCCAACTCCCGGGCGTCCCTCTTCTCTGCCCTGGTGGCGATCGCGGTCTTCTACTCGGTGCATCTCGTCTTCTTTTTCCTGGAGAAGGCCTCGCCCGTCTTCGCGAAGCTGGTGGGGGACGAGCCGCTGGTGGTTGTCGAGAACGGCAAGGTGGTCGAGGACAACCTGCTCAAGGCGCACTACAACATGGACAACCTGCTGGCGCAACTCCGCCTCAAGGGCTTCCTTCACTTGAGCGACGTCGAGTTCGCGGTCGTTGAGCCCTCCGGCGAGTTCTCGGTGGTACCCAAAGCGCAGGCCCGCCCGGCGACCCCCGCCGACCTGGGCCTCAAGCCTCCGGAGCGGGGCTGGCCGGTCACGATCGTCCATGATGGCCGCCTCAACCAGGAGAATCTCGCCCAGAGCGGGCACGATGAGCAGTGGGTCTTAAGCACCCTGCGCAGCAAGGGCATCGAGCGGCTGGAGGACGTCATGTACATGTCCGTCGACGACCAGGAGAACGTCTACGTCGACTTCATCCGCCCGTCCCGCTGGCAGTACCTGAAGTAGGAGGGAGCAAGCGTGCCCGCCGCCGTGGCTCTGCTCAAAGGACAGGAGAACCTGCCGCTGTGGGGCGTGCTCGTCCGGTCGCTCTTCATCTATGTGGCGCTCCTCATCGCCCTGCGCCTGACCGGGAAGGAGCAGATCTCCAAGCTGACCCCGTACGACTTCATGGTGACCATCCTCTTCGGTTCGGTCGCCGCCCACCCGCTGACCGAGACCAACCTTTCGCTCTGGCCGGCGGTGGTTTCCCTGGCCACCCTGGCCGTCCTCAACGTGGGCCTCTCGCTCCTCACGGTCAAGAGCCGGCGCGCCCACCGCCTCATCGGCGGCTCCCCCATCGTCGTGGTGGACCACGGGAAGCCTGTCCGACGAGGCCTCAGGGAAGCGATGTGGAGCATGGACGACGTGCTCTCGAAGCTGCGGGTGAAGGGCTTCCCCAACCTTGCCGACGTGGAATTCGCCGTCGTGGAGGCCAACGGCGACCTGTCGGTCATCCCCAAGCCGGAGAAGGCACCCCTGACCCCGGCCGACCTCGGGCTGCCGACGAAATACGAGGGCCTTCCCACCCTCTTGATCGAGGAGGGGAAGGTCCTGTACGAGAACCTGGCTAAGATCGGCCTCGACTACACCTGGCTCATCACGCAGCTCCGCCGGTTCAACCTGCAGAACCCGCAGGAGGTCTTCCTCGCCAGCCTGGATACGGAGGGGAAGCTCTACCTGCAGACGCAGCGTTCGGCCGACGAACGCCCCTCTCGCCCCGGCCAGCCGCTCTAGCGCCGGGCGCCTGGCTACAGTTCGAACTCCGAGCCCGGGTGGCGTTCCCCCGGCGGGGGCGGGTCGGGCACGAGGATGACTTCCCCCGGAACGAGCAGGGCCGGTTTGTGCAGACCGTTCAGGGCCGCGAGGAGCCGCGCGGTCGTGCCGAACCGGTTGCTGATGCGGTGAAGGGTGTCGCCGGGCTGAACGACGTACTTGGCGGTGCGCGCGGGCGGGGGAGTCAGGACGGAGGGAGCAACGGTGGCCGGCCGGCCGGGAACGGCGCGCCGCCGGGAAGCCGGCCTGCGGCTGGCAGCCTTCGCTCGGGCCCGGCGCAAAGGATAGACGGTGGCGGCGGCCCCAGCAGCGCTGCTGGCTCTCTTCCGGCGAGTGTGGCCCGAGTTGGCGCTGGCGTCGGCGGCAAAGCGTTGCAGATCGAGGCTCCACATAGGATCGGTTCCCTCCCCATTCTCCCTAGGCATCCCATTATATGACCTTCGGCGGTGCCTGGGGCCTGACCCAGGGGGGAGCCGGCGCGTCAGCCGGCCGGGAGGGGGGCCACGCCCCGGGTCAGCAGCCGGACCAGCGCCTGGGCGGTCGGCCCCGGTTCCAACGTCTGCTGGCCCAGGTAGTGCGCCAAGATGAAGGAGTGCGCCATTCCGATCAGAGCGCGGGCGGCGAATTCCGGCGCCACCGCCTCAGGCGGGCGGCGCTCGACCTGGGCCTCGGTGAGGAGGCCCGTGAAGATAGTCTGGATGGCTTCATACACGCGGAGCAGGCAGCTCCGGGCGCCCTCCTCGCAGGCGTGTGGGAGGTTGACCATGAGCACACCCATCCCGGAGGCGCAGGTGGTGGTCGCCAGAAACTCCTCCAAAGCCGAGGTCAGGCGTTCCTCCCAGGAACCGCCGCCCGCCGCCCGGGCCTCAAGGGCCCGGACGTGCGCGGCGAAGAGTTCATCCAGCATCGCGAGGTAGAGTTCCTGCTTGCTCGAGAAGTACAGGTAGACCGTTCCCTTGGCGACACCCGCCAGTTCCGCGATCTCCTCGACCCGCGCCTCGTGGTATCCTTTTTCGGAGAAGACCCGGTAGGCCGCGTCCAGAATCCTGGCCAGCTTCGGGTTGGCGGCGGGCGATGGCAGTGCCACTTGCTACGCCCCCTGACTTCCGGCGGGGGCCGGCGTCGCGGCTGCGGCCGGACCGGCCTGATCCGGCTCCGCCTTCTTCCTGCTGAACCGGGCGCCCAGGTCGTCGAAGAGCGTGTAGATGACCGGGACGACGACCAGGGTCAGGACGGTGGACATCGTCAAGCCGCCGATGATCGTGAGGGCCATCGGCGCCTCCGCCTCCGCGCCCTCGCCGATCCCAAGGCCCAACGGCACCAGGCCCAGGATGGTGGTGAGGGTCGTCATCAACACCGGGCGCAGGCGGGTCGGTCCGGCCCGGCGCACCGCATCGTTGCGGCTATAGCCCCGGCTGCGCAGGGTGTTGGTGTAGTCCACCAGCACGATGGCGTTGTTCACCACGATGCCGGCCAGCATGATGCAGCCGATGATCGCGTAGAGCGAGAGCGGCTTGCCGGTGAGGAAGAGCGTCCAGGCCACCCCGATGAACGCCATCGGCATGGTGAACATGATGGTGAACGGGTGCAGGAACGACTCGAACTGGGCGGCCATGATGATGTACACGAGAACGGCTGCCAGCAGGAAGGCCTGGCCCAGTTGGCCGAAGGACTCCTGCATCTGCTGCTGGTCACCGCCGTAGACCAGCGTGTACCCTTCCGGCAGGCGGAAGTCCTTGAGGGACGCCATGACGTCTCTGATCACCGCGCCCGAGAAGCGGTTGTGAATCTGGGCGGTGACGCTCACGAGCCGCGACTGGTTCTCGCGGTTGATCACGTTCGGCCCCATCCCAGGTTCGATGTCCGCCACCTCGCTTAAGGGGATCGCCAGGCCGGTCGGGGTATTGATGGTCACGTTGCTCAAGTCTTGGGGCGACTTCCGGCTTGCTTCGTCGTATTGGACCCGGACGTCGACCTCGTTGCCGCCCACGCGGTAGCGGGTGGCCACTTCGCCGCCGATCGCGGTCCGGACCGCCGACGCCACCACGCTGGTGGAGAGCCCGTATTGGGCGGCCTTGTCGCGCTTTAGGGCGATTCGGATCTCCGGACGTCCCTCAGACAGCGAGGAACTGGCTTCCCGGATGCCTTCGATCTTGCTGATCCGCTGCACCACCTGGTCGGCGAGTCCCGCGAGGACGGTCAAGTTGTCGCCCTTGATCTTGACCTCGACGGGGGCACCGCCGCCCATGCTCATCATGCCGCCGCTCTGGGAAACCTTGATGGTCGCGCCCGGCAGGCGCTTGGCCTCGCCGCGGATCAAGTCCACGATATCGGCGGTGGACCGCCCGCCTTTGGCCGCCTTGCCTTTCCGGAGGCGCACGGTCAGGCTGGCGTTTTCGGTGCCGGATTCGGTGCTCAGGCTATAGGCGTTGCCGCCGCCGACGTTGGTGAAGACCGTATCCGTCTCCGGCAGGTTGACGACGACGGCCTCCATGCGTCTGGCCACCCGGTCGGTCTCCGCAAGCGTGGAGCCCTTTGGCATGCTGATGCTCACGCTCAACTCCCGGGCGTCCATCTGCGGCATGAATTCCTTGTCCACCAGCGCCCAGGGGATGAAACTGGTCACGAAGGCGAAAACCGAGGCCCCGATGACCAACCTGCGGTGCCGCAGCGCCCAGTCAAGGAGGTGGTAATACCACTCGCCCAGTTTGCCCGCCATGACCCTGGCCGCTTCCTCCTCGTTGGCGGCGAAGCGCACCTTCACGTTACGCATCAGCCGCGAGGAGAGCACGGGCACCAGGGTCATCGCGACCACCAGGGAGGCCATGAGCGAGTAGGTGACGGTCAGGGCCATCTCCTTGAAGATCTGGCCGGCGATGCCCTGCACGAAGAGGATGGGGACGAAGACGACTAGGTTGGTGTAGGTCGAAGCCTGGATGGCCATGCCGACCTCGTCGGCGCCGAGAGTCGCCGCTTCCAGGAGCGAGTGCCCTTCCTGGCGGTAGCGGTAGATGTTCTCCAACACGACGATGGAGTTGTCGACCATCATGCCGACGCCCAGCGCCAGGCCGCCGAGGGACATAAGGTTGATGGTCAGCTTGCTGAAGTACATCAGCACGAAGGTGACGATGATCGAGAAGGGGATCGAGAGCCCGATGATCAGGGTGGGGGCCCAGTGCCAGAGGAAGGCGAAGAGCACCAGCACCGCCAGGAGCGAGCCCATGTAGGCGTTGTCGCGCACGTTGTTGATGGACCGCTCGATGAAGTCCGACTGGTCCATGGCCGTGGTGACCTTCACGTCCTTCGGCAGGCTCCGCTGGAGCGCGGCCAGCTCCCGCTTGACCTTGCGGGAGACCAGCACAGTGTTGGCGCTGGCCTGCTTTTGGATGTAAAGGCCAACCGACGGCCGGCCGTCGACGCGCGACATGTTCCGCTGCTCGGCAACTGTGTCGACCACCTTGCCCAGCTCACGAAGGCGCACCGATGGGCCACCCGGGGAGGAGATGAGGATGTTGCCTATCTCGTCCACCTTCGAGAACTCGCCGATCGTGCGGATCGTCAGTTCCCGCTTGTTCTCCGTCACCCGACCACCCGGAAGGTTCATGTTTTCCAGGCGCAAGGCCTGGGAGATCTGCGACGCGGAGAGGCCGTACTGCTTCAGACGGTTCGGATCGAGCGAGACCCGAACCTCCCGGTCGAGACCGCCGGTGACGCTGACCGCCGCTACGCCGTCGATCCGTTCGAGGCGGCTCTTGATCTCGTCGTTCACCAGCTTCTTGAGGCTGGCGAGGCTCCGGTTGCCGGAGACGCCCAGGTTCATGATGGGCAGCATCGACGGGTCGAACTTCACGACCATCGGCGCCTCGACGTCGCTCGGGAAATACCGCTTGACCAGGTCGACCTTCTCCCGCATGGCGAGGGCGGCGAAGTCCATGTCGGTGCCCCACTCGAACTCGACCACGACGATGGAGGAGTCGGCCATGGAGTAGGAGGTGATCTTCTTGACGTTGTTGACCGTTCCCAGGATCGACTCGAGGGGCCGGGTGACCATCTGTTCGATCTCCTGCGGGCCGGCGCCGCTGTAGGTGGTCATCACCGCCGCGCCGGGGTAGGTGATCTTCGGCAGCAGGTCGATGGCGAGCCTGCCCAAGGCCACCCAGCCCAGCAGGAGGACCATCGCCACGAGAACGATCGTGGTGACGGGGCGTTTGACGGAGGCGCTGGAAAGGCTCATCTACTTCACCTCGTTCTGCACTTTGACGGCGATGCCCTCGGCGAGCTGCGTCTGCCCGGCGACGACCACCCGATCCCCCTGGGCCAGGCCCTTGACGATCTCGACCGAATGCCCGTCGGAGAGGCCGGTCTTCACCGCCCGCTCGACGGCGGTCCCGTTCTCGACCACGAAGACCACCTGGTCGCCGTTGCGGTCCACCAGGGCGTCGGCCGGGATGACGAGGACGCCCCGCTTGGAGTCGGTCACGAACTTGACCGTGGCGAACATGCCGGGCTTGAGCTGGCTATCGCGGTTGGCCAGCCTGACCCGGGCGGCGAAGGCGCGGGTGCGCGGGTCGGCGGCGGGGGCCAGGTTGGTGAGGGTGCCTTGGAAGAGCCGGCCGGGATAGGCGTCCACGGCGACTGCGACCGTCTGGCCGTTGCGCGCCTTGTCCACCAGCCCTTCCGTGATGCTGACGTCGACGAAGAGCTGGCCGGTGGTGACGATGGAGAGGACCGGCACGCCCGGGGCAGCCAGCTCGCCGGGGTCGATGCTCCGGCTGGCGATGGTGCCGCTCACCGGGGCGGTGATCACCGCGCTGTTCAGCTGCGAGGTCGCCAGCTCCAGGGCGGCCTGAGCCTGCTGCACGCCGGCCGCGGCGGCCTCGATGTCCTCGGCCCGGGCGCCGGCCTTGACCTGGGTGAGGCGCGCCTCGGCCGCCTTCACGTTGGCCTGCGCGATCTTGTACTGGCTCTCGGCCGCGTCGACCTGGGCCTGAAGGGCCGTCTGGCTATCGTAGGTTTCCTTGGCGGTGCCGAGGTTCTTCTTGGCGCCCTCCAAGGCGACCCGCGCCTGCTCAAGGGAGGCCTGGGCCGACTGGTACTGGGCCTTGGCGATGTCCGCCTGCGACTGGGCGGTTTCAAGTTGGACCCGGGTCACCGCGTTCTTGGCGTAGAGGTCGGTCATCCGCTGCAGGTTGTCGAGCGCGCTCTTCTGGTTGACTGCCGCCTGTTTCACCAGGGCCTGGGCCGAGTCGTACTGCGCTTGCCCGACTTGGGCCTGGGTCTCCGCGGCGGTCAAGGCCTGCACGCTGGCGGTCCGCTCTTGCAGCAGCCGTTTCGCGTTGTCCAGGCCCCGCTTGGCGCCCTGCTCCGCCGCCTTGGCCTGACCCAGCGCGGCTTCGGCCTGTTCGATCTCTTCCGGGCGGGCCCCGGCCTTCACCTGGGCCAGGCGGGCGCGGGCGGCCGCCAGCGCGGCCTCGGCCTGCTTGACCTGGGCTCGCAGGTCCGACTTGTCGAGTTCGACCAGAGCTTGCCCTGCCTTCACGGTCTCACCCACGTCGACCAGCACCCGGGTGACCCGCCCCCCGAGCTTGGGCACGACGCTCACCTCGGCGTCGGGGCGGATGGTTCCGGTGAGTTCGGCGGTGGCCGAGATGTCCCCCAGCGCAGCCGTCTTGACGTCGACCGGGATGGTCTGAACCTGGTCCACCTTGGCCTTCTGCTGGTTCATGGTGGCTTTCGCCTGGTTCCGCTGAAGCCGGTATGCCACCCCCAGGCCGAGGAGGACGAGGATCACGAGTAGCACGGAGATCGCCTTGGTCTTGCGGCTCAATGTGTGTCCCTCCCTACTTGATGAGGCCGGTGTCGCCGGAGGCCTTCGCCAGTTTGGCGAGGGCCAGATCATAATCGAAGACTGCCTGCACGTAGGCGGATTCGCTCTGGGTCAGAAGCATCTGGCTGTCGAGCACGTCGACGGTGGTCGCCAGGCCCGCTTCGTACCGGATCTGGGTGATGGAGAGGTTCTCTTTGGCCTGCGTCACGTTGGTTTCGGCCACGGGGATGCGCTCCCGGGCCTCGAGGAGGGCCTGGTAGGCTTGCTGCACCTCGACGAGGATCTGGTCCTGCAGGCCCTTCACGCGCAGCTCCAGGCCGCGCGCGTTGGCTTCGGCCTGTGCGAGCCGGGCCTTGGCCGCCCCCCAGTCGAAGACGGTGTAGGAGGCGTTCAGCGTGACCATCCAGCTGTCGCTGAGGTCGGCGAGCTCGGAGCCCTGGAGGTTCTCGCTGGCGACCAGCGTGACGGTGGGCCGGAGCCCCG
>JBLNBQ010000082.1:0-15679 GCA_050260095.1 Chitinophagales bacterium
AGGAGCCCCGCGTAAGCCTTCTCCAGGGCGACCTGCAACAGGCGGGCCTCGACCAGCCGTCCGTTGACGGCGAACAGCTCCCAATTGCGGTTGGCCCGGGTCAGCGCCGCCTCGCCGGCGAACCCCCGGACGCTGATTCCGGCCCCCTCGCCCGCCACCGCGAGCAGTTGCCGCTCGCTGCCGCGGCCCAACAGGCCGGCCAGCGTCTCCCGCATCTCCCCGTCGCCCGGGGTGGCGAGCGCCCGCTTGCCATCGCAGCTCAGCGAGAAGGCGACCTCCGGCCGGATGGCGGCCAGGGCGGAAACCAGAGCAGCGATCTGGGCCGTTTCCGCCGCGGCGCTCCGCAAGAACTTGCGCCGGGCCGGCGTGTTGAAAAAGAGGTCGCGCACCTCGACTGTGGTGCCGACCGGCGCGCCGCATTCGACCACCGGGCCGAACTCGCCGCCGCTGACCTCGATTCGCCGGCCCAAGCTCTCCCGTTCCTCGCGGCTGGTGAGCGCAACGCGTGCGACCGAGGCGATGCTCGGCAGAGCCTCGCCCCGGAAACCCAGCGTCTGAATGGCCCAAAGGTCGGCGACCCCGCGCAGCTTGCTCGTGGCGTGCCGGGCGAAGGCCAGCTTCAGCTCATCGGGAGCGATACCCCTCCCGTCGTCGGTCACCCGGACCAGACGGATGCCGCCCTCCTCGATCGCCACCGACACCCGGCGGGCGCCCGCGTCGAGCGCGTTCTCCAGCAGCTCCTTCACCACCGAGGCGGGGCGTTCGATGACCTCGCCGGCGGCGATCTGGTTGATGACCTGCTCGGGCAAGACCGCGATGGACATGGCTACTCCTTCCCGGCCGCCGCCTCGGACTCGCCCAGGGCTATCCGGGCCTCCTTGGCCAGCGAAGCCAGTAGGTTCAGGGCGGCCAGGGGCGTGGTCGATTCGAGATCGATCTCGATCAAACGCTGGAGAACCTCCCGCCCTGCGGAGAACAGGGCCAACTGCGCAGGCTCCGGCGCCAGGCGGGCCGCCAGGCCCCGCTGGCCTTCGCCGGCCGCCTTGCGGCGAGGGAAGGCGCGTCCGCCCCGCCCATCGGACCGGTCAAGCTCGGCAAGGATCTCCCGGGCTCGCCCGAGCAAGGGGCGGGGTAGCCCGGCCAGGCGCGCCACCTCGATGCCATAGCTCTCGTCGGCGCCACCGGGGACGATGCGCCGCAGGAAGATAACCTCGTCGCCCTCCTTCTTCACCGCCACCGAGAGGTTGCACAGCCCCGGGAGGCGTCCTTCAAGGTGGATCAACTCGTGGTAGTGTGTGGCGAAGAGCGTCTTGGCGCCGACCAGGCCGGGTTCGACCAGGTACTCCGTCAACGCCCAGGCGATGGCCAGACCGTCGAAGGTCGACGTGCCCCGCCCGACCTCGTCGAGGATTATCAAGCTCCGGCGGGTGGCATGGTGAAGAATGTTGGCCACCTCGATCATCTCGACCATGAAGGTGGACTGGCCGGCGGCCAGGTCGTCGGCGGCGCCCACCCTGGTGAAGACCCGGTCGACCAGCCCGATCCGCGCCGCCCGGGCCGGCACGAAGGATCCGATCTGCGCCATCAGCACGATAAGGGCCACCTGCCGGAGGTAGGTGGACTTGCCCGCCATGTTGGGTCCCGTGATGAGCAGGAACCGCCGGTCGGCGTCGAGGTGCGCATCGTTCGGAACGAAGGCGCCGGAGGGCAGGTTCTGCTCCACCACCGGGTGCCGCCCTTCCTCGATCCGGATGGTATCGCCCTCATCTACCTCCGGCCGGACGTACCCGTTGGCCGCGGCGACCTCCGCCAGCGCCGCGAGCACGTCGACCAGCGCCACCAGCCGGGCCGTCGCCTGAATCCGCGCCGCCCGCTCGGCCACCGCCTGCCGCAGCTGCAGGAAGAGTTCGTACTCCAGGCCGTTCATCTTTTCTTCCGCCCCGAGCACGAGCGCCTCATACTCCTTGAGTTCAGGCGTGACGAAGCGCTCGGCGCCTACCAACGTCTGCTTGCGCAGGTAGCGGCCTTCGGGGACGAGGTGCAGGTTGGCTTTGCTGACCTCCAGATAATATCCGAAAACCCGGTTGAAGCCGACCTTGAGCGACTTGATCCCCGTCTCCTGGCGTTCCCGGGCCTCCAGGCCGGCGATCCACTCCTTGCCGCCGCTGGCCGCCTGGCGCAACTCATCGAGTTCGGCGCTGTATCCGGGGCGGATCAGCCCCCCCTCGCGCACCCCGGCCGGAGGCTCGTCCACCAGCGCCCTGGACAGGAGGTCGGCGAGGTCCTCCAGGGGGTCAAGCGAGGCGAACGTCTCCCGCAGCAGGGCACACCGGCCCGGCTGCAACTCCGCTTTGAGCTTGGGCAAGCCCGCCAGGGAGCGTCCGAGCGCCACAAGGTCGCGGCCGTTCGCCACGCCCAGACCGACCCGGCCGACTAGGCGTTCCAGGTCGTAGACTTCCTTCAACGCCTCCCGCAGCCGCCGCCGCGTCGCGCGCTCCCCCACCAGTTCCTCCACCGCGTCGAGCCGGCAACGGATCGGGGCGACCTCTTTGAGCGGCCGCTGCACCCAGTCGGAAAGCAGCCGGCCGCCGAGCGCCGTGACCGTGCGGTCGAGTACGCCCAGCAGCGTGCCCCGGCGCCCGCCATCGCGCTGGGCTTCGGTGAGTTCGAGGCTCCGCCGGGTCGCGGGATCGAGGACCATCGTGGAATCCACCGCGTAGGTGCTAAGGCGGGTCAGGTGCGACAGTGCCGTGCGCTGGGTGTCGTACAGGTACTTCAGGGCACCCCCGGCCGCCGCCGTCGCCAGCGGCCGTCCCTCGCAGCCGAACCCGGCCAGCGAGACCGTACCGAAGTGCTCCTTGAGCAGGTGGGCAGCCGTCTCGGGGCGGAAGGCTTCCTCGTCGAGCGGCGTAATCGCCGCGGCCAGCCCTTCGGGCCACACGCCGGCGTATTCCCCTTTGAGCGGCCCGGTCTCGCCTGCGCCGGCCACGCCCTGGGGCACCAGGACTTCGGCCGGGGCCAGCCGGAGCAACTCGTGGCGGAGCCGCGCCCCGGCCTCTTCCCCCGACAGCTCGGTGGTCCCGAATTCCCCAGTCGCCACCTCGACGTAGGCCAGGCCCCACGCCCCGCCTCGGGTCACGAGGCTGGCGAGATAGCGCTTGCTGCGCCCCTCTCCCGCATCCAGCTCGATGGCCGTGCCCGGCGTCAGGATGCGGGTCACCTCACGCTTCACGATCCCCTTCGCGAAGCGCGGGTCCTCCACCTGATCGCACAGGGCCACCTTGTACCCGGCGGCGACCAGTTTGGCGGCATACCCCAACACCGCGTGGTGCGGCACCCCGCACATCGGGATGCGCCCGGCCCGCCCGGCCTCGCGCCCGGTCAGGGTGATCTCGAGGAGAGGCGCGGCGAGTTCCGCGTCGGCCCCGAACATCTCGAAGAAGTCGCCGAGGCGGAAGAGGACAATGGCGTCGCCGCACTCCCGCTTGACCTCGAAGTATTGCTGCAGCATCGGCGTCAGTTCGTCGGCCACTTGCGGCACCCCTCTACTCCACGATCCGTCCGTCGAGGGTCCACGGATGAGTTCCGGTCACTTCCACCCAGACCAGCCGCCCGGTGAGGTCCGCCTGGCCGGGGAAGTGCACCAGTTTGTTCGTCCGGGTCCGCCCGCTGAGGTTCTCCGGGTTGGTCTTGCTGACGCCCTCGACGAGCACCTCGACCCGCTGGCCCAGGAGCGCCCGGCTGTGCGCCGCCGAAATGGACTCCTGCAGTTCGATGAGGCGGGCGATGCGTTCCTTCTTGACCGGTTCCGGCACCTGGTCCAGATAAGAGGCGGCCGGAGTGCCCGTCCGGGGTGAATAGACGAAGGTGAACGCGGCGTCGAAGCCGACTTCCCGGACCACCCGCAGCGTCTCCGCGAAGTCCTCCTCCGTCTCTCCCGGGAACCCCACGATAAGGTCGGTGGTCAGCGCGATCTCCGGCACGCTCTGGCGGATGCGTTCCACCAGGCGCAGGTAGTCGTCGCTGCTGTAACCCCGGTTCATCCTCGCAAGCACCCGTGCGCTGCCCGCCTGCAGCGGCAGGTGGAGATGCTCGCAGACCTTGTCCGCCCCGGCCAGGGCCTCGATCAGTCGCTCCGACATGTCCTTCGGATGGGAGGTGGTGAACCTGATGCGCCAGAGATCGTCCACCCCGTTGACCAGCCACAGCAGGCCGGCGAAGTCGGGTCCCTGAGGCAGGTCGAGCCCGTAGGCGTTCACGTTCTGCCCCAGCAGGGTGACCTCCCGCACGCCCCCCGCCACCACCTCGCGGACCTCGTCCACGATCTTCTCGGCAGCCCGGCTCCGGCACCGACCGCGCACCTTGGGGACGATGCAGTAGGTGCACCAGTTGTCGCAGCCGTAGGTGATGTTGATCCACGCGTGCAGGGGATCGTCGCGGCGGACGGGCACGCCTTCCTGCGGGTCGTCGCCGTCTTCCCAAACCTCGATCACCCGCTCGCCCTGGCTCACCCGGGCGAGGTATTCCGGCAACCGGTGCAGGTTGTGGGTGCCGAAGACCAGGTCCACCTGCGGGTAGTGCTCGCGCAGCCGGTCGCGCTGGACCTCCTGCTGGACCATGCACCCGCACACCCCGATCACCAGGTCGGGGTTCTCCCGCTTGCGGCGCCTCAGCTCCGTGAGCCGCCCGAGCACCTTACGCTCCGGGTTCTCTCGCACGCAGCAGGTGTTGAAGAGGATCAGGTCGGCCTCGTCCTCCCCCGCCGCCTTCACGTATCCGAGCGCCTCCAAGAGCCCCGCCAGCTTCTCGGAGTCGTGGACGTTCATCTGGCATCCGAGCGTCGTCAGGTGATACTTCACCGCTTATCCGAGCCTCCCAAGGCCCATCTTCTCTTTGACCTCGCTCAGTACGACCTTGGCGATGCCCCGCGCCCGCTCCGCCCCTGCGGCCACGATCTCCCGCAGTTCGTCCGGCCGGGCCAAAAGCTCGTTCCGCCGCTCGCGGATGGGGGCGAGCAGCTCCACCAGCGCGTCCGCAAGGGTCTGTTTGAGGTCTGAGTAGCGCAGGGTACCCGCAGCGTATGCCTCCCGGAACGCCGTGACCGTGCCGGCCGGCGCGACGTTCTCCAGCAGGGTGAACAGGTTCCGCACGCCCGGGCTCATCTCCGCGCCGCGAGGACCCACGTCGGTCACCGCCCGCATCACCTTCTGCCGGATCACCTCCGGCGCCTCGGCCAACCCGACGTAGCTGCCCGGCAGCGACTTGGACATCTTCTTCTCCGGGGCGTTGAGCGCCATGATGCGGGCGCCCTTGGTCAGGATGGGCTGGGGTTCGGGGAAAGTCTCGCCGAACGTGCCGTTGAACTTCCGGGCGATCTCCCGGGCTAGTTCTAGATGTTGCACCTGGTCCTCGCCGACCGGAACCCGGTCGGCCTTGTAGAGCAGGATGTCGGCCGCCATCAGCACGGGGTAGACGAGCAGCCCCGCCCCGACCGAGACGCCCTCCCGAGACGACTTGTCCTTGTACTGGGTCATCCGCTCCAGGGCCCCGAGCGGCGTAAGGCAGGTGAGCAACCAGGACAGTTCCGTGTGCTCCGCCACGTGGGACTGCACGAAAATGGTCGAACGGTTCGGGTCGAGCCCGCAGGCGAGGTTGGTGGCCAGCGCCTCCAGCACCCGCCGGGGCAACTCTTCCGGATCCTGCGGCAAGGTCAGGGCGTGGAGGTCCACGATACAGTAGAGACAATCATATTGATCCTGCAAGGCGACCCAGTTCTTGACCGCCCCGAGGTAGTTGCCCAGGTGGATTTCGCCCGACGGCTGAATGCCGGAAAAGATTCGACTCAATCAAGGTCCCTCCCACTCAAGCTTCCCAAAACTTTTCCCGCTACCCCCATCCATTTCCTGCTCCAGACCTCGCCGATAACGCAAGACCGGGCGGCCGCGGGGCCTTCCCGGTCTCCTTGGGGGGTTACCGCCTGCGCTCTCACTCCGCCAGCCTCGGGCGGCCCCGGACGCCCCTATCGGTGGATCAGTGCCGTCAGGCAACTCGTGCAAACCCATTCGCTCTTTCCCTGCCGCCGCACCGGCAGCAGGGGGACCTGGCGGTCGCTCCGCCCGCACCGGAAACAGTCGACCGCCGGAGCCTGAGCGGCCGGTTCAGCCTGGGCGGTGCGCCGGACCTCTTCGACCCGAACGAGGTCGAACGGTTCAGCCTCCCGCTCCTCAAGCGCCAGCGCGCCGGTCGGACCGAGGGGGAGACAGAATCCTGCCCCGTCGCACAGCGCCTCTGCCTTGACCCTCGCCTTGCCGTCCCTAAGCTCGATGGCGCCTTCTGCGCACGGGATCACGCACTTGCCGCACCCGCTGCAGCGTTCCTCGTCAATCCGGATGACTTTCCGCCGCAACTTCCTGCCTCCATTCGCCGGGAAGCACCAGCTGGGGGTCGCGTTCCGCCGCCCGCAGGAAGGCATCGGTGACCGTGGGATCGAACTGTCCGCCCCGGCCCTGCCTGAGCTCGGCGAGCGCCGTCTCTATGCCCAGCGCCTCACGGTAGGGCCGCTGCGACATCATCGCATCGAACGAGTCGGCCACCGCCAGCACCCTGGCCAGGAGCGGGATCTCTTCTCCCCGCAACCCCGCCGGATACCCCAGGCCGTCGTAGCGCTCATGGTGATGAAGCACGATCCCGACGATCCGCTCCAAACCCTTGATGGGTTCGATGATGCTCACCCCGTACAGGGTGTGCTTGCGGATCACCGCCCGCTCTTCGTCGGAGAGCGGCCCCCGCTTATCTAGGATTTCCCGGCCGATCTCGATCTTACCGATGTCATGGAGGAAGGCCGCGTACCGCAGCAGGCGGAGTTCGTCGGCGGGAAGCCCCAACTCTGTCCCGATCAGCTCCGCATACCGTACGACCCGCTCGGAATGCCCATAGGTATAGCGGTCCCGCGCGTTGATGACGGTGATGAGCGTCCTTAAGGTGTTCAACAGATCGGGCGACTCCAGGCCGCCCAACTCCACCCGCAGGTCATCCATCATCGCACTGTACACCTGCACCCCGTTCCGGCGGGAGAGCTTCACCCGGTAAAGCGCCTCGTCGGCGGCTTTGATCAGCGTTTCGGCGCTCTCGCCGTTGTCGGGATAGACTCCGATCCCGAGCGAGATGGTGATGCCCGCCGGCGCGCCCACCCGGCTCGCGCAGTACTCCACCGCCCGGCGCACTCGTTCGGCGATCTGAAGGGCCGTCTCCGCCTTCGCGTCGCTCAGGATGACCGCAAACTCGTCACCGCCGTAGCGGCAGACCGTATCCATCTCGCGGACGTTCTCCTTGAGCGCCTCGGCGACCGCCTTGAGCACCTGGTCCCCCAGCGGGTGACCGTGCACGTCGTTGTACTTCTTGAAACCATCCACGTCCACCATCATGAGAGCGACCGGAAGGTGATACCGGCGGGCGCGGGAGAGTTCTTCCCGCAGGCGGAGCTGGAAGTAGCGGTAATTGAAGACGCCCGTCACGCCGTCCGTGAAGGAGAGCCGCTCGAGCTTCTCGTTGGTCGCCTTGAGCCCGGCGGCGAACTTCTCCAGCGCCTTGAACGACCGTTCGAGCCTCAGGTTCTTCTCCGCCATCTTGAGGGCCAAGAGCCACTGCCCGACGAAGACGCCGAACAGGGCGATGGCCTCCACGGCGAACCGCAAAGAGAGCAGGCCCACCCCGCCCGCCTGGGAGAACACGGCGACGCTGAAGCTGAACAGGCCCCCTGCACCGACCAGGACGGCGTCGCGCCACCGCACGCCGTCCATCGCCACGCTGGCCAGGATGATGGGATAAAGGAGCGTGAGAGGGCTGGTGACGCCGCCCGTCCACGCAACGGCGCACCCGACCTGGACCATGCTGAGCAGGTGGGTACCTCCGAAGTGCACCGGTGAACCAGCCCACTCAGGACGCCACAGCACCGCGGCCGTCTCGACGAGACCGGCCACGACGAAGGCCGCATGCGCCAAGAGGACGGGGGCCTGAGACATGAGCCTCGGGCGGAGCAGGAACAGCAACAGCGACGCCAGTGCGATGAACGCCCAGCGCCGCCAGATAAGCGCAGCAACCTCACCGCGCGTTCGTCGTTCAACCACCACTTGACGGCCGCCCATGCGCATCCGCCTTCCCCGCCCCCGGCTTTTCCATAATCTTCTACACACTCCCGTACTTTCCTGCCTGACCCCAAGCTACAGGCCACCTCCGCGGCGGCAAACCCGGGGTTGCCCGGGGATACTATGGCCGGGAAAGGCAGGAGAATCAGGGATGGCATCGCCGCACTTCCGGAAGCACCACCTGAGCAAAGGCGCAGCTTACGCTGGGCAGAAAGTGGCGTCCCAGACCGTGTCGGAGGGTCAGTTGACGGGCGCCCGGCCGGCGCCGAACGCGGGCGGACACCTCGGTCGGAGCCTCCCGGCCCACCTCACGGTCTCGCCTGAAGAGTTGGGTTACATCGGCGCAGAACTGGCGAAACGACTCAACTTCGCGGCCGAGGAGTTTCTGACCGAACTCGTCGCCGAGCAGGTGCGTTCCTCCTTCCGCGCGGAACTCGGCGTACCAGCGGAGGAGGACGAGGAGTTCTAGCCTACCGCAGCATGAGCAAGGCCGCAGCCACCAGGATGCCCCCGATGAGCTGGTTGCGATTCTGGGCCTTCAGTTCGGAGACTTCCTTGTCCGTGGCCCTGCGGTAGCTGTCGAATTCCGCCCGCAAATCCTGGAAGCCGCCCAAGGCCGCTTCCAGCGACTTTTGCCTGCCCAGGAGCGCCTGGAGCTGCGGCACCAGCACTTCATTGACCGTCTTGCCAAGCTGGGCAACCTCCTGGTCGTCGGCGACCCGCTGCTGAAGGGCGGTCAGGCTCTCCTGCTGTTTCGCCGTCTCCGCCTTCAGCGCATCCACCTGCTGGCGAAGGGCGGCCAAGGCCTGGCTTTGCTGGTCCAACGCCTGGGTGTGCTGGTCGAGCGCCTGCCGTTGCTGCTCGCTGGTCACCTTCTGCTGATCGAGCGCCTGCCTCTGCTGGTACAGTTCACCCAGGATGCGCGTGGTGTCTTCCCGGACGATGGCCAGTTCACCGGTGGTCTTCTCCTGCGCCTGCGCCAGCGCATTCGTCTTGCCCGCCACCTCGACCAACTCGGCGCGGAACTCGGTGGCCAGCTGCCGCAGGGTCTTCATCTCCTCGTTGGGCAATGCGAGCTTCCCGCTCTGAACGTCGTTCAAGACCTTCATCAACGCCGAGGCCAGCGTGTACCGGTCCACCGGGCGATCGCCCTGGAAGGATCCGTCCTGGAAGACTCCGAGGTACCCGCGGTCGATGAGGGTCTGGATCGCCCGGTAGGCTGGATGCTCAGGCGGCACATCCTTAGGGGCGTCAGCCAGCGCGCCGGCCGCCGCCAAGGCGATGACCAGACAGACTCCGATGGCAATCAGACCCGGCTTGCTCTTCATCGCAACTTCCACCTCTCGCCGCCGGCGCACGCCGGCGCTACTTGCTCGTGATCTCCAAGGTCAGAGGTTCGACGGCGATGCTCTGGCTTTGCTTCCGGCTGTAGACGACCACGTCGCGCAGCTCCAGACTCGCGGTCCCGGGCCGCAGCGCCAGAAGGTGCAGCCGGAGGATGGTCCCCGTGGTCGCGCCGGCGGACCCCACCTTCCCTCGCACTAGGCCAACGACGCCGGCCTGGTTGTCGATGCGGTCCACGGTGAAGGTTCGCAATTGGGCGCCTTCACCCACGAAGATGCTCCCGCGGGAGGCCCCCACCACCGCCACCCGGGACGGGTCGAACCCGATGTTCAACTCCAGGGCGTCGAGGGCTTCCACGTTTCCGACCCGCACGTCGACGTAGAACGGGTCGCCGGCCCTGACGGGCGCCGGTGGCGCGGCGAAGTACACGCGGGAGGCAAGCGGAGGCAGTTCGCCGCGCAGGTCGAGGGTGGCCGGCCGCGCATTGCTCGACGCCGCCCCGATGGAGACCCCGCGCTCGCCGGCCGCGCCCGGCTGCGGCAGGATCACCCAACGGATGGGCCGGCTCTCGCCCGGGGCGAGGTTGCCGAGGAACTTCTCCCGTTTCTCAAAGTCGGCCAGCCGAAAGCCCGTGGACGCGTCGAGCGTGCCTCTGACCATCTGCGCCGGAACCGACCCGCCGTTGACCACGTTGACCTCCACCGTCACCCGCTCGGGCTGGAGCGCATCGCCGACCTGCTGCACGGCTGGCAAGGGACGGCCCTCCAGCTTGAGCTGTGGGGGGCCCTGCACTGACACGCTCCGCTCGCCCGCCACCGGGGCGAGGCCGCGGGCGACAACCTCGACCTTGAAGCGACGGCTCTGCCCGCCGAGGTTCTCCGCCTGGACCTGCCACATCAAGCTGGCATCAGCCCCGGGCGCCAGTTCGCCTACCCGGCGCACCGCCTGCTCTCCGCCGGCCAGGACCAGCCCGGGCGGGAGCTGCAGGGTGGCCGTGACGCCCTGCGCCGGCCACTTGCCCACGTTCTGGATGTATGCCACGACCGGGATGCTCGCCCGCCCCCGCAAGTCTTCGGTGACGGTTGCCGGCGAGGTGAGTCCCAGCGTCAGTTCGCCGGGGATGATGGTCACGCCGCCGAGCCCGTAGGCGGTGGCGTAAAGCCGCGTTTCGCCGGGCGCCAGCGGCTGTTCGTTCCAGTACAGGGCGATCGCCGAGTCGAGTTCGTCCTCGCCTTCCCGGGTGAAATCCCGGCCGGGCGTCACCTCGACCGTCCAGAGATTGTCGGCCAGGTTCCCCCAGTTCGTCACCACGATCCGGTCGGGCCGCACCGTCGTCTCGTCGGCCACCGTTCCTTGCGCCATCACCTTCGGTTCCGCCAAAGAGTCGAAGGCCTGCCAGAAGGAGGGCAGGTCTTTGCCGGCGAAGCTTGCGTCGCCCACCAGCGTGCGTTCGCCCATGCGGATCGGGGCGCCGTCGTTCTCGCCCAGCATCGTGTCGAGCATGATCCGGAGCCCGACCTGGCGCGCTGCGGCGCCGCGATTGGTGACTTCGTAGACGATGCGGGCCGTATCCAAGAGGCCGCTGGTGCTGCTCTTGGCCAGCTCCAGCACCTGCTTGACCTCGAGGTCCCCGATCCGGCAGATGGTCTCGATGGCCCCATCGCGCAAGGTCGGGGACTCTGTCACCTCTCCATACCGTCCCTCGAGCCCTGCTCTGGTTTTCGTCTCCCCGCCGAACACGAAGTCGCGCCCGTCGAGGCGGACCGTCGTGTAGGACGTCCACGGCCGGGGACGCCCGTAGATGAGCGGCTTATTGTCGTCTCCCGGGCGGCCCGGCTCCCCGCCCGTCGTTTCCAGGGCGAAACGGCCGGCATCCTCTGCGGTCTTGGTCACGCCCACCACGACATATTCGTTTCCGAGTGTCAACACCTGGTCGGGCGCGAAGCCACCCGTCGGAAGGCCGGCTTTTTCGGCCGAGGCGGCAGGGGCAGCGAGCGCAAGGGCCAGTGCGGCCAGCCAAAACGCGCAGACCCCGGATCGCATTCTCTTCACGGCACTCATCCGCCTACCTCCACGGGTTCGTCGAGCACCCTGACGTCTGGCACGCCGCGTTCGAACCGGGCCTCCAGCCGCATCACGTAGGGTCTGGTCCACGCATTGGCCAAAAGCCCGCGCTCCACGCCGCGGCGGGCGTATTCGTCGAGCGCCTTGTCGCCGGAACTCCGTTCCACTTCGACCTTGGTCTTACCGCCCTCGACGCCCACCAGCGCCCTGAGCACGACCGTTCCCTTCACGCCGGAGTTCTGGGCGCCTTTCGGGTAGATGAGCTTCGGCAGGCGGGCGACCATCATGACCCCCCGCGGCGGCGGGGCCGGATTTCCCGCGCCACCGGCTTCCCCGCCGCCAGGCGCGCCCGCCGGCGCGTCAGGTGCGGCCGGTGCGGCACTCGCCGCGGGGCTGGGTGCGTGGTCGGAGGCCGGCGGCTTCTCCGCGGGCATGGGCGCCGGCCCGGCCTGCTGCGGCCTCTCTGCGGCGGGCTTGGCCGGAAGGGGGACTTCATCAGTGCCCTTGGCCGAAGCAAGGACGTTCCCGGTGAGTTTCGGGGCGGCCGCAAGCTTCGCCGTGAACGCCGGCTTCGGCGCCGGCTTCGGCGCCGGTGCCGGTGCCGGCTTGTAGACCGGTTTGACCGGTGGCGGCGGCGGCTGCTTCGCCGCGGGTTTCGCGGCGACCACGGCGGTCGCCGGCGAGGCGGAACCCGCCTCCCCGGACGGCAAAGAGCCTAAATAAGTCAGGGAATAGACGCGTGCGCCCTCGACGCCGGCGGGCATTCCCGGCGGAGCGGCAGCCAACAGAAGGAACAGGGCCCCGTGAGCCACCAGCGACAGCGTCGCAGCGATCCAGAAGCGGTCCGACTCCTTACCGGCCTGCAGTCCCACCGGTCTCCCTCCCACCCCGGCGGCGCCTAGTCAGTGGCCGTCCCGGTCGCCGCAGCATCGCGCGCCTTGGCTGGGTCGACCGCCAAGGCGATCCTGGCGCCGGCGCTGCCCCGGACGGCGTCGAGTGCCTCGACCAGGTACTCGTAGCGGGCGTCGCGGTCGGCCTTAATGATCACGACCTGGTCGGGCGAGGTCCGTACGGTACGGGCGATCTCTCCGGCCAGCGCTTCTCTGGTGAACCGGGCGCCGTTGACGAAGAAGTCACCCTCCTGGCTCACCGTCACGACCACCGGCGCGGCCGCCTGTTTCTGCGCCGTCACCGACTTGGGCAGCTTCAGCGGGATGCCCGACTCCGCGCCCCTGAAGACCGTAAAGACGATGAAAAAGGTCAGGATGTTGAAAGTCACGTCGATGAGCGGCGTGAGCTGGACGAACGGCTTCCGGCGCGGCGGAAGTTCAACGATCAACGCGCTCACCACCCCGGCCCAAGGCGAGGAGGACCTGTCCGGCCCGGTTGTTGATCTGGGCGACCCGCCGCTCCACCTGGGCATTGAAGATCGAGGAGAAGAATTGGGCCGGCGTGGCGATCATGAGCCCGAAGGCGGTGGTGAAGAGCGCCTCGGCGATGCCCGGCGCCACCTCGGCGGGCGACTGGAGCCCCTGCAGCCCTCCGATCACGTTGAAGGTCCGGATGATCCCGGTGACGGTGCCGAGAAGCCCGAGGAGGGGGGCGACGCTGACGATCGCCTCCAGGGTCCCGAGCCCCCGCTGCATCCGCACCAACTCGTCGCGGCCGGCGCGCGCCATCGCCTCCTGGACGAACTGAGCCGGCTCGTCGGCGTGAGCGAGCGCCGCGGAGAGGATGCTGTTGGTGACGCCCTTCTCCTTGCGGATGATCTGCATCGCCTCAAGTCGCCGCCCGCCTGAGAGCGCCGCCAGCGCCTGGCTCACCAGATCCTCGTTCTCGCCCCTGGTTCCGACGAAGAAGAACCAGAGCCGGTCGAGGACGATCGCCAGGGCGAGGATACTGCAGAACAGCAGCGGCCACATCGCGAAGCCGCCCCGGAGAAAGATCTGCCACATCGCGCATACCTCCCGCGCCATCCGCCACGTTGAACATGCACTTCGATGGCAAAGGAGGCGAATCCTCCCACAAAAAGCGGTAATGTCCTCCAGGACTGAGTGGGAGGGCAGAAGAAAACGGGGCGCAACGCCGCAGCGTCCACCCCGCTCTACCAAATCCTTGCTCCCTGTGCCCCGAGGTCCGCGTTCCCCTTCAGCTTGCCCGCTCGACCCTGCCGGGCCGGCGGCCGTGCTTGCGCTCGTATTCCTCGCGCAACACCCGCATCAGGATGATCTCTTTCCATTCGGCTTCGCCCGGCGTGCTTCCACGGCGCAGGACGCCCTCTTTCTTGAACCCGCACTTGGTGTAGCAGGCGATCGCCCGGGCGTTCTCGCGGTAGACCCGGAGGTAAAGGCGATTCAGGCGCAGGCGCTCGAAGACGTACTTCATCAGCGTCTTCACGGCGTCGGTCCCGAACCCGCGGTCCCAATGGTCCTTCTCGCCGATGCGGATCCGCATCTCAGCGTGCCCGTTCCGCCAGGTGATGTGGTTCAGCTCAATGTCACCGATGAGATGATCGCCGTCCCGGGTCACGATCGCCATGATCTGGTGGTAGCGGTCGCTCTTGGCGCTCCGGTACCACTCCTCGCACTCCTCCATCGTCTCCGGGACCCCACCGTCCACTAAACGGCTGACTTCGGGGTCGGCACTCCACCGGACCACGGAGGAGAAGTCCTCCCGTTCCAATGGCCGGAGGTAGACCAAGTCTCCTTGCCACATCGTCTGGTGCCACTCCTTCTTCGAACGTTTCCGCCACTGCTTGAGCGATGTCTGCCGCGATGTTTGGTTGTGATCGACTTACCGGTGACTCGGTTTCCACTCGCCTCTATGGAGTTCGACCGCCCGGAGGCTCAACCTGCAAGGAAATCCTTGCAGGCCTGGCAACGGTCGCGCCCCCCGTGTTTAGCCTCGTAGAGGGCCGCATCGGCCAGCTGGACGAGTTCCTCCGCGGTTCTGGCGGGCGCGGGAAAAGCGGCCGCGCCGCCCGCGAGGGATAGCCGCCCCAGCGGCTGCGTCGCCGCTCCTTCCACCTGCAGCGCCCCGACGCCCCGCCGGATGCGCTCGGCCACGTTCAGCGCCGCGGCGAGGTCGGTCTCGGGCAGGATGACCACGAACTCCTCGCCGCCGTAGCGGGCAGCCACGTCCACCTGGCGGACCGCGCCGCGGATCACCGCCGCCACCTCCCGCAGGAGCTTGTCCCCCATCGGGTGGCCGTTGTGGTCGTTGAAGTGCTTGAAGTGGTCGACGTCGAAGAGGAGCAGGGAGAGCTTGGTCCCGTACCGCTTGGCCCGCTGCACCTCCCGGTGAAGCGCTTGCTCGAAGTACCGCCGGTTGTAGAGCCCGGTCAGGCCATCGGTGGTCGCCAGCCTCGCCAGCTCCTGGTGGAGATAGGCCCGGTCGAGGGCGATCGCGGCCTGGCTCGCCAAACGCGTCATCCGCCACAGGTCATCGGTCTGCAGGTCCGGCTCGTCGGCGCGCCCCAGCCCGACCACCGCCGCCACCCGCCCCTCGATCATGAGCGGCACCACGAGCAGCGACCTGAACCAGGCCTCCGCCTTGGTGGCGACGAACCGGGCGTCTTTCCCGACCTCCGGCACCAGCGTCGGCTGCCCCTGCTTCGCCACCCAGCCGAGGATCCCCTCGTTCCAGCGCACCCGGTCGCCCTTCCGCCAGGCCGAGAACCCGCCCCGCACCGCCACGACCGGCCACGCCTCGTCGGGTTCGCCCGCGACTGCCAGGACGCACGAGTCGCAGGGCACCAGCTTCAGCGCCGTGTCAACGATCATCTCACAGATCTCCGCCGGTTGGGTCGAGGCGCCGATGGCCCCCACGGCATCGCACAGGGCGGAGGTCTCGGCGTACTTGCGTTCCAGGGCCTCGTTCTTCTCCCGCAGGCGCGTGGTGGCCGCTTCAAACCGTTCGTGCGCTTCCAGATGTTCCTCGGCCAGCGCCTGGTACTCCTTGCGCCGCTCGCTGAGCCCCCGCTCCCACACGGTGCGGCAAAGGGCGGCGGCCAAGGCGGTCGACACCCAGGCCGGGGCGAATTCCGTGGGATATGCGGCGGCCCCCAGGGCGGGGCCGAAGCGCGACCGCGCCAGCCCGAGGCCGGCAAGGAGAAGGCTGATCGCCAA
>JBLNBQ010000083.1:0-24519 GCA_050260095.1 Chitinophagales bacterium
CCATCTTCTCGATGGCCGAGGCGGTGGGGCCGATGAACTTGATCTCGTGCGTCTCGCAGATTTCGGCGAAATACGGATTCTCTGCCAGGAAGCCGTAGCCGGGGTGGATGGCGTCGACCCCGGCGATCACCGCCGCCGAAATGATGTTGGGGATGTTGAGATAGCTCTTGCCGGCCGCTGCGGGACCAACGCAGTAGGCCTCGTCGGCGTACTTCACATGGAGCGAGTCGCGGTCAGCTTCGGAGTAGATGGCGACCGTCCCGATGCCCAGCTCGCGGCAGGCCCGCATGACCCGGACCGCGATCTCTCCCCGGTTGGCCACCAGCACCTTATTGAACAATTGGCGGCTCCTCCTTGATTCTCAGGGAAGCTTTTCGATGATGAAGAGCGGCTGCCCGTACTCGACCGGCTGGGCGTTCTCGACCAGGACCCGCTCGACCCGGCCCCGCACCTCGGCCTCGATCTCGTTCATGAGCTTCATGGCCTCGATGATGCAGAGCGGCTGCCCCGCCTCGACCACCTCGCCTTCCCTGACGAAGGGGTCGGCGTCGGGCGAGGGCGCGCGGTAGAACGTGCCGACCATCGGCGCGCAGACGGCGTACTGGTTGTCCTTGAGGGCGACCTCTTCCGCCTCGCCGGACTCGGGGCGCGGTTCCTCGGCGCGGGCGCCCCGCCCGGCCGGGGCGCCCGCCGGCGCCGCCGGAGCCACCACCAACGGCGCGGCGAGCGCCGAAGCCTTCTTGATGCTGACCTTGACGCCCTCGCTCTCGACGTTGAGTTCAGCGATGTCGGTATCGTTCAGAATGCGGATGAGTTCCTTTATCTCTTTGATGTTCAATGCGCCGACCTCCTTGGTGTTGCCAGGCGCCTGGCCGCTCGCGGCCACCTGCGCCGCCGCCGGCGCGGGCGAAACGCCATCCTGGCCAGCCATCTGCCCGGCCAGGAACGTTCGGGTGATCTGCGGGAAGAGGGCATAGGAAAGCACGTCTTCCTCGCAACGCGCCAGCGCGCCGCACTCCTGCCTCGCCCTCTCCAGCGCAGGCGGAAGAAGGTCGGCCGGGCGGCAGGAAATAACTTCTGCGTCCCCGATAACTTTCCTCCTGACTTCCATGTTCACGGGGCCGGGAGGCTGCCCGTACAGGCCGCGGAGATATGCCTTGACCTCCTCGGGCACCATTTTGTAGCGTACCCCGGTCAAAACGTTCAATACCGCCTGGGTACCCACGATTTGGCTGGTAGGGGTCACAAGCGGGGGATACCCCAGGTCCTCCCTGACCCGCGGGATCTCGGCGAGCACGTCGTGCAGCCGGTCGAGCGCCCGCTGCTGCTCCAGCTGGGTCACCAGGTTGGAGATCATCCCGCCAGGCACTTGGTGGGAGAAGACCCGCATGTCCGAGATCCGGGTGACGCCGCGCTCGAAGCCCCGGCGCCGGCGCAGGTCGTCGAAGTAGCGGGCGAGTTCGAAGAGGGCGTCCAGGTCCAGGCCGGTGTCGCGTTCCGTCCCCCGCAGGGCGTTCACGATGGTCTCCGCCGGCGGCTGGGACGCGCCGAACGCCAGCGGGGCCGAGGCGGTATCGATCCCGTCCACTCCGGCTTCCGCCGCCTTGAGGTAGGTCATGGGCGCCAGGCCGCCGATGTAGTGCGAATGAAGGTGGACGGGCAGGCCGATCTCCTCCTTGAAGCGCCGCACCAGTTCGTAAGCGCGGTAGGGCGTCAGGAGACCAGCCATGTCTTTGAGGCACAACGAATCGGCGCCCAACTCGGCCAGCCGCCGCCCGGTGGAGACGTAGTGCTCCACCGTGTGGATGGGACTGATGGTGTAGACGACCGTAGCCTGGACGTGCGCCCCGGCCCGTTTTCCCGCGGCGAGCGGGCGTTCCAGGTTGCGGATGTCGTTCAAGGCGTCGAAGATGCGGAGGATGCTGATGCCGCCCTCGACGGCCCGCGCCACAAACGCGTCCACTAGGTCATCCGGGTAGTGCTTGTACCCGACGAGGCTCTGGCCGCGCAGGAGCATCTGCAGCGGGGTGCGCTTCACCGCCGCCTTCAGCCGGCGCAGGCGCTCCCAGGGGTCTTCGTTCAGAAAGCGGAGGCAGACGTCGAAGGTCGCCCCGCCCCAGACTTCGAGCGCCTGATACCCGACGCGGTCGAGTTGTTCGACCACCGGCAACATGTCTTCCGTGCGCATGCGGGTCGCCCACAGCGACTGGTGGGCGTCCCGAAGCGTCGTGTCGGTGAGCCGCAGAGGCGCTGCCATGCCAAGACCTCCCGCTTTCCTGCCGGCCTTGTTCCGGCGAAAAAACTCAGGGATGAACCCTGAGTTTTCCTTTGGTCCGGCGCCGGTTCGAGTTTGGTCTCATTATAGTTGCGGCCCTGACGCTGCGTCAATCAACACCCCCCATGTATACTCCACACATGCGCCCTGTCCGCCTTGGTCGCCCCGCCTACCTCGCCCGGCCGTCGATGATGACGATGCGCTCCGGCGACAGTCCCGTCATGCGGGAGGCCAACTCCCCGAGGCGCGCCGCCTCCCGGGCGTCCACCAGGCGCCCCCGCACGCTGATGGTGAGGCCGCGGTCGTTCAGCACGACGAACGCGTCGGAAAAGCCTTCCGCCTTGAGCAGTTCCTGCAATTCCTCTTCCTTGGCAGCTCGGTCGAGTTCGTCGAGCAGACGGCGCTGCACGTCATCCCTGGTCACCGCGCTGGTGGCCGGATCGGCCGCCAACTTGCGCAGCAGTTCCACGCGCGCCGAACGGCTCCGGTCCCGTTCGAGCGCCGTCTCGGCCGCGAACGACCCGCTCCGGTTCGGCAACCGGGTCTCTTCCGGCGCCGGGGCAGGAGTGCCCGACTCGTGGGGCCGCCCGGGGGTGTCGAGCGGGGAGTGCACGACCACCCCCGTCTTGACGGCTGCCGGACCGCTCAACCCGTACCACAGGAGGCCCGCGCAGGCCAGGACCAGCGCCAACCAGGCCAGAACCCGCCGGGGCACGATGATCACTCGCACCTCACTCACCCTCCTTCGCCATCACCTGCACGCGGTGCGCCGGGAGCCCCAGGGCCGTCTCCACCGCCCGCACCAGTTCCCGCCGCACGGCGGGATCATCTGCCCCCCCGGCGACCACCAGCACCCCCCGGACCTCCGGAAGGTGCGCGACGACCACCACCGGTTCTTCGCCGCTTCCCGTCTGAGTGCGGGTGACCGTGACCTCGCCATCCTGGCGCTGTTCGGAGGTGATCCGGGAGGCGCCGCCCTTGTCCGACTCCTGCGTCGTGCGGGTCTCCCCCGTCCGCTTCTCGGCGTATTCGTAGCGGGGGCCGCTCTCCAGGAAGACCTTGACCTTCACCGACCCCGCTCCCTCCACCGCCGAAAGCGTCTCGCTCAGCGCCTGTTCGAGCTGGGCGGCGTAGTCGTCGTCCCCTGCCCCCACTTGGCTCGCCCGGGTGGCCTCGGCCTTGACCGGCGGGGTCACCGGCGCCTCACGGGGGCGGCTCGGCACCAGGAGGCTGGTTCCGGCCAGCAGTACGATCCCGGCGATCCCCACCGGCACGACGAAGTCTTTCCCGCGCTCTTTCACCACCTCGGCGACCCTGCTCCACACGCTCATGGCACCGCCTCCTCCACGATCAAGACCTTGTCTTGCGCCACCCCGGCCAGGTCGGCCGCCCGCCGCTGCAGTTCGCCGCTCCGGCCGGGCGCGGCGGTCACCGTCACTTGCTGGACCGACCCGTCCGCGGTCGCCCTGACCGCGACGCCCACCCGCTCCCCCGCCGCCTTGGCCAGTTCGCTCTCGAGATAGGCCCGGAGGCGGTCGGTGAACAGGTCGACCTGGAGTTGCCGGTTCGCCGCCTCCAGCGCCTCCCTCGTGCCCTCCTCTCGCAGCTGGTCCGGCGCCTCCGTCCACCCGGCCCCGGTCTGCAGGGCGTCGCTGAGCCACTCACCCCCGCGCACGGCCCGGACCACGGGGTTCAGCACGGCCACCAGCACGAGGAGGCCCACCACGAGCTGGACGTACCGCCTCAGGGCGTTCTCGGGCGCGACCAGTTCCAGGAAGCTCACCACCAGGACCAGGAGCACGAGGTGCTGCACCCAGGCCGTGAGCTGGACCACCTGCCATCCCTCCGGTTCCCACTCGGCCTTCCTACCGCAACGCGGCGGCCGCGTTTCCCACCCCGACGAGGTAGCTGAGCCCCATGAAGAACATCACCCCGACCGCACCCACCACGACCGCCAGCACAGTGAGGCTCCCCTCCAGGTGCTGCAGCGCTTTCACCAGGCGCCGGTCGCTGACCGGCTCGATGAGCGCGCCGGCCACCTTGTACACGGCGACGAGCGCCGTGATCTTGAGCACGGGGAAGAAGGCGTAGGCGGCCACCAGCAGGATGCCGAGCAGGCCGACCGCGCTCTTGACCAGCAGGGCGCCGCCCGCCACCACTTCGACCGCATCGCCGAACATCTTGCCGATGACGGGGACGAAGGTGCTGGCCAGGAATTTGCCGCTCTTCACGACCACGCTGTCTCCGACCGGCGCGGCCACGCCCTTGACCGCCATGACCCAGAGAAAGCCGATGAAACTGAGGCCGAGGACCGTGACGGTGGCCTGTTTGGCCAGGTCGCTGAGCCGGTTCAAAGGAAACTTCTCGGAAAGCTGGGCGGCCAACCCCAAAACGACGGAGAGCAGCAGGAGCGGCACCACCACCCCGTCGAGCAAGCCGGAGAGGGCGGTCATCATGCCGTAGGCGATGGGCGAAAGCATCGCCGCGGTGGTCGGCGCCCCGCTGCTCACCAGCAGCGTGCTCAGGAGCGGAAGCGTGGCCTCCATGACCGAGACCATCCCCTCCACCGCCTGCCGCCCGACGGTCGCCGCATACCGGAAGCTCTGCACGCCCAGGATGATGAGGACCAGGTAGCACGCGGCGAAGGCCACGTTCTGACCGGCCGAATCGCCCAGCGTCCCCTGGAGCGATTGGAGCACCGCCAGGAGCACCGCCAGCACGACCACCTGCGCCAGGAGGCGAGCGTTGGCGACGAACTCCCGGAAGAAGAAGCGCAGGGCGCCGCGGGTGAGGGCGGCCGCGTCGAGGCGCAGGGCCTGGCCGGGGCGGAGGGCCAGGTCGCGCAGCCTCACCTCCGGGACCAGGTCGCGCACCTCCGGCTCCAGCTGCCGCTGCAGCCTTTCGAGCCTTTCCGCCCCGGAGGCGTGCAGTTGCTCCTCCACCACCCGCTCCAGGGGAGCGGTGACTGTCTCGGCCCCGGCCGGCCTGCCGGCCAACGCCAAGGCCAGCGCCACCAAGACCAGGACCGCTGCCCCCACACGCCGCGTCATGGCAGCATCCCGGCCACCGTGTCGACCACCGCCAACATGATGGGGAGAGCCAGGGTCAGGATGACGACCTTGCCCGCCAGCTCCATCTTGTCCGCCACTGCCCGTTCCCCGGCGTCCCGGCACACCTGGGCGCCGAGGCCGACAACGTAGGCCACCCCGATCACTTTGAGCACCGTGGCCAGGTAGGGCGCTTCGAGGCGCGCCCGGGCGGCCAGGTCCATGAGGACGCCCACCAGCCCGGCCAGGCGCCCCACCACCAGCAACAGGAGCAAGGCCGCCCCGGAGAGACTGAGATAGACAGCCAGTTCCGGGCGGTGCTCCCGCACGACAACCGCCAGGAAAGTCACCACTAGCCCGATGCCCACAATCCGCAGCGGTTCCACCCTCGTCCCCCCGCCCGTCGCCTTACAGCCCGAAGACGGCCCTGACCGAATCGAACAACTGGCTGATGAGCCTCACCACCATCATGAAGACGACCATGACGCCGGCCACGGTTAGGAGGGTGGCCTGTTCCTCCTTGTGGGCTTGCTTGAGCACCAGGCTCAGGACGGCGATCAGGATGCCGACCCCGGCGATCCGCAGGATGAGGCTCACGTCCACGCGCTTCTCCTCCTTCGACTCAGACGAGTACCAGGGCCACCAGCAAGCCGGCGGCCAGACCGGCGTACCGGCAGACGGGCGCCAGGCGGTCGGCGGCCGCGACGGCCTGCCGCTCCCGGGCGGACAGCCGCTCGCGCGCCAGGGCCAGGTGTTTCAGTTGGTCGGCCAGGTCGGTGGCCCCGATGACCTCGCCCAGCAGCAGGAAGGGTTCAAGGTCGGCCTCTTCCTCGGCTGCGAGCTGGGTCCGGAACAGGAACCAGGGCGGTTCGCCGGGCCGAAGCAGGCCGCCGGCGTCGCGCCAAGCCGCCGCGCCCGGTTGCCCCCGCCGGAGGCCGTCGGCCAGGCGGCGGAAGAACGCCGCGGCCTCGGATCCCCCTGCCAGCCCGGCGACGTGCCGGGCCGCCTCCGGGAGCGGCGTGCGCCCCA
Source organism: Chitinophagales bacterium (assembly GCA_050260095.1). GTDB lineage: Bacteria > Bacillota > UBA5301 > DYFA01 > DYFA01 > JBLNBQ01. Next base: position 6,352 of record JBLNBQ010000083.1, read on the forward strand.
CCGCCATCTCCGTCTCAAGCAGCGCCAGGGCAGCGGCGAGCTGCGCCAGGCGCGCCGGGCGCGCCCTCCAGCGGGCGGCCGCTTCCAAGCCCAAGAGGAGCCCCGACCCGGTGGTCAAGGCAGCCCCCAACAGCGCCAGAGCCCACCGCATCCCCTATCCTCCTCCGGCCAGCCGGGTCACGCCGGCGGCCTGGGCCCGCTCCCCGCCCCGGGCGTCGAGACGGACGACGCTCTCCACCGTTCCGGGACCCCGGCGCCGGGAGAGCGTCACCACCCGCGCGAAGCATCCCTCGGCCAGGAGGGGCGCGAGCACCGGGCGCCGGGCCGCTTCCTCCAGACCGGCGGCGTGGGCCGAAGAGACCACCGCTACCCCCGTCCGCACCGCCTCTGTCACCGCGGCCACGTCTTCGGGTCGCCCCAGTTCATCGGTGACGATCACCTCGGGCGACATCGCCCGCAGGACGAGCGCGATGCCTTCCGCCTTGGGGCAGGCGTCCAGGACGTCGGTACGGGGTCCCACGTCGCACTGGGGAAGGCCCTCGTAGCACCCGGCCAGTTCGGAGCGTTCGTCGACGATGACCACCTTGCGCCCGGGCAGGCCCAAGGCAGGCCGCCCCTCGCTCACCTGCCGGCAAAGGTCGCGCAGCAGCGTGGTCTTGCCCGCCTGCGGCGGGGAGAGCACCAGGGTCGAGCAGAGCTCGTGGCGAATCCCGTCGACCAGGTGGGGCAAGACCGCGTCGGCCGCCCCCTTCACTTCCCTGCTCAGGCGGAGGTTCAGGCCGCTCAGGTGTCGCAGCGCCTTGAGGCGCCCGCCTTCCACCACCGCCCGCCCCACGAACCCGACCCGGTGGCCTCCGGGAAGGGTCAGATAGCCGTTGCGCAGCTCCTCTTCGAGCGCGTAGAGCGAGGAGCGGGTCAGCCGCTGCACCGCGGCCTGGCAGTCTTCCGGGGTCACCAGGTAGGCAGCCTGCAGGTCGAGGCAGAGCCCGCCGGAACGCGCGACGAGGCCCTCCCGCCCGCCGTAGCAGACCATCAGCGGACGCCCCGACCGCAGGCGGACCTCCTCCAGCCGGGCGAGACACCCCTCGGGCAGCGCCGCCAGCAGGCGCCCCACCGGGTCGCCCAGGTAGGGCAGGACCTCCTCCCACGTCCGGCTCACGGTGCACCTCCTGGCCCGTCCGTAATTGGTAAATGCTATGAAAAAAGGGACCGGCAATATGCCAGTCCGCTCTCGCCAACGAAAAGGCCGGCGTCGCCGCCGGCCTGTGGTGCCGCTTCTGTGCTGCTACTCGTCTTTCCCCGGTTCGCCACCGGGCTGGCCGTTCTCCTCGCCCTCTTCGTCGGGCTCGCTGGAATAGACGACCTCGCCGCAGTTGGGGCAGGTGACCTCCACGTCGTCCTCGTAGAGGAGATCCTCCGCGAACCGGACCGCCTCCCGGCACTGGGGGCACTCCATCTCCACGAACTCCTCGTCCTCTCCCTCCGCCTCGCCGAAGATCTCCTCCTCGGCGTCGGCCAAGTCGTCGTCGAGCGCCTCGGCGTACTGCTCCAGGTCGGTCTGCCGGGTCTTCAGCTCGTCGAGTTCGCTAGCGATGCTGCTGAAGAGTTCGAGCATCCTCTCCCAGATCACCCGGTCCTTTCCTTCTCTGGCCAGGTAGTCGGAGCCATCGATCAGGCCGCGCAGATAGGCCACCTGTTCCTTGATCGCCTGCACGCTGACACTCTCCTTCCTTTCGGACCTTGACCAATGCTACGCCCGGGAGAGATACATGCCGGTGCGGGTGTCGACCCGGATCACGTCGCCCACGTTGACGAAGAACGGCACCTGCACCACCGCGCCGGTCTCGAGCGTGGCCGGCTTGGAGCCGCCGGTCGCCGTGTCGCCCTTGAAACCGGGGGCGGTCTCCGTCACCTCGAGTTCGACGAAGTTGGGCATCTCGACCCCGATCACCTGGCCGGCGTAGTACTGGAGCCCGACGGTCATCTGTTCTTTCAGCCACTTGATCGCGTCGCCCAGGGTCTCCTTGGGCAGCGTCACCTGTTCGTAAGTGTTCGCGTCCATGAACGAGTACTCGTCGCCGCTGTTGTAGAGGTATTGCATCTCCTTGTACTCGACGTGCGCCCGAGGGAGTTTCTCGCCGGCCCGGAACGTCCGCTCCAGCACCGCCCCCGTCTTCACGTTCTTGAGCTTCGTCCGGACGAACGCCGAACCCTTGCCCGGCTTAACGTGGAGGAACTCCACCACGCTGTAAACTTCGTTGTCGATCTCAACTGTGATCCCGGTGCGCAGATCGTTGGTCGAAATCACGTCGTTGCCTCCCTCCATGTCCGCTGGAACTGGGCCGCCAAGGCCAGGTACAACAATTCTTGCCGCCTTATCTTTTCCCTGCCCATTACCATAATAAACTCACAGGCTGATGAGGTCCCTCCGGGAGTGCGTCAGCCGCTCGCAGCCCCGCTCGGTGACCACCACCATGTCCTCGATGCGCACGCCGCCCAGGCCCGGCACGTAGATGCCCGGCTCGACGGTGACCACCATCCCCGGCGCGAGCACGTCGGCGCTCGTCTGGGAAAGGCGCGGCGCCTCGTGCACCTGCCGCCCCACGCCGTGCCCGAGCCCGTGGCCAAACCGGTCGCCGTACCCCGCCTTGGCGATGAGGTCGCGGACCTCCCGGTCGACGTCCACCCCCGGCCGCCCGGGGCGCACCGCCGCCACGCCCGCCTCTTGCGCCTCCCGAACGATCTCGTAGATCTCCCTCAGCTTGGCCGGGGGGTCACCGACTGCGACCGTGCGGGTTAGGTCGGAGGTGTAGCCCTGGTAGTAGCAGCCGAAGTCGAAGGTGACCAGCTCGCCCGGGGCGATCGCCCGCGAGGAGGCGGCGCCGTGCGGCAACGAGCCGCGCGGCCCAGAGGCCACGATGAATTCGAACCCCGGGCCCTGCGCACCTTGCCGCCGCAAGAAGAAGTCGAGTTCCAGGGAGAGCTCACGTTCCACCGCCCCCGCGTGGGTCAACCCCACCACGAATTCGAAGCCGGCGTCGGCCAGCTCGGCGGCCTTGCGCAGCAGCGCCAGTTCCCCTTCGTCCTTCACCCGGCGGAGGTCCTCCACCAGGCCCTGGGTTCCGACGAGTTCTGTGACTCCCTCCAATTTCTCCTGCCACTCCCGGAAGGCGGCCACGGTGGTCGCGCCGCTCTCGAACCCGGTCCGCTTCAGGTGGCGCGCCCGCAGCACCTCGGCCAGGGAAGCCAGGCGGTCGGGTCCCGTTTCGATCACCTTGAAGAGCGGCGCCTCCGCCTCCGCCTGTTCCGTGTAGCGGAAGTCGGTCACGAGCAGGTTCTCCGTACTCGTGATGACGACGACTCCCGAGTCGCCCGTGAACCCCGTGAGATAGGCGCGGTTCTCAGGGTGAGTGACCATCAGGGCGTCCAAGCCCTGCTCCACGAGTTTCTGGCGAACCGCCGCAAGCCGCGTCCCGTTCACTCTGCGTCCTCCTTCTGCACCAGCCGGACTGCCGCCCGGAGTGCGAGCTGATAGCTGAACCCGCCGAAGCCGGCGACCTTGCCGGCGCAGACCCCCGCCACGACCGACCTGTGCCGGAACTCCTCCCGGGCTTCGGGGTTGGAGAGGTGCACCTCGATGGCCGGCTTGCCCACCGCCGCCAAGGCATCGCGCAGGGCGATGCTGTAGTGGGTATAGGCGGCCGGATTGATGATCAGGGCCTGGGCCCAGGCCCCCAAGGACTGCACGGCCTCGACCAGCTCGCCTTCCCCGTTGGCCTGCACCGTCCTGATGGTGCAGCCGAGTTCCTGGGCGAGCCTCTCCAGCGCGGCGTCGATGTCGGCCAGGGTCTCCCGGCCGTAGATGGCCGGCTCTCGCGTGCCGAGGAGGTTGAGGTTGGGACCATGCAGAACTCCGATGCGGCAAGTCACGTCGATCCCTCCTAGAGGCACTCCCGGACCAGGCTCTCCGGCACCTCACTGGTCACTGTCGCTTCGCCGATCGTCCGGGGCAGCACCCACCTGACCCGCCCGCCGCGAACCTTCTTGTCGCGCCCCAAGAGGCCCAGGAGGTCTGCGGGCGCCACCGAGGCGGGCAGCTCCTCCCGCCGCCGCGGCAACTCAAGGCGGGCCAGCACCTGGTCGAGCCGCTGCTCAACCTGGGGCGCGGCCACTCCCAGCCGGACCGCCAGGCGTGCGGCGACCATCATGCCGTACGCGACGGCCTCCCCGTGCCTGACCCGGCCGAACCCGGCGGCTTTCTCCACCGCGTGGGCCGCGGTGTGGCCGAAGTTGAGGATGACGCGCCTCCCGGACTCGCGCTCGTCGTCGCCGACTACCTGCGCCTTCACCGCGATGGCGGCCTGCACGGCGGCGGTCAACTCGTCCTGGTGCGCGGTGACCTCGCTCACCGGGAAGTCCCAGGCCTCAAGCCGGGAGAAGAGGGCCGCATCCTGGATCACGCCACACTTGACCACCTCGGCCAGACCAGATCGCACCTCGCGCCCGGGCAGGCTCGCCAGGGCGCCGGTGTCGACCACGACCCCGCTCGGCTGGTGAAAAGCGCCGACGAGGTTCTTGCCCTCGTCAAGGTTGACCCCGACCTTGCCGCCCACCGCCGCGTCGACCTGGGCGAGCAAGGTCGTTGGCACGTTGAGCAGGCGGAGGCCCCGCAGGAAGGTCGCGGCGAAGAAGCCGGCCGTGTCGGTGACCGCCCCCCCGCCCAGCGCGAGGACCAGGTCGTCACGCTCCAGCCCCGCCAGCGCCGCCTCCCGGTAGAGCGCCTCGACCACCGCTAAGGTCTTGGCCGCTTCACCTTCCGGCACGCGCAAGGGCAACACGGCGAAACCGCACTCCTCCAGGCTGCGCCGCACGGTGGCGGCGTATAACCCCTCGACCCGCGGTTCGGTGATGAGCGCCACCCTCCGGCCATGCCCGGCGGACCCTGCTGCGGCGGCGCCCACCGCCTCCAGGAGGCCAGCGCCGGTGTACACCGGGTAGGACCGCGCCCCCAGGTCGACCCGAACCTGCCCGGCCCCGGCCAGGCGCCAGTGACTGATCACCGCGCCCGCGACCGTCTCGGCGCTCAGCCCCGTGGTGTCGACAGTGACGTCGGCCCCGGCGTAAAGCGGCGCCCGGCTCCGGTAGAGTTCCTCGAAGCGTTCGCGGGGCCGGTCGCCCGCCAGGAGCGGCCGCCCGCCTGCGGCTCCGACCCGCTCCCAAAGCAGGTCGGTGGAGGCGGTGAGACTGAGGACCAGCCCCGCCCGGCGCAGCTGCGCGATGTTCTCCGGCTGGGTCACGACGCCCCCGCCGGTGGCGATTACCTGCCGCTCCCCGGTCGCCACCCGGGCGACGACCTCCGCCTCCAGGCGCCGGAACTCCGCCTCGCCGCGCTCGGCGAAGATCGCGGGGACCGGCTGGCCGGCCGCCCGCTCGATCTCCTGGTCGGTGTCGACCAGGGTGAGGCCCGTGCGTTCGGCGACGATCCGGGCGACCGTGCTCTTCCCCGTCCCCATGAAGCCCGTCAAGACGAGGTTGGCTGGGCCCATCGCGCCACCTCCTCCCGGTATGCGGCGAAGGATCGGCGCACCTGGGCCAACGAATCGCCGCCGAACTTGGCCGAGAAGGCGCTGGCCAGTTCCAGCAGGACCTGAGCCTCCGCGACCACCGCCGCGGCCGCCACCGCGCAGGTGTCGGAGCGGTGGAAGTCGGCCGGCGCGGCCCCGCCGGTGTCGAGGTCCACGGAAGGCAACGGCGCCCGCAGCGTGGGGATCGGCTTCATCGCCGCCCGTACGATGACCGGCTGGCCGTTGGTCATCCCGCCTTCGAAGCCGCCTGCCCGGTTGGTCGGCCGGGCCAGGCCGGGCAGGATCGGATCGTGGGCCTGGCTCCCCGGCACGCCGGCCAAGGCGAAGCCATCGCCCACCTCGACGCCCTTCACCGCCGGAACCGCCATGACCGCGCCGGCCAGGCGGCCGTCGAGCCGTTCGGCGAAGGCCACGTGGCTGCCGAGCCCGGGCGGCAGGCCGAAGACCGCCACCTCGAAGACCCCGCCCAAGGTGTCGCCGCGCCCGGCCGCCTCGTCGATGACCCGGCACATCGCCGCCTCCGCCTCGGGGTCGAGGCAGCGCAGCGGCGAGGCGTCCGCTTCCCTAAGGCTCTCCGGGGTCACCGGACGGCGGGCCGCCGCCGTGCCGCCCACCGCCAGCACGTGGCTGCCGCAGAAGACGCCGAACTCGGCGAGGAACTTCCGGGCCACCGCCCCGGCGGCGACCAGCGCCGCGGTCGTCCGGGCGCTGGAGCGCTCCAGCACGTTGCGCAGGTCGTGGTGCCCGTACTTGAGCGCGCCGGCCTGGTCGGCGTGCCCGGGGGGCGGCCGGCGGGACGGCGCGCTCTCCTGCCCTCCCCCAGAGGCTTCTCCCGTGCCTTCCGCAGCCATGGCGCTCTCCCAGTTGACCCAGTCGCGATTGGGAATAAGAAGACAGATCGGACTGCCGAGGGTAAGACCCTGGCGCACGCCAGAGAGCAGTTCCGCCCGGTCCCGCTCGATGGCCATCCGCCCGCCGCGCCCGTGGCCGTGCTGCCTCCGGGCCAGGTCGCGGGCGATGTCCGCCGCGCTCAAAGACAGGCCGGCCGGCGCGCCCTCCACGATGGCCACCAAGGCCTTGCCGTGGGACTCGCCGGCCGTGGTCACCCGCCACATGCCTACCACTCTTCCTTGGCTGGCGCCTCGGGGTGGTGCGGGTGCTCCTTGACCCGCTCGATAGCCTGCAGGAGCGCCAACATCACATCGGCTTTCGTCTGCCGGTCCACGCTCGACACTCCGGCCCGCACTTCCCCTTCGTGGCTGCCCACGTATTTGCCGCGCAGCCGGTTGAGCGTGAGGACGATCGTGTCTCTGCGGCAGCGCTCGCACCGGCAGAAACTCGGATCACGTTCCAGGTACTCGTCAAAGACCTCCTTGACCGCGTCCTCCATGTAGTTGCGGAGTTCCATGCCCGTGCTCCTCTCCCCGGAATGGCCGTTACTTCGACGATCCGACGGAGAATTCCTCCCCTACCCAGCCCGCCCAAGGCCTTCCCGCATGGCCGGGAGCGAGGCCTCCACCCCGGTCCAGAGACGGAAGGCCAAGGCGCCCTGGTGGATCAGCATCTCCTCGCCGCCGAGCGTGCGCAGCCCCTTCTCCCTGGCCGCGGCCAAGACCGGCGCCGCGGCCGCCCCATAGCTCAGTTCGCAAAGCAGCGCTCCCGGCACGAGCCAAGCGGGCGGGACGGGCAGAGCGCCTTCGGACAGGGCGCTCGCCGTGGCGTTGACCACCAGGTCTGCCTTGGCCAGGCGCTCCCTAAGGCCCGCCGCGCCCAGCCCCGAGGCCGTGAGCCGCACGGGGCTCCCGGCCGAGAGGTCGCCAGCCAGCTGTGCGGCGCGCCCTTCTGTCCGGGTGGCCACGTGCAACTCCGCCACGCCGGCGCGGCACAAAGCGTAGCCGGTGGCCCGGGCAGCCCCGCCGGCGCCCAGGAGAACCGCCCGGCCTCCGGCCGGGGAGAACCCTGCCCCGGCGAGCGCCCTGAGGAACCCCTCCGCATCGGTGTTCTCCCCCCACCATCGCCCGTCCCGGTGCCAGACCGTGTTCACCGCCCCGATGCGCCGGGCCTCCTCGGTCACGGCGTCGAGCAGCGGGAGCACCGCCACCTTGTGGGGCACCGTGACGTTGAAGCCCCTGACGCCCAGCGCGATGAGCCCCCGGACCGCCTCGGCCAGGTTCGCCTCCCGCACTTCCCAGGCGAGGTACCGCCAGTCCAGACTCGCCGTGGCGAACGCGGCGTTATGCATGGGAGGAGATAAGGAATGGGTGATCGGACACCCGATCACCCCCACGAGCTGTGTATTTCCGCCCGGACCGCTCATTCGCCGCTCACCGTCACGGGCGCGAAGCGGAGCGTGGGCGCTCCCGCCGAGCCGATGAAGCGCAGGTCGTTGCCGACCGCCTCCACGCCGCCTAGAAGCTCCAACAGGTTGCCCGCGATGGCGACTCCCCGGACGGGCTGCACGAACTTGCCGTTCTTGATCCACAGCCCCTGTGCGCCGACCGAGAACTCGCCGGAGATGGGGTTGGCGGTGTGCCCGCCCAGGATGGCGGTGACGTAGAAGCCCTCCTCCACCTCGGCCAAGAGTTGCTCCCGGGAGGTCGCCCCGGCCTCGATGAAGAGGTTGCTGGGCCGCACCTCGGGCGTCCCCCGGAACGAGGCCCGGATGCCGTTGCCCGTCGACTCGGTCCCGTCCTTGGCGGCCGTGTAGGTGTTTTGGAGGTAGCCTTCGAGCAGGCCCCCCCGGATGAGCGAGGTCCGCCGGGTGGGCACGCCCTCGTCGTCCACCGGGGCGGCGCCCGCGCCCTGGAGGAGGCGCCCGTCGTCGACCAGGTTCACCAGCGGGGAGGCGACCTTCCGGCCCACCTTGCCCGCGAAGAGCGACTTGCCCTTCTGGACGGCGTCGGCCGACAGGGTCGGTCCGATCAGTTCGAGGTACTCGGCGCCGACCAGCGGGTCGAAGACGAGCGTCACCCGCTTGGTGGCCACCGGCCGCCCGCCGAGCAGTTGAACCGCCTTCTCGGCGGCCTCCCGCCCGATCGCCTCGGCGCTCAGCTTCCCGAAATCCCGTTCGAAGACGTAGCTCCAGCCCATCTCGGCGTTGCCGTCCTGTTCGGCCACCGCGCTAAGGCTGCCGGAGACGTTGGCCCCCGCGTAGCTGGCCTTGAGCCCCCGGGAGTTCATGATCAGGACCTCATAGTCGCCGTCGGTGTAGGTGGACTTCTCGATGCGGACGACCCGTTTATCGTAGGCGAGAGCCGCCTTTTCGATGGCCATCGCCAAGTCGATCTTGGCCTCCGTGGGGACCTCCTTGAGCTTCGGGTCACCCAGGGGCAAAGGTTCGAAGGTGGATGGGCCCGGCAGCCGGTTGAATTCGTCGGGAGCGGTCGCCTGGGCGGCCGCCGCAGCGCCTTTGACCGCCGTCAGAATTCCCTCCTGCGACAGGTCAGTGCAAAAGGCGAAGCCCATCCGGCCGCCTGTGAAGACCCGGAGTCCAAGCCCCGTCTCGGTAGACTGGTGGAGCGTCTCGACGCGCTGCCCCGCCACCTCCACGACCAGGCTGCGCGCCCGGGAGACGAACGCCTCCGCCTCGTCGGCCCCCGCCGCACCGGCCGCCTCCAAGGCCAGCCGGCCGATCTCCTCCAAGTTCACAGGTTCTCCCGCCCTTCCGGTTCGTCGGCCGTTCCGCCGACGATCAATTCAGGGATGCGCAGCGTGGGCTGGGCATCAGCGACCGCCACTCCCTGGCCGTCCTTGCCGCAGGTCCCGAGGGAGAACCCGGCGTCGCGGCCCACCCGGTCCACGATGCCCAGAGCGTCGGGCCCGTTTCCGGTCAGCGTCGCGCCGCGAACCGCCGCCCCGATCTCCCCCCGTTCGATCAGAAAGCCCTCGGCCACCTCGAAGACGAAGTCGCCGTTGATGGTGTTCACCTGGCCGCCGCCCATCTTGGTGACGTACAGGCCCCGCTCCGTCTCGGCGACCACGCGCCCGGGATCGTCGGAGCCGGGCACGATCATCGTGTTGCTCATCCGGGGGATCGGCACGTGGCGATACGACTCGCGCCGCCCGGAGCCATTGGGCTCCACGCCTTCCTTCTCGGCCGTGGTCAGGCTCTGCATGTATTCCTTGAGCACGCCCTTCTCGATGAGCACCTTCCGCCGCCCGGGCGTTCCCTCGTCGTCGAACCGGAACGAGCCGTACTTCCCCGGGAGAGTCGCGTCGTCGACCACGCTGACCAGCTCGGAGGCCACCTTCTCGCCCTTGCGATGGGCATAGACCGAGAGTTCCTTCTGCACCAGGTCGGCTTCGAGGCCGTGCCCGCACGCCTCATGCACCATAGTGCCTCCGGCCTCCGCCGCCATCACTACCGGCATGCGCCCGCTCGGCGCCGGGCGGGCCTTCAGCATCCGCACCGCCCGCCTGGCCGCCTTCTCGGCCAGGTCCTCCGGCACGCGCCCCGACAGTATCTCGATCCCTTTCAGGCCGCCGACCGACTCGTAGCCGGTCTGGATTACCTCGCCTTCGGCGGCGACCGCGTTCAAGGCCAGCACCGTGCGGACCCGCCGGTCTTCGGCGCTGAACCCCAGGGAGTTGGCAATGTGAACCTCCTGGTCGACCTCCCGGAAGTTGACCGTCACCTGGCGCACCTGGGGATCGACCGCCCGGGCCGCCTGATTGGCCCGGTTGACCAGTTCGGCTTTCTCCTCCAGCGGCACCTCGGAAGGAAACCGTGCGATTTCCGGCGTGAAGGCGGCTTCCCGGCCCGCCAGCGGCAGCTTGACCTGCCCGCCCTGACCCTGCCGTACCGCCGCGGCCACGACCTCCGCGGCCGCCGTCAGCCCCGCCTCGGTCAGGTCGTTGGTGAAGGCGTAGGCCGTGGTCTCTCCCTGCACCACCCTGACCCCGGCCCCCTGGTCGAGTCCGGTGGCGGCCCGCTCGATCCGGCCGGCCTCACAGATGATGGTCTGGCCCCGCCGGTGTTCGATGAAGACTTCGGCGAAGTCCCCCCCGTGCGCCAGCGCCCGTTCGAGCACGCCCTCCAGTTCCCTGGGGTTCTTCAACGAAACTGCCCCCTCTTACGACACCGACGCCTGCCACCAGCCGCCACCCGAAGGCTCGGAAAGCCATGTGGCGGTAGTGAAGGCGCCGGCTGCGGCTTTGCTCCGTTATTCTGCCAGCCAATACCAAACTCCTGCTCAAGGAAGCTAACGGTAGTGCAAGATGACCTCCATCGTCTCCCGGTCGGCCCGGGCGCGCAAGCCCACCTCGGCCAGCTTGCGGCCGCTCGCCGGCGAGAGACTGCGCTCGGCGAGCACCAACTGGCGGATGCTCCGCAACAGCTCACCGCTGCGCGTCTTGCCCTTCCGGTCTTTCGGCACGGGAATCTCCCGGCACACCAGGACCTCCTGTCGCTCCGCCACCGACGGCTCCATCCCCGCTTCCTCCTCCACCTGCCCCCTAAAAAAGAGAGGCGAAGGGGTTCTTGTCCACCCTTCGCCACCAGTATATGAACGCTGTTGGCTCAATATACCGCGGGTAGCCCCAGCAGGCGGCGGAGAACCCCCTCCACCATCCGGTTGACTTTCGTCCCGATGAACTCCCGGCAGGAAAGGGCGGGCACCAGGATCGACCGCAGGCCCATCCGGTTCGCCCCCAGGACGTCGGTGAGGAGTTGGTCGCCGACCATGGCGGTCGCCTCCGGCGCCGTTCCCAGAAGGGCCAGCGCCCGCCGGAAGCCCGACCCGAAGGGCTTCCTCGCCCGGGCGATGGCCGGGATGCCCAGCCGCTCCCCGACCGCGGCGATGCGGGCGGGCCGGCCGTTTGAGATGATGCAGAGCTTGAAACCGCGGGCTTTGGCCCGCTCCGCCCAGTCCACCACGTCCTGGGGGACCTGCGGGCTGCCCAGATCCCACACGCAGAGAGTGTTGTCGACATCCAGCACGAAGCCGCGAATCCCCCCGGCCCAGAGCCTCTCCAGGTCGATCCGCGGCACCGCGCCGGCAAGTTCGGCGGGACGAAAAGCCTCCAGCATCCGGACCCCTTTCCAGCCGGCGGCCAAAGGAGTCTATCGGTAGCCGTCGGCGCACATGTCTTTGAAGAGTTTGGCGATGGCCCGCTTTTCTATGCGGCTCACGTAGGAGCGGGAAATGCCCAGAGCCCGGGAAATCTCGCGCTGGGTCCGGCGGATGCCCGTCCCCAACCCGTACCTGAGTTCCAGCACCTTCTTCTCACGTTTCGAGAGGCCGGCCAGTCTTTCCTGGAGCTTCTTCAACTCCGCCGCGTTTTCCACCTCCTCGGCGACCACGTCGTGGGTGGTTCCCAGGATGTCGATGAGGGTGACTTCGTTGCCGTCCTTGTCCGAACCGATGGGGTCATAGAGCATGACTTCGCCGCGGGTCCGCTTGGTGGCTCTCAGGCACATGAGGATCTCGTTCTCGATGCAACGGGCCGCGTAGGTGGCCAGGCGCGTCTTCTTGGTGCGGTCGAAGGTGTTGATCGCCTTGATGAGGCCGATGGTGCCGATGGAGATGAGGTCGTCGTTGTCCTGGCCGGTGTTGTCGAACTTCTTGACTATGTGCGCGACCAGCCGCAGGTTCCGTTCGATCAGGGCGTTCCTCGCCTCGCGGTCCCCCTGCTCCATGCGGATCAGGCACTCCGTCTCCTCTTCCTCCGAGAGCGGCTGAGGGAACGCGTTCCCGTTGCTCACGTAGGAAACCAGGAATGAGATGCCCTGGAGCAGGAAAAGCAGCGCTGCGGTCAACCATGCCGGTAACAACCGGCCTCACCTCCCCGCGCAGAGTATTAACACGATATGCGCAAAGGAAGGCGACCGTGCGCGTCCTACCTGCTACGAAGGTTGTACTCAACGACGCCCCTCGTACTTCCGCTGGGCGGCGAGGTGCTCCGAGAAGGTCCGTGAGAATTGGTGCGTGCCGTCGCCCCGCGCCACGAAATAGAGGTACGGGGTGGCCGACGGGCGGGCCGCCGCGGCGAGGCTGGCCCGGCCGGGACTGTTGATCGGACCCGGCGGCAGCCCCGGATGCAGGTACGTGTTGTACGGCGAGTCGACGGCGAGGTCGGCGAGGGTCAGCGCCGTTTTGTGACGGCCCAGGGCATACTCGACCGTCGCGCACGATTGGAGGGCGATGCCCTCCCTCAGTCGGTTGTAGAAGACGCCGGCGATCGTCTCCCGCTCGGCGGGCGCCTTGGCTTCGGCCTCCACCAGGGAGGCCACGGTCACCACCTGCGGCAACGTGTAGCGGGCGCTTTGCGGGCTTCCGAAGTAGAGCGGCAGCGCCACCTCGAGGAAACGCTGGACCATGCGCGCCAGAAGGCCTTGCGCCGTCTCGCCCCGGCCCACCTCGTAGGTGTCGGGATACAGGTAGCCTTCGAGCGAAGGCACGCCGGCGAGCGCGGCGGGCGGCCGGCCGGCAAAGACCTTCCCTGGATCCTTGATCAGCGCGATGATGCTTTCCGGCGACCCCAAGCCGGCCGCCGACAGGCGTGCGGCAATCTCTTTGGCTGAGAACCCCTCGGGGATGGTCACCTGCCGGGTGACAGTGTGGCCCGAAGCCAGGATGCGGAGGATGTCGAGGGGCGTCATGGCGGCGTTGAGCTCGTAGTCGCCCGCCTGAAGGGAACGGTCGAGACCGGAGAGGCGCGCCAGGGCCCGGAAGAGGACGGGATGACGGATGAGCCCCTGCCGGCTGAGCTCTCGCGTCAGCCCGCGGGTGGTGACCCCGGGAGCCAGCCTGACTAGGCGGCCCGGCTGATTTCCCGTGGCCGCCGGCCGCACGGCCAGCGACCAGAGCAGCCCCGACCCGGCCAGCGCCCCCACCACGAGGACGGCCAGCCCCCAGACCAGCGCGCGATGACGAAGAGAAGCCACAAGGCCCCGTCCGGCTTTGCCCACCAGGCCGGGGAAGCCGGCCAGCGCCTGTCGCACCTGGGTCATTCGCTCACCCCACGCCCACAATTATAGCTTACGGCACGGCCGGTCGGCAAACAGGCGGGCAAACAAAAGGCCCGGGCGGACGCCCGGGCCCCTGAAGTCCCCTCGCTGGGACACTACTCCTCGTCTTCCTCGCACAGTTCGAAGTAGCGCTGTTCGGCCGCGTTGAACTCGTCGTCCTCGTCGATGTCGACCAGGATGTCTTCACCCTTGTCGTCGGTCTCGACCCGGAAGATCACCGCCGACTCCTCGATCTCCTCCTCGTCCTCGTCGGCTTCCTCGTCCTCTTCCATTTCCTCGTCTTCGCCGTCGATGTCCTCGATCGGGATCAACACAGCGTACCGCTTCCCGTTCAACTCGAAAACCCGGTCCACGGCAAAGTCGAATTCTTCACCTTCATCGTTAACCACTGTGATTTCGTCGAGTTCCTCCACCAAGTTCACGTCCTCTCTGTCTCGCTCCCGCCACCGGCGACCGGACACTATCTTTCCCGCCCCACGCGGTGCAAATACCCTTCGAGGATCAGCGCCGCCGCTACCTTGTCGACGACGGCCCGCCGCTTCCGCCGCGACAGGTCGCCCTCCAAGAGTATGTTCTCCGCCTCGACGGTGGTCAAGCGTTCGTCGTATAGTTCAACGGGAATCTCTACCTTCCTGGTGAGAGACGCGGCAAACTCGCGCGAACGCTTGGCCGAGGGGCCCTCGGTTCCGTTGAGGTTGCGGGGCAACCCCACGACGATGCGTTCCGCCCCAAGCTGCGCCACCAGGCCTGCGATCGCCGCGACGTCCGCCTCGGGATGCCGCCGGGAGAAGACCGAATGGGCCTGGGCAGTCAAGCCCAACGGGTCGCTGACCGCCACCCCGATCCGCCGTTCGCCCACGTCCAGCGCCATGATCCGCATGTTCGCCACCCTCACACGACCTTGAGCGCCATCTCTGCGCACGCGGCGCCGCAGTAGCCGCAGAGCAGGCACTTCTCCCGGTCGACCGTCACTCGGCCCTCCCGGACGCGCAGCGCGCCCGCCGGGCAGTGGGCGACGCAGGTGCCGCACCCGGTGCACCAGGCCTCCACGTGCAGCCACCGCTCCTCCTGGTCGACCAGCCGCCGCAGCCGTTCCAACTCTACCGCGTCGCTCCCCTCCGCCCCGCCAGTCGCCTCCGCCAGCCAGGCCGCGTTGAGGGCCACCTCTGCAGCGCTCCGCATCCCCACGGCGACCGCGGCCACGCCGGGCAGGTTGAGGCACCAGGCCAACGCCTCCCGGGCCTCGCGCCTAAGGTGGCCGCCCCCGAGCGGCTTCATCGTGTAAAGCCCCTTGCCCGTCGCCACCGCCAGCTCGAGCGCCTGCTGCATCGCGGCGAGCCCGCCCTTCACGCCGAGCCCCGCCCGGTTGACCAGGGGATGGATTACGTCGATCTCCGGGGTCAAGGCCGCCGCATGCACCGCCTCCGCCGCGTGCGTCGAGATCCCGATCGCCCGGACGAGGCCGCGCTCCCGGGCGTGCACCAGGTATTCGAGGGCCCCCGCATGCCCGCGCAGGCCCGCGGCGCTGTCGAGCTCATGGCAGAGGAAAACGGAGATTGCTTCGACCCCAAGGGCGCGCAAGGCCTCTTCCACGCTGGCCCGCATGCCCTCGTAGTCAGGCGCGTACGACTTGCTCGCCACATGGACGTCGGAAAAGCCGGCCAAGCCCTGGCGCAGGTGCGGATAGGTCCCGTACAGCTCAGCCGTGTCGAAGAAGTTGAAGCCCGCCTCGGCCGCCGCCCGCACCACCCGGCCGCCCTCTTCGGGCGAGAGCCGCGCCTGGAGCGGTCCGATGGTGAGCGCCCCGAAACAGAGGCGGGAGACGGACAGCCCGGTCTGCCCCAGCGGACGCCGCTCCACCTCAGACGCTCCCGGCGGGCGCCGCGATCTTGACCTTCAGCCGGCCGCTCCACCCAGGAAGCCGCCGCCCGCCCCCGGTGATGCTCACCCTGCCGACCCCCGGAACCCGGCGCAGGGCCGCCTCGGCCTCCCCCCGCGTCTTGCCCCGGGCCGCCTGGCGGATGGCCGCCACATCGAGCGCCGGGACCAGGCGGCCGGTCACCGGAACGACGATCTCGGCGAGCCCGGCTTCGACCCGCGCGAAGCGCGGCCCACCCGCCGCAATGCTGCCCGGCACCACCGTGTACTTGGCCGGGACGAGCTTCGGCAGGGCGGCGACGGCCGCGCGCCGGGCGGCCGCGGGCTCGTACTCCAGGCCGCTGGCCACGCCTTGCGCCGTCGCCGAGACAGTCTCTGCCTCGCTCGAGACCGTCCCGGAGGTCTCGACCGCGACCCCGCTCACCCGGACGCTGTCGGGGATGAGTTCGTGTCCCTGGGTCAACAAGGCTTCGAGCGCCGGGCGGGCCTGAGCCACCAGCGCCGCCTCCGCGGCCCGCCTCACCCGGTCCAGATCGGCGGCCGTCACGAGGGCGGCCGTCCGGTCTTCGCCGCCACGGGTCGGTTCCGGGTTCGTCACCTGCACCCCGGCGGGAGGTCCTTCCTTGAACCTGGTCAGGCGCCCGGCGCCCACGTTGCCCTCCGCGCCCGGCTCCACTGCGACGACCCGGGCCTCGGCCTGGCCGGACCGCACGCCGACCGGGATCTTCATGTAATAGTCCGTGGACACCCCGGGGACTTTGACCGTCTCCACCGTGCGGAAGCTGAGCCCCGCCGTGGTTAGAAGCACGGTCCCCGCCGGGATCGTCACGGGCTTGGGATTCTGGTTGAGGAAGGTCACGCTCCCGTGCGCCGCCGCGACGCCCACCCTGCGGTGACCGGTCGTCTCCACGCTCGCGGTCGCCTCGATCGCCTGCTCCAGGCGGGCGAGCGGCAGGGTGCCCCCGCCGCCGGTCTCGGCGCGCAGGACGACGTCGCGCGCCACTTCTTGCACGGCAGGTTCGACCGTCACCACTACCGCCGGCCCAGCCACGAGTTGCCAGGCCGCGAGCAAGAGCACCAGGACGGGCAGCCAGACAAGGTGCCGCCACGAAGGCACGAGCCGCGGCCGGGGAGTAGCCGGAGCCGGCCGCGGTCCACCTTCGCCCGTCGCCGCCCCCTCGGAGAGCCGCTGGGCTCCCGCCTCGTAGCAACCCTCCGCCGGCCCCCGGGCCTGTGACGCCTCCGGCGCGGCGCTCCACTCGAGGCCCGCCTCGTCGGCCAAGCGCTGTACCACCGCGTCGCCCGTCACAAGCCGGACGACCTTCTGCTCCTGTTCGGCATAGAAGCGGAGCAGCCGGAGGTTGACCGCGTTGCGCAGCACGGCCGCGGCCTCGGGGACCACGAACGTGACCTGACGCGCGCCCGACTGGCGCAGCCGCCTGATCAGCCCGTTGATCTGTTCGTCCGCCTCAACGGCGATTACTTCCCGCTCCGCCATCGCACCCTCACACCGCCCGGCGGCGGTAGTCGCACCCGGTTAGACCGGCGATCTGCGCCGCCGCCAGCGCCAGACTCTTCGGAGTCACGTCCTGCGTCCCGCTGAGCCGCCCCTCCTGATCGTCCACCCCGTGCAGTTCCTCCGCCACCAGGTGCACTACCTCCGGCCCGTTCCCGGCGCGCTGGCCCAGCGCCGGCAGCGAGGCGAGGGCCTCCGCCAGCCCGTCGAGCGCGCTTCCGCCCCCGCAAAGGGCAACCCGCCCCGGCAGGAGTTCCCCTTCTCCGAGGCTCTCCAAAGCCAGCCCCACCCCGGTGCGCCAGACTTCGAGATCCTGCCGCAGCAGGGGAAGCACCTCCGCGGCGCCGGGAGCCGCCACGCCGCCGCGACTGACCTCCAGTTTCCGTTCCTCCGCCTCCCGCAAGGGCAGGCCGAGTTCGGCCGCCAGCGTGCGAGTGAACGCCCGGCCCCCCATGGCCAGCATCCTGGTCCCGGCGAGCCCGCCCCGTTGGACCAAGGCCACATCGGTGGTGCCGCCCCCGACGTCGACCACCAGGGTGCCAAACTCGCACGCCTCGTCGGTCAGCGCGGCGCTGGCCACCGCGTATGGTTCAGCAACGGCGGCCAGGAAAGGCAACCCCAGGTTCCGCACGACAGTGCGTAGGGCTCCGACGTGGATGAGCGGCGCGAAGGCGGTGAAGACGGTCAGTTCGACGGTCCGTCCCTGAAAGTCGAGGGGATTGGTTACGCGGTGGCCGTCGATTTTCACTTCGACCACCGCCGCGTTCAAAGGTTCGATGTCGATGGCGGACAGGCTGGTCTCACGGAGCAACTCTTCCCGCGCCAACTCCCGGGCCTCTCCGCTTCCCCGCTCAACCAACTGGCGGAGCTCCTCCCACGAAAGCGGTCGCCCGGGGAACCGGCGAACCGACCGGACCTGGTTCACGATGCCCTTCACGAAACAACCGGCTATGCCGCAGACCACGCCCTGGATGGCGACGGGCAGCCCCGCCGAGCGCTCCGCCTCGGCCACGGCCTCCGCCGCGGCCCGGCTGACCCCGGCGATGTTGCAGATCGCCCCCGCCTCCATGTCCCCGTACTCCTGGCGGGTCCGGCCGGCGCCGGCGACCCGCGGCCCCTCGGGCGAGGCGGCGACGAGCACCGCTTTGGCGAATTCCGTCCCGACGTCCAGAGCCAACCACACCGGCACCCCGCCGGGCCGGCGCCCTGGAGCGAACGGG
>JBLNBQ010000084.1:0-7417 GCA_050260095.1 Chitinophagales bacterium
GTCTTTGCCCACCACGCTGACGACGGCGCGATTGTTCATGGGAATTCGGCAGCTCCTCTTGTAGCTTTGGCGATAAGTATACAGCGGGAGACCGCAGCGGACAAGGACGAGCCTTGCCCATCAAGAGGATTTCAGTCCCATAAAGAATGATTCCGCTATCACGTTCAGTCAGGGGAGTAGCAGGCCTTGAAAACACCAGCAGCAGGCGATACACCTAAGCCAGTCGCCCTGTACCCCGCCCTGTTCCTCGCGGTCGCAGCGGTCGGCCTTTTCTACGTGAAATGGAGTCCTTACTACCACAAAGCCTTCCTGGCCTTTGCCACCCATTCGCTCGGCTCCTCGATCATCACGGGCGAAGCCGCCAGCGCCCCCTCCCCTTCCTGGGCTGCGGCGTTCACGTTCGCCGCCGCCTATTTCAAGGCGGTCTGGAAAGCCATGGCGCTGGGGTTGCTTCTCGGTTCGCTCGTTCAGGTGCTCGTCCCGAAGAAATGGATCGAACAGGCGTTCGGAAGGCCGAGGCTTTCCTCGACGGCCCTGGCCGGTGCGGCCGCGTTGCCCGGCATGATGTGTTCGTGCTGTGCCGCCCCGGTGGCCGCTGGACTCAGGGCGCGCTCCGCCTCGATCGGTGCACAACCCTGGCCGAGCGCCTGGCCGGGGACGAGACGGCGGCGGCGCCGCGCGCTGTGGCGCCTCATAGCCGAAAGCCTGCCCGCCTATGCGGTGCTCGTGCTGGCGCTCGGCGCCGCCAGGGCGTGGCTCTTTCCAACGGTGACCCCGGAGTGGGGCAACCGCCTTCCGGCGGTGTTGGGCCTGGCGATCGCCGGCACGCTGTTCGTCATCCCCACCGCCGCCGAGATACCGATTGCTGCTGTGACGCCTTCTCCGGCGAACCTCGTCCCTTTGAACCGCGCCGCTTGGCTGGGAAACAACAAGCCTGGTGCCCAAGATGGGTGCAAGGAATCGCTCTCCCGGCAGAGAAAGAAGGTGGCATGAAGCTGTTCGAAAGCTACGCCGGCCTCCCCACAGCCATCTACGCGCTGTTCGCAGGCAGCGTCGTGAATAACCTGGGCAACTTCGTCGCCCCCTTCCTCGCCCTCTTCCTCTCGGACAAATTCAGCATGCAGCCTGATCGCCGCGCTCGTCAAGCGGCCGCACCTTCTGGTCTTTGCGGCGGTGATCCTGGCATATGAAGTGGCAAACGCGCAGTTCGGGTTCGGCCTGCCTCTGCAGGTGCGCGAGCTGTTCGGGGCCGATGGGCCGAGGTTCTACGGGATGCTGGCAAGCCTGGCCGGCCTGGTGGTCGTGGTGGGCACCACCCCGCTCACCCGGCTGACGGCCCGCCTCAGCCATACCGCCAACATGGCGCTGGGCGGGCTCCTCTACGCGGCCGGGTTCGGCATGATCGGCCTGATCAGCCGGCGGGGATGGTTCTTGCTCGCGATGGTCGTCTGGACCTCGGGCGAGATCGCCGTGGCGACCAACATGGGCGCCTACATCGCCAGCAACTCGCCGGCCTCGCAGCGCGGGCGGTACAGTTCGTTCTTCGAGACCGTGCGGAACGTGGGGCTGACCGGTGGCCCGCTGCTGATGGGCTGGGTGGTCGAGGCGTGGGGCGTTCGGATGATCTGGCCGCTCAGCTTCGCCGTCCTCGCGGCTGCCTCGTGGGCGATGTTCAAGCTCGGCCGGGTATCCTATGCGAAGGGGAACGAGGTGCTTCGATGATGACCGTCTTTCAGGCATTCATATTGGGGCTCGCGCAGGGGCTGGGGGAGTTCCTCCCGATCTCGAGCTCGGCGCACCTGATCCTGATCCCGTGGGCGCTCCGCTGGCCCGATCCCGGGCTGACGTTCGACGTGGCGCTGCACCTCGGGACGCTGCTGGCGGTGGTCGCCTTCTTCTGGCGAGACTGGCTCGGCCTGCTCGGCCAAGGGCTGAAGGGGACGCGGACCGCGGAAGGGCGCCTCTTCTGGTACTTGGTGGTCGCTTCGATCCCGGGCGCGCTCGCCGGGGTGGCCCTGGAGTCGCGCGCCGAGACGGTCTTCCGCAGCCCGCTGATCATCGGGGTGATGCTGGTTCTGATGGGGCTGGTCCTCGCCTTGGCCGACCGCGCCGCGGCGAGGCCTGGAAAAGGTGAGCAGGTGTCCTTCGGCCAAAGCCTTGTGATCGGCCTTTCGCAGGCGCTCGCCATCATCCCCGGCGTGTCGCGGTCAGGAATCACCATCAGCACAGGGGCCTTCGTGGGGCTGACCCGGGAGAACGCCGCCCGGTTCTCCTTTCTCCTGTCCACGCCGATCATCCTCGGCGCCGGCCTGCTCAAGCTCGGCCACCTGCTCCGCACGCCCGGGGCGATCAACACCCCCTTCCTCGTCGGCGTGGGAACCTCAGCCGTCGTGGGGTTCCTGGTGATCGGTTTCCTCCTGCGCTGGCTGCGCCGGAACAGCTTCCGCCCGTTCGTGTGGTACCGGATCCTGGTCGGGGCAGGAGTGATCGCGCTCTTCCTCGCACGTCGCTAACGCCGCATACAAAGCGCGTCCGGATGTCAATGCTTGTTGACACGCCTGGCGAATCAGGCGCACAGTCTATGTGACATGGGCGAAGGCGGCGACCACAGCGGTCACCGCCTTCGCGGCTCCTGCGTCTGCCCGGCCTTCATCGCCAGGCTCAACCAGGCCACGTCGCGCTACGATCTCCGCCTGAAAGCCAACACTGCCTCGATCAACGCCTCGATCCCACAGGCGAAGATGAACACGACCCACGAATACCGCCAGCCCCCTCTTAGCCCCACCAGCAGGAAGATGGCGATCGAGAAGAGCCAAAGCGCCCCGGAGATCCCGCCGCGGATCATCATGAACTGGTTCATCCCCGTACATCTGGGCGACACCAGCGTGGGCCTCCTTGCTGTAGCTGCTCCAGAAGTTACAGAGCCACTGGCGGTGCAGGTCCGCCGCCCGCTGCGCCGACTCGCCCGCTGGATCGCCCGTGGCAAAGGCCGCCGCCAACGTCTGTCCAGGAGCCGGTCGCGGTGCGCCCGCAGTGCCTCCACCGCGTCGGACGAGGGCGCGTGGTCTGGCTGCGGGCTGATGACTTCTTGTGCTTGTTGGCGTTTCTTTTTTGGCGGCGATGTGTTATACCGAAGACGGTGCCCTCCCTGGTAAATAACTGTGAAAGCCTGGTGACCTATGGAGAACTCACTCCAGAAGAAGTATGGTCTCTTGACCGCCATCGCGATGGTGGTCGGCATCGTGATTGGCAGCGGCGTCTTCTTCAAGGCGGAAAAGGTCTTGACTGCTACGGGCGGTGATCTGCCGCTGGGCATTCTGGCGTGGGGCATAGGCGCAGTGATCATGATCGTCTGCGCCTACGTTTTTGCCACGATGGCCACCATGTACGAGAGGGTAAACGGTATCGTCGACTACGCCGAAGTCACGCTCGGCAGCAAGTACGGTTACTTTGTCGGCTGGTTCATGGCCGCCATCTATTACCCAACCCTGACCTCGGTGCTGGCCTGGGTTTCGGCGCGCTACACCAGCGTGCTGCTGGGGTGGAACATCGTCGGGGCCGAGGCCATGGCCCTCTCCGGTTTCTTCCTGGTGACAAGCTATGCCCTGAACGCCCTTTCCCCCAGGCTTGCGGGCAGATTTCAGGTATCGACCACTGCCATCAAACTGATCCCGCTGGCGCTCATGGCTCTGGTTGGGACGATCGCAGGTTTGAAGAACGGCATTCTGCTTGCCAACTTCACCGGCGGCGTCATCGCCGACGTGAAAGGCAATCCTCTGTTCACGGCCGTGGTCGCCACCTCGTTCGCCTACGAAGGCTGGATCATCGCCACCAGCATCAACGCTGAACTGAAGAACGCCAAGAAGAATCTGCCGTTGGCCCTCACCTTCGGCACCATGTTCGTGGCCCTGATCTACATCTCGTATTACACCGGACTGGCCGGAGCGGTGGAAAACAGCGTCATGATGAAGGGCGGCGAAGCCGGCGCCAAGCTGGCGTTCTCCACTGTGTTCTCGAAGGTCGGCGGCACGGTGCTCTTCGTCTTTGTGGTCATCTCTTGCCTGGGAACGCTGAACGGCCTGATGATGGGTAGCACCCGCGGCTTCTACGCCCTGGCGGCTCGCGGCGTGGGACCAGCGCCAGAAGTCTTCAAGGGCATTGACAAGAGCACGAACATGCCGACCAACTCCTCGGTCATGGGTCTTCTCCTGTGCGGCGCGTGGCTGCTGTACTTCTACGGGGCAAATCTCGCCCCGACGCCGTGGTTTGGCCCCTTCAGCTTCGACAGCTCGGAACTGCCCATCGTCACTCTCTACGCCATGTACATCCCGATCTTCGTGGTCATGATGGCCAAAGAGAAGTCCCTGAGCTTTTTCAGGCGCTTCTTCATGCCAGCCCTCGCCGTGTTCGCATGCGTTTTCATGGTGGTGGCCGCCTTCTATGCGCACGGCAAGGCCGTAGGCTTCTACCTCGTCATCTTCGCAGTCGTCATGGCGCTTGGACAGTTCTGGAAGCCCGTCAAGGTCTCCCCGCCCTCTGGATGCCCGTCGGACAACAGGCGGAAACTGGCGATGTGACTGGAGGAAAGTGTGATGGTTGTACTGGACTCGCTCGTCAAGGCCGCTTTGGGGGCGCCGTGTCCAGGGGAACGGCGTCGCCTGGTCGGCCAGCTCCGACCTGTTCCTGACACCCGCCTCCATCTAAGAGACCAGCTCCAACGCCCGTCTTCCCGGTAGTCTGCCCAACGGCTCAAGAGTTGCGCCGGGCGAATTGGCCTATTCGTTGAGCCTCGCCGCGATGACCGCCGCCCCCAGCGCCCCGACGTACTCAGGCTCTGGGGGACTCGTGACCGGGCACCCGAGCGCGCGGGCGAGGGCTAGGCGCACCCCACTGCTCCTCGCCACTCCCCCGGTGAAGGTAACACCGCTGATCGTCCCGAGAGAACCGGCCATCGAGGCGACCCGCCGGGCGATCGACTGGTAGAGCCCGGCGATGATGCGCTCTTTCGGCGTCCCTGCCGCGAGGAGGCTTACGACCTCGGATTCGGCGAACACGGTGCACATGCTGTTGATCGACGCCGGCTCGGCCGCAGCGACGCTCTCAAGGTCGTCGAACTCCAGGCCCAGCGTCGTCGCCATCACCTGGAGGAATCGTCCGGTTCCCGCCGCGCATTTGTCGTTCATGGCGAAGCTCAGCACTTTCCCGCCGGGCCCGACTTTGATCGCCTTGCTGTCTTGGCCGCCGATGTCCACCACCGCATCATTGTCTGGGAAGAGCCGGTGGGCCCCCACCGCGTGACAGGTGATCTCGGTCACGGCCTGGTCAAGGAAGTCCAAAGCCACGCGTCCATAACCGGTCCCAACCACCCGGGCGACCGCCGACGCCTGGACACCCGCCGCCCTCAAAGCTGCCTCGAACACCTGCCGTCCCGCTTCCTTCGGGCTCCAGCCTGTGGGCACGATGGCAGAGGACAGAAGGCGGTCGCCGCCGAGAATCACGCACTTGGCCGCGACGGATCCTACATCGACGCCGGCGAAGTACATCCTACTTCCCCAGCATCTCCAAAAAGGCCTGGATACGGGTCTGGAGCTGACCCATATCCTCTTCGCTGAAGTCGCTTTCGATCCGCGTGACGGGGATGCCCGCCTCCTGCAGCGCCTTCTCGACTTTGCGGTACTCGAGGCTGTAGGGCTGGCAGAACTGAAGGTTGTAGTAGACCACGCCGTCGACCCGGTACTCCTTCGCCAGCCGCAAGATGTCCTCGATTCGCCCCTCGTTCGGCGTGAAGCAGGCGCAGTTGATGCCAAGGCCGCGTTCCGCGATGGCCTGAAGCTGCTCGTCGACGGTTCGCCCGTCTTCCCGCACTCCCGTCTCGAAGTAGCGCGTCCCAGTGCAGGTCTCCTCGCACACCACTACGCCGCCGCTGCCCTCGATCACCGCGTGAAGCTTCCAGCTTGGAATCGGCTGCGGGCTGCCGGTGATGAGAATCCGAGGCGCACCCTTCGGGGCAACGCCCTCACCCCGGGCCACCCGCCCCTCCAGCTCCTCGCACAGGCGGGTTACCTGCTCGATGAACCGCTCAGGATCGTCGAAGAAGGCCAGCTCCGAGACGAGCAGAGCATCCTTGCCGGAGATCGGCGCCGGGTCGGCCTTCCGGGTGGCGTAGAGGCGGCGCAAGGCCTCACGCTTTCGGTTGACCAGGGCGATGGCCGAGGCGAGCTTCTCCGCGGTGACGGTGACGCCCGACTCCCGCTCGATCTTCGCTTTGTACCGCTTGAGTTCTTCCAGCCAGAGCGCCTGGTCATGGGCCTCCTTGCGCTGGGGAAGCTCCATGACGTAGGTGGGAACATACTCGTTCAAGACTTCCCAGGCCTTCTTCTTTCCGTCGCACGTGGTCTCGCCCACGACGAAGTCGGCCACCTGGAAGTACGGGCAGATCCGGTCAAGCTTGAAGCCGACGCTGGCCTTGACGAGCGGACAGAGGTTCCGCGGGAGAACCTTCTCGCCCGAAGGCACCGGGAACTGGGCGCCGGCGCAGAGGCCGATGCTGGCCGCTCCGGCGGCCAAGGTGATCTCGTCCGGCATGAAGACGCAGAACGAAGCGACGACCTTCCCGCCCTTGGCCTTGTGGTCCACCAGTTCCTTAACGCGGATACCGTGGATATCCCCCACCACGAAATCGAAGAAGTCCATCGCCTTCGGCCGGTTCGCCTGCTTCAGAAAGAGTTCCCCGAAGAGCCCCGGCACCGGCGCCAGGAACTCGTCGTGCTTCTCCAGGTCCATCCCCAGGTCTGCCCACATCTGCCGCCAGTCGCTGCCCATCCGTCCTACCGCTCCCTTGTCGTGATGGAAGAAAGATTGGCCGGCGATTCCACAAATTCCTCTTATGTCCGGTCTAAGATTTGCTTATATGTCAACTGCCGGCCACTCCGCACGTCGAGTGAGGGGTCCTCGCACCGTACCGGCCTGGTGCGTACGGACCAGTACGGTGGACCCCTTTGTCAAGACACGTTTTCGAGAGTGCTAAGATGGAGGGGCCTCCTTTCGGTATGAGCTGTGGGTAAGGGTACCAGGTTCCGATCTGCGTGCTCGGCGCCGTACACTTCCGCCGGGGTTCGGTAGCCGAGGGCCTGGTGAGGACGGTCCCAGTTGTAAAAGTCGATGAACTGAGCGATCTGCTGCCGTGTCTCCCGGGGGCTCTCGTACTCGTGCAGGTAAACCTCCTCGTACTTCAGTGTCCGCCAGAATCTCTCCGTGAAGACGTTGTCCAACGCCCGGCCCCGGCCGTCCATGCTGATCCATACCTCCGCTTCCTTGAGCAGGTCCAGGTACTGGTCGCTGGTGAAATGGCTCCCCTGATCGCTGTTGCAGATCTCCGGCGTGGCCTTCTCCAGGGCCCGGCGCAGTGCTCGCAGCA
>JBLNBQ010000085.1:0-3923 GCA_050260095.1 Chitinophagales bacterium
CGATGCTGTAGATCGTCCTCCTCCAGGCGGTTTTGGCCTGCCTGCTCTGGCCGCGCTAGAACCGCTTCCGTCGAGCTCACCGGTCTAGGCGAGGCGTCCGGCGTTGCCGCCGGGCCCCTCAGCGTCGGCCAGCCCGCGCCTTGCCTGGGAAAACCGGACTTGCCGGGAAGGAAAAGGGGCTCCTTCCGGCGTAAGTAAACTCTGCTTGCTTTACATAAGATTGCCGGGGCGGTCCCCGGAAGAAGGTGGAGCAGTGGAGCAGAATCTGGCAGAGGCGTTCGGGTCGTACCTGAGCGAGCGGCGACTCACCCGCAACACTCGCGAATGTTACCTGCGCGACGTGACCGACTTCCTGGTCTACCTGGGCCGCGGCGGCCGCGGCGCGCTCGAGGCCGACGCGGCGGGCGTGACCGGCTACCTCGAGACGCTCCGCAGCCAGGGCCGGTCGCCGGCCACCCTGGCCCGGCACTTGGCCTCCTTGCGGGCGTTCTACCACTACCTTGACCGGGAGCGGCTCATCGCACGCGACCCGACGGAGGACGTGGCCCCGCCCAAAGCCGAGCGGGTCAACCCGCTGGTGCTGACGCCGGAGGAGGTCGAACGGCTGCTCGCAGGCGCGGCCGACGACGATCCGGCGAGCTGGCGCGACCGGGCGATGCTCGAGGTGCTCTACGGCACCGGCCTGCGGGTCTCTGAGCTGTGCGCGCTCGATGTGGGAGATGTCGGGCTGAGCGTGGGCTTCGTCAAGTGCCGCGAGGGGAGTCGCGAGCGGGTGATCCCGCTGGGGCGAATGGCGCTCGCCGCACTCGAGAAATATCTCAACGAAGGGCGTCCGGCGCTGACGGGCGATCCCAGCGAGGCGGCGCTCTTCGTCAACCAGCGGGGCGGGCGCCTGACCAGGCAAGGCTGCTGGAAGATCATCAAGGGCCGGGCCCGGGCCGCGGGCATCACCGCAAAGCTCACGCCGCACACGCTGCGGCACTCGTTCGCGGTCCACCTGTTGGAGAACGGGGCCGACCTCCGGGCGGTGCAGAAGATGCTCGGCCACGTGAGTCCCAGCACGACGCAGGTTTACGCCAGGATGACGGTGGCCGGGCAACTCAGGGAAGTCTATGCCAAGGCTCACCCGCGAGCCTAGGAGGAGAACGGGCCGATGAGCGCAAGGGTCGTCTTGATCGTCCTCGACAGCGTGGGGGCAGGAGCGCTGCCCGACGCCGCGGCGTACGGCGACGAGGGCAGCAACACGCTGGGCAACCTGGCCCGGGCGGTGGGCGGGCTCTCCCTGCCCAACCTTGGGCGCCTGGGGCTGGGCAACATCCTGCCGCTGGAAGGGGTGCCGCCCGCCGCAGCCCCGGCGGGGGCCTACGGGCGGATGGCGGAGCGGGCGCCGGGGAAGGACACAACGACCGGGCACTGGGAGCTGGCCGGGGTGGTGCTCTCGCGCCCCTTCCCCACGTACCCCCAAGGCTTCCCGCCCGAGGTGATCGAGGCGTTCCGGCGGGCCACGGGGTACGACGTCTTGGGCAACAAGGCGGCTTCCGGCACGGAGATCATCAAGGAACTCGGCCCGGAGCACCTGCGCTCAGGCAAGCCCATCGTCTACACGTCCGCCGATTCGGTCTTCCAGATCGCGGCGCACGAAGAGGTCATCCCGGTGGAGGAACTCTACCGGCTCTGCCGCGCGGCCAGGGAGATTCTGACCGGGGAGCACGGCGTCGGCCGGGTCATCGCCCGGCCGTTCACCGGCGAACCGGGGCATTTCCAGCGGACCGCGGCCCGGCGCGACTTCTCCCTGGCGCCCCCGGAGCCGACGCTGCTCGACCGGCTGAGCGGCGCGGGTATCCCGGTGACCGGCGTTGGCAAGATCGAGGACATCTTC
The DNA here is from genome assembly GCA_050260095.1 of Chitinophagales bacterium. Lineage (GTDB taxonomy): Bacteria > Bacillota > UBA5301 > DYFA01 > DYFA01 > JBLNBQ01. Next base: position 1,880 of record JBLNBQ010000085.1, read on the forward strand.
GCCGGGCGCGGCCTCAGCAAGGCCTTGCACACGCACGGGAACACCGAGGGAATCGCCGAGACGGTGGGGTGGCTCTCCACCGGCGAGGGGCTCGTCTTCACCAACCTGGTGGACTACGACATGGTCTACGGCCACCGCAACGACTGCCCGGGTTACGCCCGGGCCCTGGAGGAGTTCGACCGGGCGGTGCCCGACCTTCTGGCGGGGCTGCGCCAGGACGACCTGCTCATCATCACGGCCGACCACGGCTGTGACCCGACGACGCCCAGCACCGACCACTCGCGGGAGTACGTGCCCGTGCTGGCGGCCGGGGCGAGGGTGAAGGCCGGCGTGAACCTGGGAACGAGAGAGACCTTCGCCGACGTGGGGGCCACGGTGGCGGAGTGGCTGGCGGGTCCGAGCCTCCCGGTGGGGAGGAGTTTCGCTCGGGCGCTGCGGGGGGAGGAGTAACGATGCGGGCCTACGACCTGATCAAGAAGAAGCGCGACGGCGATGAGCTGAGCACCGCCGAACTGGAGTTCCTGGTGCGTGAGTACACGTCTGGCGCGCTGCCCGACTACCAGATGGCCGCGTTTCTCATGGCGGTGTTCTTCCGCGGCCTGAGCAGCCGGGAGACGACCGACCTCACGCTGGCGATGGCCGGCTCCGGTGAGGTGGCCGACCTCTCGGGGCTGCCGGGGCCGGCGGTCGACAAGCACAGCACCGGCGGGGTGGCCGACACCACCACGCTGGTGGTGGCGCCGCTCGTGGCGGCCTGCGGCGTGGTGGTCGCCAAGATGTCCGGGCGCGGCCTGGGCCACACCGGCGGAACCGTCGACAAGCTGGAGTCCATCCCCGGCTTTAGGACCTCGCTCTCGCGGGAGGAGTTCCTCGGGGCCGTCCGGACCGCCGGGATGGCGGTGGTCGGGCAGTCAGGCGCGCTGTGCCCCGCGGACAAGAAGATCTACGCGCTGCGGGACGTCACGGCGACCGTGGACTGCATCCCGCTCATCGCCTCCAGCATCATGTCGAAGAAACTCGCCGGCGGGAGCCACGCCATCGTGCTCGACGTCAAGTGCGGCCGGGGCGCCTTCATGAAAGACCTGGCCCGGGCGAGAGAACTCGCGCAGGCGATGGTCTCCATCGGCGAACGGGCCGGTCGCCGGACGGTCGCCGTCATCAGCGACATGGACCAGCCGCTCGGCCGAGCGGTGGGCAACGCGCTGGAGGTGAGCGAAGCGGTCATGACCTTGCGGGGCGAAGGCCCGGCCCGCCTCACCGAACTTTGCCTCGTTCTAGGCGGCGAGATGGTCGCCCTGGCCGGCCGCGCCGCAAGCCCCCAGGCCGGGCGGGCCCTGGTCGAGGAGGCGCTGCGCTCCGGCGCCGGCCTGGCGCAGTTCGCCCGGTGGATCGCCGCTCAGGGAGGCGACCCGGGGGTGGTGGAGGACCTCTCCCGCCTGCCCCAGGCGGCGGTGCGGGTCACGGCTGGCGCCCCGGCGGGCGGCTACGTCAAGGCCGTCGAGGCCGAGCGGCTCGGCGTGGCGGCGATGGAGCTCGGCGCCGGGCGGCGGCGGAAGGAAGACCCGATCGACCTGAGCGTGGGGCTGGACCTGAAGGTGGAGGTGGGAGACCGGGTGGCGCCGGGGCAAGCCCTCGCCGAGATACACGCGGCCAGCGAGGCCGCGGCCGCCGCAGCCGTCCGGGAGGTCCAGGCTTGCTACGAGTTGTCCGAACGCCCAGTACCCGTTCCGCCCCTGGTGTATGACGTGGTGCGCTCCGCCTGAGGCATAAGGCCGCCGCCGAGAGGCATCCTAACCCCGTTCCCGCTGCATAAGGAAGAGAGGGAGATGGGTTAGGTGCGTATCCGAGCCAAGGTGATCTGTGTCTTGCTCCTGCTCAGCTTGGCCTGTCCGGTCGCGGCCGCGGGCAAGGCGGCCGGAACGCAAGCGGCGCTTCCGCCGGGTGCGGAGCTCAGAGTCGACTCTGCCTCGGCCGTCCTGATGGAGGCGGGAGGAGGGGCGGTGCTCTTCGCGAAGGACGCGGATCGCAAGCAGCCCATCGCCAG
>JBLNBQ010000086.1:0-11074 GCA_050260095.1 Chitinophagales bacterium
CAAGGGACGGGCCTCTAGCCCGTAGTGCCACCCAAATGAAGCGAACGCTCCACTCAAAGACCTGCTAACGGGGGTCGGCCGGCGCAGCCTACTCGAGTTCGGCCGGCAGCTCCGGGGTCCACTCGTTGCGCCGTTCAGACGGGGCTTCCACCTGCCCCCGCTCTCTGGACTGCGTACGCAACTACTCTCCCCATCAACGCCAAACGGTGCCTTGATTGGAACCAGTTTATCAGCGCCCCCGGGCGTTGTCAACCGCCACATCTCGCCTTTGTCCCATCGCTCCCCATTTGACGGGGTCTGCCGGGTGCTTTACCATCGAAGTGGGCGCATAGAATCGAACAGGATAGGTGGGGGAAGATGCGAGACCGTCTCATCGGCGCCACGATCCTGGCCCTTGGCCTCGTCGCGAGCAGCGTCATCTTCGGGCAGTTCTTCTACCGCAGCCGGCTCCCGGTCAAGACCATCAAGGTGACGGGCGCCGCCACCAGGCGGATCAGCGCCGACATCGTCAAATGGCGGCTGACCATGGTGCGCAACGTCGGCGTGAACGATCTCAAGACCGGCTACACCCAGATCAAGAACGACCTGGCTTCGCTCACCGATCTCCTCCGGGCGGAAGGCCTGAGCGAAGACGCCCTGTCTATCCAACCCATCCAGACCAACCCCGTGTTCGGACAGTACGAGAAGGCGGGGACCACTGTCGGCTACCAGGTGATGCAGAGCGTCTTCGTGGTGTCGCGGGATTTGAAGAAGGTGGAGGGGCTGGCTCTGAACCCGAGCGCCCTCGTGGAGCGCGGCATCGTGCTGCAGAACTCACAGCTGGAATACTATCCGTCTCAGCTCAGCGAGATCAAGCGGGCCCTCTTGGCCGAGGCGACGAAGGACGCGGAGAAGAGGGCGGCCGAGATCGCCAGGAGTACCGGGGACCGCCTGGACAAAATCGATTCGGCCCGGGTGGGCGTCTTTCAGATCACCGAACCGTACTCGACCGAAGTCTCGGATTACGGCATCTACAACACGCAGACCCGTGACAAGGACATCACGGTGACCGTGAACGTCTCGTTCATGCTCAAGTAGTTGGGAAGGTCAGACCGGACAGGGGAGGGCGCGGGCCGTGCGGCTCGCGCCCTCCCCGCGCCTTAGCTGGCCCTGGTGCGCGCTAGGAGCGTTTCAGCGGGGTCAGGCTCTCCAGTTTGACGGAGAGGCTGAGGCCGACGTTGCCCGGAACTCCTTCGCCGCTCTTGCCCGTGGCGAGGAGGACCTCCAAGTCGAACCGGCTCGGCAGCCCGTGTTCGGCGTTCACCCGGAGCGTGCCGTTGAGGGACATCCCGAAGGCGACCTCGCCCATCATTTGGGCGACCGCCGCCGGCACGCCTGGGGGGAGGCTGCCCGGCCCGCCCAGGCCAGCGGCGCCGCGCGCCGCCAGGGCCCGCGCATCGCCGTCGGCCTTGAAGCGCAGCACGTAGTCCTGGCCGTCTTCGCTCAGGCCGGCGTGTTCGAAGTCCATCGTGAAGATGAGAGGCTCACCGCCGTCCTCGGCGGGGATGGCCGTCCGGACCGACACGGTCGTCCCTGCCGGCATCGCCTTCAGGCTCTGGCGGAGGTCCTGGGTTCTGGGGTAGGGCAGCTGGCCTTGCTCTTCGAGCAGCCTGCCGAGGGGTAAGCCGGGCAGGACGACGTCGACCAGCCGCCCGCGCTTGTCGAATTGGAGGGTAAGCTTTTTGCCGAGAAGCTTGCCCAGGTCGGCCTGCGCGCCGGCCATCGGTTCGGGAAGCTTCAATTCATCCAGGCGAACCTCCACCTTGTGGCCGCCCTGCCAGTCCCGCCGGCCAAAATCCACGCTGAACGACCCGGTTATGGGGAAGACCCCCATGGTCTGCTGGTCGCGGGCCATCGAGACGGTCAGTTTGAGGCTGTACTGCGCCCGGCTGCCTTCCAGCGGGGCTGCGGCGGCCGCCGGCGGCGCGCCGCAGAGGACCAGCACCGCCAAGGTCAGCGGCAGCCAGCCAGCTGGGCTTACCCTCTTTCCAGGCAATCGATCGACCCCCTTCTCTCGCCTGTCCAGTATCTCCTTTTGGAGGCCCGTCTTAACCGAAGAAGCCGCCGGTCTGACCACCCGTTTCGGCCAGGCTGTTCACCGCGAAGAGCGCCGCCGCGCCCGCCACAATCAGGATGAAGCCGAGCGCCGCAGCCTGGTTGATGACGCCTGAGGTGTAGAAAGAGAAGATGCCCACGGTCATCGTCTCGTGGCCCGGCAGGGACAACAGGATCGTGGCGGCTGCCTCCTGGATGGAGGTCATGAACGAGAACAGGGCACCGGCGAAGACGCCCCGCCAGATCAGAGGCAGGGTGATATCGACGAAACTGCGCACTCCCGTCGCCCCCACGCTGGAGGCGGCCTCTTCGAGCGACCGGTGCACCACCAGGAGGGAACTGAAGGTCGAACGGACCGTGTACGGGAGGCGCCGGACCGCCAGGACCAGCGGGATGATCACCCAGAGGTCGGTCAGAGCCACCGCCAACCCCGGGAGGGGCTGGTGGAAGGCCCGGACGTAGCCGATGCCGAGGGCGGTGCCTGGCAGCGCCAAGACCAGAGTGACCAGCGAGTCGAGCATCCCCCGTCCCTTCGCCTTCGTGCGGGCGAGGACCCAGGCGATGGGGACGCCCACCAGGATGCAGATCAGGACGGCCAGCCCGCAGTAGACGAACGTATTGATGATGTACTTGGGCGTCTCAAACATGACCCGGGCGAAGTGCTCGAGGGTGAACTTGGTCGGGAGAACCGTCAGAGCCCAGCCCTTGCTGAACGCGGCCAGGGTGACCCCGAGATACGGCACGAAGGAGAGCAGCAATAGCACGGAGAGGAAGATTTCGACCGCCCACAGTGCGATCCCCCGAATCCTTTGCCGTTCGACGGAACGGTAGGAGAGGGTGCTATAGTCCTTCACCGCGACGTAGCGTTTCGCCACCACCAGGAAGACGATGGCGAAGAGGACCATGATCGCGGCCGAAGCGATCCCCATCTTGAAGAGGCGGTTGTCGACGTACTGGACGATGTTGAGGTAGGCCTGCGGCGCCAGCAGATCCTGCACTCCCACGACGAGAGGCGTGGCGAAGTCGGCAAAAGCCCAGATGAAGACGAGCAGGCCTCCGGTGATGAAGCCAGGGGTGGTCAGGGGCAGGGTGATCCGGAACACCTTCTCGAGGCCGGTCGAACCGATGCTCTCGGCGGCCTCTTCCAGGGAAGCGTCGATCTTCTGCAGAGCGTCCACCACGTTGACCGTGATGAGGGGGAAGAGGTGGAGCGTCTCGACCAGGAGGATTCCGTGCCAGCCGTAGATGAAGTTGACGGGCCGGAGGAACCCGAAGACATCCATCAGCAGGGTGTTGATGCTGCCGGAGCGCCCGAGGATGAAGACGAACCCCATCACGCCGACCAGGGGCGGCATGATCGTGGGAATAAAGGAAAGGTAGGAGTAGAGACGGCGGCCGGGGAACTCGTAGCGGACGATCAGGTAGGCAACGAGGAAACCGACCACCGAGGTGGTCACCACCGTGGCCGCCCCCAGCGTTAGCGAGTTGAAGAGCGCCTTATAGAAGTACGGGTCGGTCATGAAGCTACGGAAGAACTCGGCGGTGAGCCGGCCCTTTTCGGTGGTGATCGCATCCCAGAAGAGCCGGATGATGGGCAAGATGACGAAGAGGGCCATGAAGACCGCAATCGGCAGCATCAGGCCACGGCCTTCGCTCTCCCCGGCCCGGGCGCGCGGGCTCCACCACGGCTTGCGGGCGACCGGCCTCGCCGGCGCAGCCGGTGCTGCCCCCGGCAGATTGGCCACGACGGGCGCCATCAGGCTTCACCTGCCTTCAGGACGGCAGGGCGGGCGGCCGGAGGGTCGGGGATGACCAGCGTGCTGCGGACCGGGAAGGCGACCACGACCTCCGAACCGATGGGATGAAGCGTGTGCCGTCCGGGGTCGCGCACGTCCAGCTTGACGGAGACTCCGCCAGCGATCTCCACTTCGTACCGCAGCGTATTGCCCATGTAGGAGAAGAAGGCCACCCGGCCGCGGAGAAGGTTCAGCTCGGCCCGTTCCTGCTCGGAGATCTCCCGCTCGACGAGCAGACCCGTCTCGGGCCGGAAGGCCGCCACGGCGGGTTGCCCCGGTTCGAGTTCCGTCGGAACCGAGGTGACTCCCGCGATCAGCCCGGCCGCCGTCTCGACCTGGAAGATCTCCCCGGCCGCGGGTCGGCTCTGTCCGCGCAGCATGTTGTTCGCGCCGACGAAGTCGGCCACGAAAACGCTGGTGGGCCGCTCGTAGAGATCGCGAGGCGTGCCGACCTGCAGCACGCGCCCTTCGTTCATGACCGCGATGCGGTCCGACATGGTCAATGCCTCTTCCTGGTCGTGGGTGACGCACACGGTCGTGATGCGGAGTTCCTGCTGGAGCTTGCGAATCTCGGTGCGGAGCCGCAGCCTCACCTTGGCGTCGAGGCTGGAGAGCGGCTCGTCGAGCAGGAGCACACCCGGGTTCAGGACCAGCGCCCGCGCCAGGGCCACCCGCTGCTGCTGGCCGCCGGAGAGTTGACCGGGATAGCGGTCCTGGAAGCCGGCCAGGCCCACCTTGTCAAGCACCGTCACGATGCGTTGGTCAATCTCGGCCTTGGGCACGCGCCTCAAGCGGAGGCCGTAGGCGATGTTCTGCTTAACCGTCATGTGGGGCCACAGGGCGAGGTTCTGGAAGACGATCCCGATGTTGCGCCGCGACGGGGGCTCGTCGTTCATGCGCCGCTCGTCGAAGAGGACCTCCCCTTCATCGGCTTTGTGGAAACCGGCGATGATCCGCAGGGTAGTCGTCTTCCCACAACCCGAGGGACCCAGCAAAGTGAAAAACTCGCCGTCGTTGATGGTGAGGTTGGCTTCCTTGAGCGCTTCAGTGCGACCGAACCGCTTGGTGACATCAATCAGGGTGATCCGCATTCCCGCACCTCCAGGGGGTGCTGCGCCGCACCCGCCAAGGCGAGCGCGGCGCAGCGGCAGAATCTCTACTTCTTCAGGTCGTTCCAGCGCTGGACGATACGCTTCTGGAAGTCTTCGTTCACCTTGTTGTAGCGGGCCTGGGCGATGTCGTCATCGTAGACGTTCTCGACGCCGTCCTCATAGAACGAGCGGATGCCGTTGGTGAACTGGACGGCCTTCTCGGCGTTGGAGCCCGGCTTGCCCTGCACCTTGTACTTGGGGAACAGGGAGAAGAGGCCGAGGTTCATGAAGGTCTCCTGGCCCCGTTCGGAGAGGACGAACTCCACGAACGCCTTGGCGGCCTTCGGGTTCTTGCTGCCCTTGAGGATGCCCATGGGCTCGCAGGTGACGAAAGCGTTCTTGGGCGCCACGTACTTCACGTCGTAACCGGCCAGCACGTTTTCGAACGCCATGTAGCTGGGGACGCCGAAGCCGACGGCGAACTCGCCCTTGGCCACGACCGACGGCACGTCAACGGAGCGGGTGGTGAAGATGCCGGTGTTGGCGCCAAGTTTCTCGGCGTACTCCCAGCCCTTATCCAGGCCCCACATCTGGAAGAGGACTTCGTAGGTGGCGTGGTTGGAGCTGGAACGGTCAGGCGTGCACTGGGCGACCCAGCCCTTGAGTTTCGGGTTGAGCAGGTCGCTCCAGGTCTTGATGTCGGGCACGCCCAGGCGCTTCAGGAGCGTCGGGTTCCACGCGATCCCGTAAGGTTCGAGAGTGGTGCCGACCCAGAAGCCCTTCGGGTCCTTGATGGGGAGGGGCTTGGGCTTGCCGATGGTGGCCGGGATGTCGTCCCAGATGTCCTTCGGCAGGTTCAGCTTCTCGAGGAGGCCCTTCTCGGCCAGTTTGTCGAAGAGGGCGCTCTCGCCGCCCCAGAAGACGTCGGCCTGGGGACGGCCGTTCCACTCCGTGATGCGGCCGAATGCGACAGGGGTTCCGGCGTTGATGGCGCTCACTTTGACGTTGATCCCGTACTTCTCTTTGGCGAAAGCTGCGAAATCCTTGAGAGAGGCGTCGGACACGAACTTGGCGACCGGGGTGATGACGACCAGTTCATCCTCGATTTCGGGCGCCGCGAAAACGGTTGCGCTTAGCCCGAGGAGCAGGGTGAGGGACAGGGACACCACGCTCAGGACCGACAGGAAACGCTTCATACTCCCGAGATTCCCTCCTTTTCTCCTGATGGCCGATGGCTTGGAATGCCATTCAACCATTGGTAATTATTCTCTCGTGACCCGGCGCCACCTGCCATGGCTTGTTCCCTTGACCCGCGGATTCCTCGCTGATGCTGGCCGCATGCTCCGCAACCCGCTGGAGTCCGGCCAGGATGTCGAGGTGGATGGCGCTGGTCGCCCGGCTGACTTCGAGCCCGGCCCGGAGGCGGGCCAGGTGGGTCTCGCGGAGCTGTCGCTCCATCGCCTGGATTTCCACTGCCTCGCCGGGGCCGGGGGCAGGCTCTCCCGCCGTGAGCGAGACGAGCACCTGGCGGAGCAGCACCTGCACGCGGCGGTGGAGCACCAACATGTCCGCCAGGCCTTCGCCGGAGAAGGTGAGGGCCTGGTCGAACCTTTTCCGGGCCAGAAGTGAGATCTTGAAGATGGCGTCGGCGGCGTGCTCGAGTTCCAGGACCACGTGCAGAAGGCTCACCTCGTTGCGGGCCAGGTCTTCGCCGAGGTTGCGGGCGCCGATGTCGGCCAGGTAGGTGTTGATCTCGCCGGAGAGCCGGTCGACGCACCTTTCGAGGTCGGCCACCGTCTGGAAAGGCCCCTGGTTCTGAGCGACCAGGACATCGGGCACGCAGGCGAACATCTGCTCGACCAGTTCGCCGAGGCGCGCCACCTCCTGTGCCGCCTGCTCCAGCGCCACCGCGGGGGCCTCCAGAGCGCGCCGGTCGAGGTACTGCGGGCAACCGGGGTCGCGGTGGGCGGGATTCGCCGGCACAAGGCGCTGCACGAGCGCGGCGAGGGGCGCTGCCAGAGGCAGTCCGACCAGGACGATGAGGGCGTTGAAGGCGGTGTGGGCGTTGGCGATCTGACGGGGCACGGGGGCCGCCACCGAGGCGACCAGGCGGGTGAACGGGCCGGCCAGCGGCCAGAGGAAGACCACGCCGGTCAGTTTGATGAAGATGTGGGCCAGCGCCACGCGCCGGGGCTCAGTCGAAGTCCCCGCCGCATGGAGGACGGCGGTGACGGCGGTCCCCACGTTCGCCCCCAGGATGATCGGGATGGCCTGGGGGAGGGTAAGCAAGCCGTGGGAAGCCAGCGAGACCGCGACGCCCAGGGCGGCGGCGGAGCTGTGGACGAGCGCGGTGAAGAGAGTGGCCGCAGCGAAGGAAAGCCACGGGTTGCCGGCCACGGTTGCGAGAACCCGGCCGGCCGTGGGATACCCCCTAAGCACCGCCACAGTGCTGCCGATCAGCCTGAGACCGAAGAAGACCAGTCCGAGTCCGATCATCGCCTGCCCCAGATACTGTTGCCACTTTCGTTTGGCCACCGTCGAGAGGAGGTAGCCGGTGGCCACCAGGGCCAGCGACCAGGGGCCCGTGTCGAAGGCGAGAAGCTGGACAGCCAGAGTCGTGCCGACGTCCGCTCCCAGGATGACGCCGACGGCCTGCGCGAGGGTCACGAGCCCGGCGTTCGCCAGGCTGACGAGCATGACCGTCACCGAGGTGCTGCTCTGAAGGAGGGCCGCCAGGGTGCCGCCGACGACCGCCGCCCGGACCGGGCTCAAGGTCATGCGCCGGATCAGAGCTTTCATTCGCTGTCCGGCCGAACGCTGGAGCCCTTCGGAACAGTAGGAGAGCCCGTGAAGCAGCAGGCCGAGACCGCCGAAGAGGACCAGCCAGTCCCCTAGCACTCCTTCTCACCTCCTGCCAACGTGAGGTCGCGGGTCGCAACGACGGGAACCCCCGTGCCCAGCAGGTCAGGCACGATGACTTCCCCCAAGTGGACCGGTGCCGCGACCTTGACGGCGGCGAGGTGGGCGGCGGCCATGAGCAGGAGTTCCTTTGGGATCGGCCGGGCCGTCTTTACCGGAAGGCGCCGCAGTTCACCACCGACGGCGGTGACCGTGGTGGTCAGCACCCGGCGGGGGGTGGTCAGTTCTTCGATGGCGTACTCCAAGCCTCGCACGCACCGGTTGCCCGTTACCTGCCAGGGCGTCTCCCCGGAGGGCGGGGTCGCGGTGAGCGCGCACCCCAGCGGGCAGACGATGCAGACCAGGTTGGTCTGGTTCATGGATGGCGCCAAGGCCGCGGGTGCTTTCACGACGCCACCTCCTCCACTGCGAACTTCAGCGGTTCAGCGGCGCCCAGCCCGTCCAGCGCTGCGGCCAGGAGGGCGGGGCGCACCGTCACCCGCACCATCTCCGAAGGACGGGCGACGCGCAGGCGGGCGACGTCCTGGTCTCCCAACTTCACGACCGCCGCGCCTGCCGGCCGGCTGACCCGGGCCGAGAGGGTGAGGGCGGGGGCCTTGGCCAGGTCCGCACCGCTTCGGATTCTCGCGAGAAGGGCGGGGGAGATGCGTTGCGGCACCACGTACCGGGCCAGTCCCGCTGGAACCAGGCGCACGCTCCCCGCGGGCGGCTCCGGCTCGCCGTCACGGGCAGCGGCGCGGCAGGCCGCCTGTTCCCCGGCCGTGAGGCCTTCGGCAGTCACGTGATCGACCAAGTCGTGGACTTGCAGCACGTTTCCACAGGCGAAGACTCCTGGCACCGTCGTCTCGCACCCCTCGTCGACTTGCGGCCCGCCGGTCCGCGGGTCGAGTTCGACTCCGGCCTGGCGGGAGAGTTCGTTCTCCGGGATGAGCCCGACGGAGAGCAGCACGGTATCGCACGGGATGCGCTGCGCCCGGCTGTGCACCGGCCGGCCGTCGGGGCCGAGGGGGGCGATCACCACGCCGGTCACCCGGTCCCGTCCTTCGACCGCCAGCGTGGCGTGGGCCAGGTAGAGAGGGATGCCGAAGTCGTCGAGGCACTGCCGCAGGTTGCGGGCCAATCCCCCAGGATAGGGCTGCAATTCGACCACGGCCTTCACCAGGCAGCCCTCCAGCGTGAGCCGGCGGGCCATGATGAGGCCGATGTCGCCGGAACCCACGACGACCACCTCCCGGCCGGGCAGATAACCTTCGATGTTCACCAGGCGCTGAGCCGTCCCGGCTGTGAAAACACCGGCCGGGCGGGCGCCCCCCAGGAGGATGTTGGGTCCGGTCCTTTCCCGGCAGCCCATGGCCAGGACCACCGCGCGGGGGAGGAGGCGGGTCAGGCCGCGGGGTCCCAGCACGGTCAGCGTCCGGTCGGGGGAGAGGGAGAGGACCATCGTGCCGGGCCAAAACTCGACTCCGGCGGCCAGAGCCTCGGCCACGTACCGGGCGGCGTATTCCGGGCCGGTGAGTTCCTCTTTGAACACGTGGAGTCCGAAACCGTTGTGGATGCACTGGGGGAGGATGCCTCCCATGTCCTCGTGGCGTTCCAGGATAACCACCCGGGACGCGCCCGCCCGGCGGGCGCCCACCGCGGCGGCCAACCCGGCGGGACCGCCGCCGATGACCGCCACGTCGACTTCGACCTGCGTCGGATCATACGGCAGGGCACTCGACACCGGCGTCACCCCCTCTCTGGGCGAGGTCGGCCACGAGCAGCTCGGACCCCGGACCTCGCTTCGTCAGTGAAGTAAGAGGAACGCCCAGTTCACGGGCGAGGATGCCCAGCACTTTCGGGGTGCAGAACCCTCCCTGGCAGCGGCCCATGCCGGCCCGGGTGCGGAGTTTGATCCCGTCCAGGGTCCGGGCGCCCCGGCGGATCGCCCCGACGATCTCGGCCTCCGTCACCAACTCGCACCGGCAGACGATGCGCCGCCAGGCCGGATCGGCCGCCGCCAGTGCCGCACGTTCGGCTTCGTCGAGGTCGCGGAAGCAGCGGGGAGCCGGTCGGAAGGGGTCATAGCCAGCTTTGGCGGTCAAGCCGAGACCCGCCTGGCCGGCAAGGCGCACCACCTCTTCGGCGATGGCCGGGGCGGCCGTCAGGCCGGGGGAGTCGATGCCCGCCGCGTGGATCACCCCCGGGCAAGCCTGGCTGGGGCCGAGCCGGAAGTCGCCCGTCACGGAACTCGCCCGCAAACCGGCGAAGGACGCGATCACTCCCGCTGGCCCGGGCACACCCGGAACCAACCTCCGGACCGCCTGCATGATCTCCTCGTACCCTTCGGCCGTTGTGAAGAGTTCGCCGGCCGCGGCGCCGGGAACGTCGGTCGGACCCAGCATCAGGTTCCCCTCGACCGTGGGGATCACGAGGATGCCCTTCGAATACCCGGTGGCGGTGGGAAAGATGGTCTTGGAGACCAAGCCGCCGTACGCCCGGTCGAGCAGGTACTCTTCACCGCGGCGCGGCGCCAACCGGATCGCCTCGTCTCCCACCTGGCGGGCGAATTCGGCGCTGCTCAGCCCGGCCGCGTTCACCACCAGACGGGCAGAGAGGGTTCCCGAAGGCGTCGCGACTTCCAGCCGCCCTCCAGGGAGCCGGGCGAGGTTCAGCGCGGGGGAGAGGACTCGGATGTCGACCCCGTTCGCCTGGGCGTTTTCGGCCTGGGCGAGGGCCAGTTCGTAGGGGGAGATGATTCCCGCCGTCGGCGCGTGGAGGGCGCACTCCACGCCATCAGCCAGCGCTGGTTCCCACCGGCGGGCCGTGGCCCCGTCCACCAATTCCAAGCCGGGGACCCCGTTCTGCCGCCCGTGCTCCTCCCAGGCGCGCAGGACCTCGGCTTCTTCAGGGGTGAAGGCGACCGTGAGCGAGCCGTTCATTTTGAACGGCACTCCCAACTCCTCGGCGACTTTGGGCATCATCCGATTGCCCTCGACACAGTAGCGCGCTTTGAGCGAGCCCGGCTTGCAGTGGTAACCGGAGTGGACGATGCCGCTGTTTGCCCGGGTGGTCCCCCAGGCGAGGTCCGCCTCCCGCTCCAGCAGCACCACCTCCACGGCGTACCTGCTGAAGGCCCGGGCGACGGCCGTGCCGACCACGCCGCCCCCGATGATGACCACGTCCACACTCTCC
>JBLNBQ010000087.1:0-48352 GCA_050260095.1 Chitinophagales bacterium
AGGAAGACTACGAGCGATTGAGTTTGGCCGCTGCCCGGCTGATCGCCCAGCAGCTCAGGCGGAAGCCGGAGTCGGTGCTCGGCTTGGCGACGGGGACGACCCCGCTGGGCCTCTACCGTGAACTGGTGAGGATGCATCGCGAGGAGGGGCTCTCCTTCGCCCGGGCCACCACGTTCAACCTGGATGAGTACTACGGGCTGGCGCCTTCGGACCCACGGAGCTATCGCCGTTTCATGGAAGAGCATCTCTTCGCGCACGTGGACGTCGATCCGGCCCGGGTCCACCTGCCAGACGGTCTGGCTCCCGACGGGGAGGCCGAGTGCGCCCGCTACGAACAGGCCATCGCCCAGGCCGGCGGGATCGACCTGCAGGTGCTGGGAATCGGCCGCAACGGCCACATCGGGTTCAATGAACCGGGCACTTCGCTGGGGACGACTACCCAGGTGGTCGACCTCACGGACGAGACCGTCTCGGTCAACTCACGCCTGGTCCAAGCCGAGATTCCCCGGCGGGCGATCTCCATGGGAATCAAGTCCATCATGCGGTCCCGCGCCATTCTCCTGCTCGCCTGCGGGCCGGAGAAAGCGGAGATTGTGGCGAAGGCGCTGGAAGGCCGGGTGACCCCCGACCTGCCTGCCTCCATCCTGCAACTGCACCCCAACCTCACGGTGCTTCTGGACCGGAAAGCGGCCGCATTTCTCTCGCCCGGCGAGGCAGCGGCCGAGGTCAGGGAGGTGCTGTAAGGTGGAGAGCTGCAAGTTGGGCAGCCAAACCTCCGAGTTCCTGGCGCGTACCAGGGGCGGGCTGATCGTCTCCTGCCAGGCGCTGGAGCATGAGCCGCTCCATGGACCATTCTTCATGGCGGCGATGGCCTATGCCGCGGAGGGTGGGGGAGCAGTGGGCATCCGGGCCAACAGCCCGGAAGATCTCCGGGCGATCCGCCGTCTCACCGCACTTCCGCTCATCGGTCTCTGGAAGGTCACGTACCCCGGGCATGAGGTCTACTTGACGCCGACTCTGTCCGAGGCGGCCGCGGTGGCCGGAGCCGGAGCGGACGTGATCGCCATCGATGCGACCGGCCGTCCGCGGCCGGGGGGAGTGAGTCTGCCGGAGTTGATCCGTCTGATCCATTCTGACCTGGGGAAGCCAGTTCTCGCCGACGTCTCCACCCGGGCCGAGGGCCTGGCAGCTGCCGAGGCCGGCGCCGACCTCGTCAGCACGGCCCTTGCAGGGTACACGGCGTACAGCAGGCACATGGAAGGACCAGACCTGGATTTGGTTTCCGAGTTGGCCGCCTGTCTTCCGGTGCCGGTCCTCGCCGAGGGTCGGATCTGGACCCCGGAAGAGGCGCAGAAGGCGCTCACCTGCGGCGCCCATGCAATAGTCGTAGGAGGAGCCATCACCCGCCCACAGCAGATTACGCAGCGTTTTGCGACCGCACTGGCTGCATTGAGAGGATGACAGGGTTGCCACGCACGGAGGGACACGAAGGATTTGCCATTGGAGTCGATATCGGTGGCACCAAGATTGCCGTGGGACTGGCGGACAGCCAGGGCCGGCTGAAGGAAGAGTTGGTGTTGCCCACCGGCGCCGCCAACGGGCGCGACCACGTCCTGAACCAGGTGCGGCGCGGGATCGATGAACTGCGCAGCCGGTTCGCCGCCCGGCACCCCGGGGGCGTGATCGTCGGCATCGGGGTGGGCACGGCGGGCCAGGTCGACTTCCGCAGCGGGAAGATCGTATCGACCACGGGGAACCTGCCGGGGTGGTTTGGGACCCCGATTAAGGATCTGCTCGAGGCTGAGTACGGCCTTCCGGTGGTGGTGGAGAACGACGTCAACGCTGCGGCGTGGGGGGAAAAGTGGCTGGGGGCTGGCCGGGGGGTGGACCATTTCGTCTGCCTGACGATCGGCACCGGCGTGGGCGGCGCGGTCGTCGATGGCGGCCGGATGCTGCGCGGCACCCGAGGCGGCGCAGGAGAGGTTGGCCACCTGATCCTCTTTCCGGAGGGCCTCCCATGCACCTGCGGGCGAAAGGGCTGTCTCGAAGCCTACGTCTCCGGTCCGGCGATCGTCCGCCGCTACCTTTCCGCCGCGGCCGACCTCGGGCAGTCTCCGCCGCCGGGCGAAGGGGAGCAGGTCGTGCGGAGCCAGGAGGTCTTCCAACTGGCGCGGGAGGGAGATCCCGTGGCCCGGGCCGTGATCGGCGACACCTACCGGTATCTTGGGTATGGGATCGCCACCCTGGTCAACATCTTCAACCCGAGCCGGGTCATCATCGGTGGCGGTCTTTCCGGGGTTGGGGACGAACTCCTGCTGGCCATTCGGCAGGCGGTGCGCGAGTACGCCCTCCAAGGAATCGCCCAGGAAGTAGAGATCGTCTTGGCTGAACTGGGCGAGAAAGCCGGGCTCTACGGCGCAGCCTACCTCGTCTGGGAACAAGTCGGCCGCCGGGAAGAAGGTCTGCAGCTTGTTTCGGGTGGCGAACGGTGAGGCAATCACGCCAGAAGATGGGATCCCCGGAGCGACGGTAGTCTGTGAGGGAGCGCGGATCGTGTGGGTGGGGCCCGAGCGGGACCTGCCGGCGGAGTACGAACGCGCCGAGACGGTCGACGCCGATGGAGGGTTCATCCTTCCGGGCCTGATCGACCTTCATCTTCACGGGAGCGGCGGTTGGGGCGTGATGGACGCTTCTCCCGAGGGGCTGCGCTCGCTCTCCCTTTACCTCGCCGGCTGTGGGACGACTGCGTGGCTCGCGACGACCATGACTGCGTCACCTGGCCGTCTCGCGCAGGTGGCCCAGGCGGTCGGCGAGTACGAACCCCTCCAGGGAGGCGCCGAGTTACTGGGGCTACATCTCGAAGGACCTTATGTGAGCCGGGAGAAGTGTGGCGCGCAACCCGCGACCGACATCCGTCCGTACGACCCGGAGGAAGTGACCCGGCTCCAGGAGCTGGCCAAGGGGAGCCTCCGGCTTGTCACCCTCGCCCCCGAGGTGAAGGGCAACGACGGTGCGGTCGCGGACCTCCGACGCCGGGGCGTGATCGTGGCGCTCGGCCACACAAATGCCGATTACGCGACCGCCAGTCAGGCGATGGACGCGGGGGCCAGCAGGCTCACCCACACCTTCAACGCGATGCGCGGCTTGGGACATCGCGAACCGGGAACGGTCGGGGCGGCCAGCGACCGCGCAGGCGTAGTGGTCGAGGTCATCGCCGACGGAGTGCACGTTCATCCCGCCTGCTTGCGGTTGCTTTACCGGGCGTTCGGGCCGGCGCGGGTAAACCTCGTGACCGACGCGCTGCCCTTCGCCGGTCTGGCACCCGGGCTTTACAACTGGGATGGAACTCCGGTTACCGCTACCGCGGACGCCCTCTATCTGGCCGACGGTACGCTGGCGGGCAGCCGGTTGACGCTCGCCGGGGCCGTCGCGTTCATGGTCAAGGAGTGCGGCGTGGCGTTGGTCGACGCGGTCCGGATGGCCTCGCTCACCCCGGCGGAGTCGCTGGGCATCGCCGACCGCAAGGGATCCCTGACGCCCGGCAAGGAGGCCGACCTCGTGATTCTGGACCGTGACCTGAACGTGCGTTGGTGCGCCGTGCGTGGCCGGGTGGTCGCGATGCCCACCCTCCGCGCGTGGCAGCTCTCTTAGGGAGGGACCGCTCATGCTATTGCACCCGAACGACCTCGTCGTCTGCTTGGGAGATAGCATCACCGAGGCGGCCGATGGGTACGTCAGCCAGGTCGCCAACCATCTTTACGCCCACTTCCCCGGGTTGCCGGTCTTGGTACAGAATGCCGGCGTTTCCGGTAACCGGATCGTTGACCTGCTCGACCGCCTGGACCGGGACGTGATCGACCGGGAGCCGCAGTGGGTGACGGTCTCGGTGGGGATCAACGACGTTTGGCACGACCTCCTGCCGCATCATCGGGGGGTCTCGCTGCCGGACTTCTCTGCAGGTTACGCGAAACTGGTGGCCAGGCTGAAAGCCCGCACCCAGGCGAGGGTCTTCCTCATGACCACGACCGTGATCGGCGAGGAGCTGGACAACGCGCCGAACCGCACGCTCTCCGAGTATAACGCCGTGGTGCGCGAGCTGGCTGAGCGG
The DNA here is from genome assembly GCA_050260095.1 of Chitinophagales bacterium. Lineage (GTDB taxonomy): Bacteria > Bacillota > UBA5301 > DYFA01 > DYFA01 > JBLNBQ01. Next base: position 4,109 of record JBLNBQ010000087.1, read on the forward strand.
GAAAGTCTCGGCTTGATCGACTTGAACGAGGTGTTTCGTGAGGCAATCCGGCGCGGCCGGTCGGCGAACCCGGTGTACCACCTCACCTACGATGGGGTGCACCCCACGCCGGCGGGTCATCAGTTGATCGCCAGCGCGGTCCTCAAGGCGTTCGAGGCCTGGTGACGATGGAAGGCGGTCAGGGGGTGAACGGGCGCCTAAGCCTGGTGGATGGCATGGCGTACTTCGGGTCTCAATCCCGGAGCCCGTTCGACACGTCGCTGGCGGCGGTCGTCCGCTCGCTGGACCAGGGTGGCATTGACCGGGCACTGCTGGTCTCGCTCGTCGCCCTTGACTACGACACCGGGGCGGGCAACGCCGACACCCTGGCGGTCTGCCGGGAGAGCCGGCGTTTCCTCCCGCTCGCCGTGGTCCATCCGTTCGACCCATGTCAGGCGGCAGGAACGCTGGGAGCAGACCTCAAGCGGGCTGGGTTTGCAGCAGCTGGTTTCTTTCCGGTGCGGCAGAACTGGCCGCTCGAAGCTTGGCCGGTGAGTAGGATGGCCGAAGGCCTGAGCAAGGCCGGGCTGACGCTCTTCTTCACGGTGGGGGGGCAGGGGGAACCGTCCCGGGCCGTCCGCGCGCTGTCCGGCGTCGCCGGGCCGGTGGTCCTCCGGTCGGAGGCTCCCGCCGGCTACACGTTGACCGCTGAGTACCTGGCCCTCGGACGGGACTTTCCCAACCTGCACTTCGACGTGGGCAACCTGGTCGGGTGCGGAGCGATCGAGCGCTTGGCCGGAGAACTGGGCGCGGAGCGCCTCTTGTGGGGCTCCGGTACGCCGTTCACCTATCCGGGCGCGGCGGCTTCCCTGATACGGAACGCGGCGCTGGCGGAAGAGGAGCGGGCGTGGCTCATGGGGCGCACAATCCTGCGATTGCTGGGGGAAGCGTGACGTGAAGATCGACGTCCACTGCCACTATGGGCCCTGGCCGTGGGTCGAGGCGGGAGAGTCGACGGGGCAGATCCTCGCAGGGCTCGAGCGTGCGGGGATCGTGCGATGCCTCCTCTCTCACTCGCGCTCCCTCCTTTCCGAGGCGAGCGAGGGCAACCGCGCTCTGGCCGCGGCCTGCGAGGCGGACCCAAGGCTCCTGGCCTATGCGTACGTCGATCCCTTCTCGAGCCGGGCGCTGGCGGAGCTCCGGGAGTGTGCCGCGAACCCTGTCTTCGTGGGCGCCAAGACCCGGCCCGTTTTTCATGGAGGTCTCTATCTCGACGCAGCAGAGTACCGTCCGGCCCTCGAGACGCTGGCAGAACTGGGCTGGCCCTTGCTCGTGCATACCGAACGGTCTGGCGATGCCGCGGCGGCCTGCCGGGTGGCTGCAGAATGGCCTTCCCTGCCGCTCATCCTGGCGCACGCCACGCGAGCCGTGGCGCAGGCCTGCTCTGACCACGCCAACATCCATTTCGACTTTGCTCGGAGCACCGCCGAGCGTCAGCTCATCGACCTCGAAGGCATGGTCGCCTTGGTGGGGGCCGAACGGATTCTTTTCGGCACCGACGCCCCCCTCATCGATCCGGCCTGGACGATCGGCCTGGTCGAATCGGCTGCCCTGAGCGAGGTGGCGCGGCGGGCCATCTACCGTGAGAACGCTCTGCGACTCTTCCCGACCATTGCGCTGAGCCTGCCCCGGGAGGTGTAACCGTGCCGGTGAAGACCGAAGGAAACCTGGAGAACCTGGTCCTCAACCCCAGCTTCGAGCCGGCGGGCGGAGAGCTTCCCGACACGGCTCCCGGTTGGTTCCGGAACCCGAACCTCGACTTTGCCACCTACCGGGTGGAGAAGGCGCCGGGCCGAAGCGGCGGCTACGCCCAACGCATCAGCAGCCGCCATCTGGATCTGGCGTACGTCTACCAAAGAGTGCCCGTGACGGGCGGCCGGACGTACCGGGTCTCCGCTTGGCTTAAGGTGAGCGGCGATGCCAGCGGATTGGTCATGGCCATCCCCGGTGACGCCGAGGGCCACGGGGTGGGGGCGCCCCGGGTCGATTCCCCTCAGGTGCCGGGAGAGAGCGACTGGCAGGAGGTCGAGCTGATCGTCCCTACCACGGAAGCCTGCGTCACCCTCACCTTGATCTGCCGGATCAAGACGATCGGCGAGCGCGGGGGCAGCATCTGGTTCGACGACGTTTTCGTCGGCGAGGCTGCCGCACTGCCGGTGCCGGCGGCCCCAGCGTACGGATGCACCCAGGCGAGCCAAGACGGGCGGCCAGTTCTGGTGCCGCGGCCGAAGCAGGTGCAGTGGCTTTCCGGCGCCTGCCGCCTGTACCCGGCGACCCCGCTGGTGGTCGAGGGCGGAGCTTTCGGAGCGCTGGATTCAGCGGTCAGAGAACTCAGATCCCGCACCTGGGGCGCCTCCCCAAAGACATGATCATCGTGGACTGGAACTACCTTCTTTACCGCGACTACCCGAACGTGCGGGAACTGCAGACGAAGGGGTTCGACGTGATTGGTGCGACGTGGTTCGAACCGGAGAACATCGCCGCTTTCGCCCGGTCAGCCCATCGATCCGGCGCCCTCGGGATGCTGCAAACCACCTGGACCAGGGAGCACGCGGGAACCGACTTGCTCGAGGATGAGTTCCCTCAGTTCGCCGCCTGGGTTTACGCGGGCGATCGCTTCTGGAACGCAGGGCAGGACGAGCAACCCGGAAGGTACGACCCCGGCGAGCGCCTGCGGGCGGACCTCGCGGGGCGGAGGTGAGGGCATGAAGGTCTACATCAGCGCGGATATGGAAGGGCTGGCAGGGGTCGTCTCTCCCAGTCAATTAACCCGGGGCAGCGCCGAGTACGAGGAGGCCAGGCAGCTCCTGCTGGGAGAGGTTCGGGCGGCAGTCGCCGGGGCCAGTGAGGCAGGGGCTGAAACGATCATCGTCCGCGATGCCCACGGCTCCGGGCTTAACCTCCCGTTGCGGGAGCTGGATGCGCGAGCCAGGTACGTGCTCGGCGTTTCCCAGGCGGACCGCTTCCCGGGGCTCGACCAATCCTTCACAGCCGCGGTGCTCCTCGGCTACCACGCCATGGCCGGCACGAGGGGCGCGGTCCGGGACCATACCATGTCCTCGGCCGATCTGCAGGAAGTGCGATTGAACGGAGAGCCGGTCGGGGAGATCGGGTTGGACGCCGCCATCTTCGGGCAATTCGGTGTGCCGGTGGCCGTCGTCAGCGGGGACGACAAGGCTTGCGCGGAGGCACGGTCCTTCCTGCCGGGCGTGGTTGCGCTCGAGACCAAGACTGCCTTCGGCCGCCACACCGCCTTGACCCTGGCGCCTGCGGCGGCGGTGGAACTGATCCGCCTTGGGGTGCGCGATGCGCTACGTCAGTTGGAACGGACTGTTCCACCAGCGTACCGGGTCGATCCTCCCTACGAGCTGACCCTGCGCTACCTGAGCGCGGACCTGCTTGACCGGCGGTCGTTCGACGGAAGAGCCAGCGCCAGGGTGGACGCCCTGACCGGCGTGTACCGGGGCGAGAACCTTCTCGAGGTGTTTGACCGGGCGTTCCGGTAGCAGATTTTGGTGTTGGCCGGCGAGAGGAACTTGTTTCAAGAGGAAGAAAAAGTTGCTTCATAGGCTAAGCGTTTAGCATCCGTTGGAATGGGGGTTATCGCATGGGAGGAGCGACGCTCAGGGAGGTCGCCGAGGCGGCCGGTGTGTCGATCTGGACCACCTCGAAAGTGCTCAACGGTGACCCGGGCAAGAAAGTGAGCCCTGCCACGTGCCAGAAGGTGCGGGAAGTCGCGGACCGCCTCGGGTATCGCCCCAACATCATGGCCCGCGGACTCGCCCGTAGCCGGACGAGCTTGATCGGAGTGGTCGTCCCGAGCCTGATGTCTTCCTTTATCCCAGAAACGATCCAGGGCATTCAGGACACCGCCGAGACCCTTGGGTATAGCATGTTGCTCTACACCACGCAATCCCGCTCCGGCAAGGAAGCGGAGTACCTCCAGCTGCTGGTCGACAAGGGGGTCGACGGCATCATCTGGGCCCCGGACCGGGACGACAACGCCGCGCTCTGCCGGCGCCTGGAGAAAGAGATCCCGATGCTTCAGCTCTACTATCGCCTGTCTGGGTTAAACTCGCCCTACGTGATTGTCGATCACACGAAGGGGGCGTACCTCGCTACCAAGCATCTGATCAACCTTGGGCACCGGTGCATCGGCCACTTGAGTGCTCCTGACCACGCCCACGGTCTTCTCCGGCTACAGGGATACCGCGATGCCCTCAAGGAGGCCGGCCTTGAGCCCGACGATGCCCTCGTGGCCGAGGCGGGATACGAGTGGGAGGGAGGCTACGCCGCCGCCCTCAAGCTTCTCCAGCGACCCGAGGGCGAGCGTCCGACCGCACTCTTCGCCAGTTGCGACCTCTCGGCGTGGGGAGCCATCTCGGCCGCCCGGAGTCTGGGGCTGCAGGTGCCGCAAGACTTGGCGGTGGTGGGCTTCGACGACTTGAAGATCGCCGCCTTCAGTCCACTGGCTCTCACGACGGTGGCCCAGCCTCGCTACGAGATCGGGCGGGTGGCCATGACCAAACTGCACCGGCAGATCGACGGGGAGCGGGTCAAAGGGGAAGTGCTCGACGTGGAACTGATCGTGCGGACTTCGTCAGGTGCGACGGGCGAGTTGCTGCTCGGCTGAGCGCACCTGAGTCATGGCAAGAGTCGCGGATACCGGCCACCGGGAAACGGTCGGCCGATAGGGGGAAGAAAAGTGAAGAAGTCGAACGGAGCACGGAGTCTGTACCTGGTGTCTCTGCTTGCGCTCAGCTTTCTCCTGATGTTCGCCGGGAGCGCCTTGGCCGCGGTCTCGGTCGCGGAGAGGCCCTTGGCCAACGGCACCACCGAACTAGTGGTCAACAACGGCGCCATGGAAGTGGTCGTGAGCCCTGCCCTCGGCGGTCGCATCTTCAGCATCCGCATCGGCGGCGGGCCGAACCTGGTGAATGCCAAATACGGCCTCGCCTCCGACCATCCGGGGGTTCTGGGCAACTGGGCCGCCTGGGAGACCTACCGGTCCGGCGCCTACCGCTACGAGGTGGTCCAGGGAAGCGGCGACAAGGCGGTCATCAAGCTCACCGGCGACGCCGACGCCTTCCTCTATACCGTAGTGAAGACGTACACGATCCCGGAGAATAGCACGACGATCAAGGTGGAGTACCAGGTTACGAACGCCACCCGCCGCGACTACACCAATGTGCAATCAGCCCAAATCAACCTGTTGAACTTCCCGCAGGGTGGCAAAGCGCCGATCATTTACATCCCGCTCAAGAATCGGTCGGAGTATGCCCAGGGAATCCCCACCCCGTTTGAGGCGACGCGCGAGGGCTGGTTTCAGTACGAGTCCACGGACCGCACTGGCGACTACATCGCAGTGTATGATCCCAACACCGACACTACCGCCAGGCTGACGGTCACCGGGGGCCCCACACCTTGGAAGCTCGCTTCCGGAGTCGCCGTGGGGGACTACGTCTCCATGGAACTCCAATACTTCCAGGATTCGTGGCCGAAACAGCAGACCGGGAGCTTCGGCTTCGACCTCAGCTTCAGCAAGGGCGTGACGGAGCCGGCGATCGCTAAGTTCCTGGCCAGCCCGCGTCCGAAAGCGGCCTCGGCAGCCGCACCCGCCGAAGCCACCGCCACTGCCACCGCCCCCCAGACTCCGCCGGGGTTCTACCCGCCCAACACCCCAGCCTCGGCCAACCTCAGCAACATCATGCTGATCTACTCCGGCTACTACGAACCGCCCATCCTGGGGACGTGGATGATGCGGGACGCTCTCCCGTACGTGGCCTACCTTGACCGGAGCGGCAAGGTCCAGGACTGGTTCTTCGACGCCTTCCTCTTCCTTGGCCTGCAGTCCGGCCGCAAGCGGGCCTTCGACAGCCCCGCCCGCGCGACCGCCGCGGACAAGGTTGACTGGCAGTGGTACATCGACCGGCTCTTCGCCGACCGCCAGCAGATTGCGGCCTTCGACGAGGCAACCGCCTACGCTGGGCAAGAGTTGAACCAGCCGGACCACAAGTCCAAGATCATCATCGCTATCCCCAATCCGCACACGGTGCTCGACGACTTCGGTGACGTGGACGGGGATGGCACGACCGAGAACTTCACCGCCAACGACCGGACAGTGGACGACGCCGTGCGGGACCGGGTCAAGGCTGTCAAGTGGTACGTGGACCAGACGCTGGCCAAGCTGAAGGAGAAGAACTTCCAGCACCTCGAGATCGTGGGCTACTACTGGCTGGAAGAGAAGATCAACTTCAACGCCAAGAGCGAGGTGCCCACCATCCAGGCGGTCGCGAAATACCTCCACGACAAGGGCCTCAAGTTCTACTGGATCCCGTACTTCAAGTCGTCTGGCTTCCGTGAGTGGAAGGACCTCGGGTTCGACGTGGCCATCATGCAGCCGAACTACTTCTTCACCGCCAGCATCCCGGTCAGCCGCTTCAAGGAGACGGTCGACCTGGCGAAGCAGTACAACATGGGCATCGAGATCGAGGGTGAGGGCCGGATGCTCGACGCTGCGGGCGGGCAGTGGCGCGACCGGTACTACGAATACCTCAACCAGGGCATCGACCAGGGCTACATGAAGGACGCGATCAAGGCGTACTACCAGGGTGCCAAGGCGCTGCTCGACGCGAGCCGGGTCAGCGACCCGCAGATCCGCCGCCTGTACGACGCGACCTACGAGTTCGTCAAGGGGACTTACACGGGTAAGTAACACGGGGGCAGACCTATGCGGTTCTCGCTCTACAGCCTGGTCCTGGAGGATAAGCCGCTGGAAGAAGCGGTGCGGCTCGCGGCCCACCTGGGGTTCGAGGGAATCGAACTTCTGGGCCGCGCGCCCCACCTCCCGGCCGATACCCCTCGTGCCCGGGTCAAGGAGTTGGCGGTGCGCCTTTCGGACCTGGGACTCGCGGCGGTGAATCTGGCCACCTACACGGGGGGTTACTCCCAGCTGGACGCGACCGGTTGCCAGGCGCAATTGGATGAACTGAAGCGCTTCCTGGAGATGGCGTACGTGCTGGGCTGCCCGATGGTGCGGCACGCCCCGGGTGGACCCTCTCCGCGCGAGGCTGAGCCCCGGCACTGGGAGCGGGCGGCGGAGTGGTTGAAGAAGGCCTGCACGGAGGCTGCGGGGGCAGGGGTGACGCTGGTCAGCGAGATCCACTTTGGGGGGCTGGAGGAATCCGCGGAGTCTTGCCGCCGGCTCCTCGACCTGGTCCAGCGTCCCAACTACGGGATGGTGCACGATGCCGGAAACATGTACATCGCCGGCGCGGACTATGGCCCCGACTCGCTGCGGGTGTTGGGTGAAGGCCTCCGCCACGTGCATGTGAAGGACGAGGCGGCCTTGGCGCCCGGGCAGGCCGACGAGGGGTCCTTTCAAGTGAGCGGGCGGTCGTACCGGCACCGGCTGTTGGGGGAAGGGGCGGTTGACCATCGTCCGCTGCTGCAGGCGCTGGCGGCCCAAGGTTACCAGGGGTTTCTGTCCGTGGAGTACCACGGCCCCGGAGAGCGGCTGGCGGCTGCGCGTCACGACCTGACTTGTCTGCGGAAGCTGGTGTCGGAACTTGAGTGAACTGTCGGAGCGCAAGCTGGAACTGCGGATTCTGGGCACCGCGGCGGCCGAAGGCTGGCCGGGACTCTTCTGCCAGTGCGAGTCATGCCAGCGGGCCCGGCAGTTGGGCGGCAAGGATGTCCGGTCGCGGAGCGGAGCGCTCTTGGGGAAGGCGTACAAGATCGATCTTCCCCCGGATACGTACCATCACGCCCTGCAACATGGGTTGGAACTGTGGGCGGTGGACCACCTGCTGGTCACGCACGCCCACCAGGACCACTTCTATCCCGACGATCTCCTGCTGCTCCGCCCGCCATACGCCCATCGCACGGAAGAGAGGCTCCTTCACGTCTATGGTGATGCGCACGTGAAGAAGAGCCTTGACCGCGCCGTGCCAGACTGGGAGAGCGGCTTCATCCGTTTCCACCTGGTCCGGGCGTTCGAAACCTTCACCGCCGGGGAGCTGGAGGTCACTCCGCTGCCGGCCGACCATTTCCCGGAGAAGTCCGCCTTCCTCTACCACATACGGTGCGGCGCACGCCAGTTGTTCTGGGGGCTGGATTCGGGGTGGTATCCGGAGGAGACGTGGGGCTTTCTCGAACGGACCTCGCTGAACCTGGCGGTGATCGACTGCACTTACGGGCCGCTGCCGGTGCAGAGCAATCACCTGAACGTGGAAGGCGTGAAGGCGGTGCGCGAGCGTCTGCTGAGGTGTGGGGCAGCCGACCTACGCACGTCGTTCGTAGCGACTCACTTCTCCCATAACGGGGGGCTCTCCCACCGCCAGTTGGAGGAAGTCTTCGCCAGCCCGGAGATCCGGGTGGCCTTCGACGGATTCTCCTGCGAGTTTTAGGTTCCGAAGCGGATGGAGGGACGACGATGCCGGTGGGACACCCGAGGGTCTTCTACAAGCCGGAAGATATCTCCCGGGCCCAGGCGCACCTCTCGGCGCATGACTGGGCGAGGCGGTCCTTTGCGGAACTGCAGGCCGTGGCCGACGCCTGGGTTGGCCGCTCTGACGAGTCCATCCGGGAGTTGGTCCCGGTGGAGAGCCCCTTGGGCGAACGGAGCTGCAACTGTCCGGTGCACGGCGGGGGCCCCGCCGAGTGGAGTTGGCTGCTCGATCAACCGTATTCCCTGCGCTGCGGGCGCGGGGGCGAGGTCTATCCCAACGCCGAGTTTCCGGACGAGGGTGCAGGGTGGCTGGACCAGCGGCCTGGGAGCGCCACGTACGGCAAGCGTTTCTTCTTTGTCGGCCGGTGCCGGGGCTTGCTCTTCGAGGAACTGGAGGAGGCGACCGTCGCCCTCGCGGTGACGGGCATCCTGACCGGCAATCTGCGCTATGCCCGTAAGGCGGCCGTGATTATGGCCCGGGTCGCCGAGGTCTACCGGGGTTACCCGCAGCACGACAACGCCGACGGGAAACTGCCCTACGGTGGCAAGATCCACAGCAACACCCTTGTGGAATCGTACGCCGCGTTGCGCTTCGCCCGGGCGTATGACCTGGTGGAAGCGGCCGGCGCGCTGGAGGAGGAGGACCGGAGGCGCATCGTAGAGGGCTTGCTTACGCCGATGGCGGAGCTTCTCAAGTACTCGGTCGAACACTTCTACTGCGCTCCGGACTTTCCCGAGCCGATGAATATCAACGCCTGGCTGGCCGCCGGGATGGCGGCGGTGGGGGTGGCCATCGGGCGGCCGGATCTCGTGGCCTACGCCCTAGACAGCCCGCGCGGCTTTTTCGAGATGATGGACCGGAGCGTGCTGGCGGACGGGGTCTGGTTCGAAGGGGCTCCCAGCTACAACGTTTTCACGGTTGAGGCCTTGTATCAGTTGGCCGAAGTGACGCTCGGGTATACCGACGCGGCCCATCCCGAGCCCGTGAACCTGTACGCGCATCCCCGGCTCCGGCAGATGTTCCAGGCACCGATCGACATGCTCCTGCCGGACGGCGTCTTGCCTCCGCTTGGCGATAGCCACGCCGGCGAGTCTTTACCTGCCTGGTTTTTCGAAGTGGCCTATGACCGGTACGGTGATCCGGAATTCGGCGACCTTCTCCTCGCCAGCCTTGGGGCTCCCGAGGCGCGCCGGGGCGAGTTCGCGCTCTTTCATGCCCGCCCGCTGCCGGCCGAAACCGGTGGCCCGCGCCGGCTGGCTTCCAGCGTCCTCTTGCCCGAGGCGGGCTTCGCCATCCTGCGCACCTCCCCGGAGGGGGGCGACCCGGAGCAGCAGACGGCTGTCTACGTGGACTATGGCAAATTCCGCAATGAGCATTCCCACTATGACCTGCTGAACCTCCTCCTGTACTCCAAAGGGCGGGAAATCGTCTCCGACTTCGGCTACATCTATTGGGATCACCCGCTTCGGGCGGCGTGGATGCAGACAACCCCCAGCCATAACACCGTGCTCGTCGACGACGCGCAGCAGGAAAGGCGCGGCGGCCGGTTGCTGACCTTCAGCCCCGGGCGGGTGGCGCAGATGGTGGAGGTCGAGGCCGATCAGGCGTATCCCGTGACGGAGTATTACCGGCGCTCCCTGGTTTTGGTCGAGGCGGGCCCCGACCACGCATATCTCGTGGACCTCTTCCGGGTGGCCGGCGGCGGCCGGCACGACTGGTTCCTGCATGCGCAGAGTCGCGACCTGTCGGTCGAAGGCCTCCCGCTGGGGCCGGCCACCGGGGTGCCAGGCACGGCGCCGGGGAGCGCGTTCATCTCCCTCACCGGCCGAGGCATCAAGGCCAGTGAGGGGATGTGCCGGGCCGTCTTCACCGGGGAGACCTGTTTACCCGGTCTTCGCCTCCACTTCGCCCTGCCGGCCGGCGCTGAGGTGCTGACCGGATTGGCTGAGGCTCAGCGGCTGCCCGTGGTCGACGAAGGGGCCAAGGTTCCGGTGCTGATCCTGCGGAACCAGGGCCGTCTCTCCCAGTTTGTCTCCGTCCTGGAACCGTGCCGGGCTGAGCCCTTCGTACGCGGTGTCGAGCAGGTGGAGATCGTCCCCTGCGGCAAAGGCCCAGGGCACCCGTTCCCCGCGGTCGGGCTCCGGGTCCGACTCGCCGACGGGACCGAGGATCTCATTCTGGCGCAGGAACCGGGGGCGGGCTCCCCGGCTCGGCTGGTGGCCCACGCTTCCGGTGGAGAGGTGGTCTGGCAGGCGCGTCTGGTGGTCTTGCGACAGCGTGAGGGCAGGGTTTCCTACATGCACGCGGCGGGAGGGACCTATCTCACGGACGGGCGGGGACAGGTGCTTCTCTCCTCGGCCGTCGCCTGCGACCGGGAGGCGATCATGAGCTAGGGCTACGGAGTCTTCTCCAAGAGCTGTTTGACAAGTTGAGTCGAAGGAGGAATTGACAGTGTTGCGACTCCGGCGGATTCTAGTGCTATCTCTGGTCCTGGTCTCCCTGTTGCTGGCCACACAAGTCGTGGCTGGCGAGCAAGTCTTCCGTTTCTGGCACTTCGGGCCGATCCCCACGCTTGATCCCCAGTACCATACCCAGGGAAAGTGGCTCGACATGATCGCTCTGTTCGAGGGACTGACGCAGTTCGACGCGAAGTTCAAGGTCGTCCCGAACATCGCGAAGAGCTGGACCGTCTCCGATGATGGTCTGGTCTACACCTTCAAGCTGCGGGACGATGTCAAGTGGTCGAACGGCGACAAAATCACGGCCCAGGATTTCAAGTATTCCTGGACGCGTCTGCTCGATCCCGCGACCAACGTGATGAGTGTGGATCCAGGGATCTGGTACATCAAGAACGCCAAGGAGTTCTCGACCGGCAAGCTCACCGACGCCGAGAAGCTCGGCATCAAGGTGGTTAACGACTACACCCTCGAGGTGACCCTTGCTGAGCCGGCGCCCGATTTCCCAGCCACGCTCGCGCTGCCGGCGTTCTTCCCGGTGCCGCGCAAGGTGATCGAGAAGTACGGGGCAAGTTGGTGGAGACCCGAGAACTTCGTTGGCAACGGAGCCTTCGTAGTGCAGTCCTACAGCCCAAACACGGAGATCGTGCTGGTGCGGAACAAGAACTACTGGGGCAAACGGCCGGCGCTCGACCGGGTCATCGTCAACGTGGGCCAGGGTCTCCAGGAGGTTATCGCCTACCAGAACGACGAGCGTGACATGGCGCTTGTCGGGGCCAACGACCTGGCCCTGGCCGAAAGCGATCCCATCCTGAAGAAGGAACTCCGCGAGGTCCCTGTGACCACCACGGAGTGGATCAAGTGGCTGCACAGCGAGAACCCCGCGCTGGACGACGTACGAGTGCGCCAGGCCATCTCCATGGCCATTGACCGGGACAAGATCGCCAAGATCGCCTACAAGGGGACCTGGAAGGCTGCCAACAGCTTGTTCACGCCGGTCATCCCTGGGTACAGCAAGAACGTAGGCCTGCGTTACGACCCGGCCAAGGCCAAGAAGCTGCTGGCGGAGGCCGGCTACCCGAACGGCAAGGGCTTCCCCACGCTCTACATCCTCACCGGGCCGACCCCGACGCCGGGCGCGCTGGGCGTGGCCGACGAAATCCAGAAGAACCTTGGCATCAAGGTCAAGCTGGACAACAAGGACTGGGGCCTCTACAACAAGCAGGCGGTCGAACTCCAGAAGGGCGACTGGGTCGGCTTTGCCTACAACGCGATGGCCATTCCGTACCCTGACCTCAAGGCCTACCTCGGCGCGGTCAACGTTCAGGAGATGATCAGCTACGGGGGCCTGAAGAGCGCCGACTGGGCGGAGTACGATCGCCTGCGCCGCCTCGACATCCCGGCGGCCGCCCAGCGGAACGACGACGCGGCCGTCAAGAAGATGGAGAAGAGGATCGAGGAGATCCTGACCAAGGCTTCTCCGGCGTCCCAGGAATTCAAGGCGGCGGTCGAGGCGGCGGTCAAAGAGAAGGACCCCGCCAAGCGAACCGCCCTCTACCAGAAAGCCGAGGACATCAGGATGAAGGAAGCCTGGATCATCCCGCTCTTTTACGGGGTAAACAAGTGGGTCGTGAAGCCGTACGTCAAGGGTCTCGTGCAGAACCCGTTCCGGGTTGGCTTTCCGCTTTACCTCAAGACCGTCTCCGTCGCCAAGTAGCACCGGCGCGGCCGGGATCCGGGTCCGGTTCGCGTAACCGGACCCGGATCATCCAAATCCAGGGCTGGTAAGGGGAGTTCCTCATGTTTCAGTTCGTGATCAAACGCATGGGCTTCATCGCGCTCTCGCTGCTGGTGATTTCGGGCGTAACCTTCTGGCTGATGCATTTGACGCCCGGGAACTTTCTCGAGCTGAACGTCATCATGCGGCCGGACCAGCTAGGCGGTGACGTCACGGCGATCAGGCAGATCCAATCGGCCTTCGACGAACGTTACGGGCTCGACAAGCCCTTGTGGCGGCAGTACGTAACCTTTGTGGTGAACGCGGTCCGCTTCAAATTTGGCCCGTCGTTCAAGTACCCGACCACCAACATCGAGGACCTGATCGCAAAGGGCTTCCCGGTCTCCGCCGAAGTGGCGCTGCTGGCGACGCTGGTCGCGCTGATCGTCGGGCTGCCCCTTGGAATATACGCGGCTCTCCGGCAGAACACCTGGATCGACTATCTGATCACCTTCATCTCGATGCTCGGGGTGGTCATCCCCAACTACGTCGTGGCGGTCTTCCTTCTCTTGATCTTCAGCCTGTGGCTCAGGGTGCTGCCAACGTTCGGCTGGGGGCACTGGTACAACTGGATCATGCCTGTGCTGGCGCTTAGCCTTGCGCCGCTCACCAGCGTGGTCCGCTACATCCGCACCAGCCTGGTCGAGACGCTCAAACAGGACTACATCCGGACGGCGTGGGCCAAGGGTGGTTCGGAGAAGGCGGTCATCCTCGGGCACGCCCTGCGGAACTCGCTTATCCCGCTGGTTACCGTCCTGGGCCCGCAGTTGGGCTACCTGATGATCTTCAGCGTGTTGGTCGAGCGGTTCTTCGGGGTGCCGGGCCTCGGCTCGTTCTTCGCCGACGCGGCGCTCGAGCGCGACTATCCGATGCTGGTCACCTCGGTGACCTTCTTCGCCTTCGTCGTAATGATGATGAACCTCTTGGTCGACGTGATCTACGGATTCCTCGATCCGCGGGTCCGCCACGGAAAGTGAGGGGATAGAGAATGAAGGCTGCAACTGCTCCCACCCTCCGCCGGCCGGCCGACCCACCGCAGGCAGTCTCTCCGGCCACGGGCGCGGGCACCTGGGCACGGGCTTTCCGCAAGTTTCGGCGGAACCGCCCGGCGCTCGTCGGTGGCATCCTGGCGGTCCTGTTGTTGCTGGTAGCTGCTCTGGCGCCCTGGATTGCCCCCTACCGGTACGACGAGACGCACTGGGACCACGCCTGGGAGAAGCCGAGCCTCCAGTTCCCGTTCGGCACCGACGAGTTGGGCCGCGACATGCTGAGCCGGTTGATCTACGCCCTGCGGAACGCCCTGACCATCGCCATCCTGGCGGAGGTCGTGACCTTCGTGGTGGGGAGCGCCATCGGGGCGACCGCGGGGTACCTCGGAGGCAAGGTGGATAATTTCCTGATGCGGTTCACCGACATCATGTTCGCCTTTCCCAGTCTGCTCTTCAACATCATCCTCGTGGCGGTGATGGGGCGGGGTCTCTTCGTGATCTTCCTCGCCATCGGGGTGACGCGCTGGACCGGCCTGGCCCGGATCGTGCGCGGCGAGGTCATGCGACTGAAGAAGATGGAGTACGTCGAAGCCGCCCGGGCGAACGGCGCCGGCGGCTGGGACATCGTGCGCCGCTACATCCTGCCGAACGCCATGGGCCCCATCATCGTCACCCTGGCGCTGGGCATCCCCGGCAACATCATGATCGAGTCGGCCTTGAGCCTGATCGGCATGGGCGTGGCTCCCCCCATGCCGAGCTGGGGCGCCTTGATCGACGCTTACAAGAGCGCCATCCGGACCTTCCCCCACCTCCTGGTCTTCCCGGCGGCGACCCTGGGTCTGACGCTCCTGGCCTTCACCTACCTCGGCGATGGGCTGGCCGACGCGCTCAACCCGAAGGAGTAGGGGGTAAAGATGATGAGCGAACTACTGGCAGTCAGAGACCTGAAAACCCACTTTCCCCGCCCGGAGGGCGTGGTCAAAGCGGTCGACGGCATCTCTTACTCCCTGGGTACGGGGGGGAGCCTGGGGATCGTCGGTGAAAGCGGCTCCGGGAAGAGCGTCAGCGTCCTCTCGCTGATCGGCCTCATCCGCAAACCGGGGCGGGTCGTCGGCGGCGAAGCCATCTTCGGCGGGCGTGACCTGCTCAAGCTCTCGCGTGAGGAGATGCGCCGGGTGCGGGGCAAGGAGATCGGGGTCGTCTTTCAGGATCCGATGACCTCCCTGAACCCGACCCTCACCATCGGACAGCAGCTCATGGAGCCTTTCCTCTGGCACGGCGTCTGCGACCGCCGGGAGGCCAAGCGGGCGGCGATCGAGCTGCTCGATCAGGTGGGGATTCCTTCTCCGGCCCAGCGGGTAGGGGAGTACCCCTTCCAGTTCAGCGGCGGGATGAAGCAGCGAGTGATGATCGCGATGGCGATCGCCTGCCGGCCCAAGCTCCTGATTGCCGACGAACCCACCACCGCGCTGGACGTGACCGTGCAGGCGCAGATTCTCGACCTGATCCGGCGGATCAAAGATGAGTACGGAACGTCGGTGATCACCATTACGCACGACTTCGGCGTGGCCGCCCAATTCTGCGACCGGGTCATGGTCATGTACGCCGGACGCGTGGTTGAGACGGCGGCGATGGCGGAGTTCCTGGCCCGGCCGCTTCACCCCTATTCCCGGGGGCTGCTCAACTCCACGGTGGACATCGATGAAGAGCGTGAACGCATCGAACCGATCCCCGGCGCGCCGCCGAATCTGATGGATCCGCCTTCCGGTTGTCGCTTCCATCCCCGGTGCACCCTGGCCACTCCGGAGTGCTCCCGGCGGGAGCAGGTTCTGGCGGAACACTTGCCCGATCACGCGGTGGCCTGCTGGCGCGTCCAGGAAGGGGAGATCTCGGCATGAGCCAGGTTCTGGTCTCGGTCAAAGGTCTGAAACAGTACTTCAGCAAAGACCGGACGGTCCTCAAGGCCGTCGACGACGTGAGCTTCGACATTAACACCGGGGAGACTCTCGGGATGGTTGGGGAGAGCGGCAGCGGCAAGTCGACCTGCGCTCGGGCCGTCTTGAGGCTCAACGAGCCCACCGACGGCCAGGTGCTGATCGACGGGGAGGACGTGTGCCGGCTGAACCCCCGGCGGCTCCGCGAGGTCCGCAAGAAGATGCAGATCGTCTTCCAGGATCCGCTCGCCTCGCTCCCCCCGCACATGCCCGTCGGCCAGATCGTGGCCGAACCGCTGCGCATCCACGGGATCGGCACTCCGCGGGAGCGGCAGGCGGAGGCAATGCGCCTTCTGGAGATGGTGGGTGTCCCCACCCGCCAGGCCGGCGCCTACCCGCACGAGTTCAGCGGCGGGCAGCAGCAGAGGATTGGTATCGCCCGGGCCCTCGCGCTCAAGCCGAAGTTCATCGTGCTCGACGAGCCGGTGTCGGCTCTGGACGTTTCGATCCAGGCGCAGATCCTGAACCTGCTCGACGAACTGCAGCGGAACTTCGGCCTGACCTACCTGTTCATCGCCCACAACCTGGCGGTGGTGAAACACATCAGCACCCGCGTTGCCGTCATGTACCTCGGGCGGATAATGGAGATCGGCCCCACCGCAGACATGTACCTCCACCCGGCCCATCCGTACACCCAGGCGCTGCTTTCGGCAGTGCCGCGGATCCGGAGTGGCGGCGGTTCCGACAGGGCGAACCGCATCGTCCTGAGCGGCGAAGTGCCCAGCCCGCTGAATCCGCCTCAGGGTTGCCGGTTCAGCACTCGCTGCTGGCTGGCGGACGAAAGATGCAAGACGGATGCACCTGAACTCAAAGAGATCTCCCCCGGGCACCAGGTGGCCTGCCACAGAGTCTGACCACCGGGGAGCCGGGCAGAGAGACGGAGGAGATGGCATGATGGAGGAACAGGCTAAGATCAAGGTCGGCGTGATTGGGGCGGGGGCTATCGCGGAGCACTGCCACCTTGACGGTTATTCCCGGCTGAAAGACGTTGAGATCGCGGCTCTGGCAGACATCGACCCCAGGCGGCTCGCGGAGATGGCTGAACGCTTCTCCGTGGGGGAGACCTACTCGGATTGGCGGGAACTCGTAGCCCGGCCGGACCTCGCTGCGGTGAGCATCTGCACCCCCAACTACCTCCATGCCGAGATGGCGATCGCCGCCGCGGAAGCGGGCAAGCACGTGCTCTGCGAAAAGCCGATGGCGGTCACCGTGGAAGAGGCCGCCCGGATGAAGGCCGCCGCCGAGCGGGCAGGGGTCAAGCTGATGGTCGGGTTCACCCACCGCTACTTCAAGCATAACCAGGTGGCCAAACGACTCCTTGAGGAAGGGGTCATCGGGCAGCCGCTGATCATCCGCTGCCGGTTCGCCCACGACGGGCCATACAACTCCTGGTCGGCCAAGACCGACTGGTTCTTCGATCCGGTGCGGGCGGGCGGCGGAGCCTTGCTGGACATGGGCATTCACGCCATCGACCTCATGCGCTACTTCATGGGAGACATCGTCTCGGTGAGTGGGACCGTCGCCAACGTCAAGAAGCCGATTCAGGTGGAAGACACTGCGCTGGGCATCTACGGGTTCGAGAGCGGGGCAGTCGGGTACATGGAGGTCAGCTGGAGCAGCCTGGAGGGGATCCTCGGCGTCGAGCTCTATGGGACCGAAGGTTCGCTGGTCATCGACTATACCACACCGCTGAAGGTGTACACGGAGAAGGGGACCGGCGCCGGGCCGAAGGGCTGGGTGCAGCCGGTCGATTGCCAGGGCGGAGGATGGACCGCCGAAATGGCTCACTTCGTCGAATGCCTCAGGGAAGACAAAGCGCCGCTTACCGGCGCTGATGAAGGGATCGCGGGCCTGCGCGCCGCGCTTGCCACCTACGAGTCCGCGGCCAGCGGCCGCCGGATCGACCTGAGTTCCGCCTGCCAGAAGGCCGGGCGGTAGAGGAGAGACGCAGCATGCGTGTTGGGCTTAGCATGTGGAGCCTGGAGAAGGAGGCCTTCGCCGGGAAGCTCTCCACGGTAGAGTTTATCCGGTTCGCCGGAACGCTGGGCCTCGATGGAGTTGAGGTGCTGGACTGTTTCTGGCGGGACGAGGCGCGGGAGGTTCCCGAGGTTCGGGCGGCGGCCGCCGCGGAAGGTCTGGCCATCGCCGCGTACGCCATCGGCAACGATTTCGTGACGGCCGACACCGGAGAAAGAGCTGCGCAGTTGGCGGGCGTGAAGCACGGCGTGGACGTCGCCTGCGAACTGGGGACCGGGATTCTCCGGGTCTTCAGCGGCAACGCCAAGGACGATCTCCCGTTCGCGACGGCGCGGAACTGGATCAGGGAAGGGTTGGCGGAGGCGGCCGCCTATGCCGAGCAGCGGGGCGTCACCCTGGCGCTGGAGAATCACGGCCTCTTTGCCGGGCGCAGCGCCCAGGTCATCGACCTGATCGAGGAGATCGACTCGCCGGCGCTGCGCGCCACCGCCGATACCGCCAACTTCCTGCTGGTCGGCGAAGAGCCCCACGCTGCCGTGGCTGCCCTCAAGGGAAAGATCGCCCACGTTCACCTCAAGGACTTCCGCAAAGTCGGCCCCGACCATCAGGGACCGTCCTTCGCGTCCACCGGACCCGAGCGGTACACCGGCACCGTGGTGGGCGAGGGAGAGGTGCGGTTTGACTTGATTCTCAGATCCCTCCGAGAAGCGGGGTTCACGGGGTTCCTCTCGCTGGAATACGAGGGAACCGGCGACCCGCGTGCCGGCGTGGAGCGGAGTTTGGCCAAGCTGAAGGCCATGCTGTAAGACCGGGGGACGACGGGAAGGTGGCTGAGATGGCCCAGGCAGTGCAGGGTGGTCGGGAGTTCTCCGCCGGACAGTACGACGTGGTGGTGGCCGGCGGTGGCACCGCCGGCGCGGTGGCCGCGATTGCCGCGGCCCGCAAGGGAGTCAGCGTGCTCCTGCTCGAGCAGTACGGCTTCCTGGGTGGGACGGCCACGGCGGGGCTGGTCTCTCCGCTCATGACGGCGCACGTAGACGGGCAACCCCTGGTCACCGGCATCAGCGCCGAGATCCGGCAGCGGCTCGCCGCCGAAGGGAATGCCGGCCGGGACCGGAGCGGCAACGACGGATGGTTCAATCCCGAAGCGCTGAAGTTCGTGCTCGAAGACCTGGCGCTGGAGGCGGGAGTCGAACTCCTGTATCACTCCTGGGTGGTCGGACCGGTTGTCGACGGGCAGGCAGTGCAAGGTTTGTTCTTCGAAAGCAAGTCGGGACGGCAGACGGTGGCCGCCAAGGTGGTGGTTGACGCGACGGGCGACGCCGATGTGGCGGCCCGAGCCGGGGCGGCGTTGGTGGATGGCGCGGAGGCGGGCGGACGGCGCCAGGCGATGTCTCTCCGCTTCCACCTGGGCAACGTCAACTTAGGCCGGTTCGGCGCATTCCTGGGCCAGACACCCCCGCTGCTGGAGGGCGCGATGATCTGGGGGAGAGGCGACGCGCTCGAGCCGCTCTTCCGTCAAGCGGTCACCGACGGCGTGCTGGCCGAGGAGGACGGCGACTACTTCCAGGTCTTCTCGGTGCCGGGCCGGCCAGGGGAACTTTCGTTCAACTGCCCCCGGATCACCGGCCGGGTCGACGCCACCGACGTTCGCGACCTCAGCTTGGCCCAGGTGGTGGGGCGCCGGGCCGTCCGCCGGATTGTCGCCTTCTGCCGCGCCTACCTGCCCGGGTGCGAAGACGCCTACCTGGTGGGCGTGGCGCCCATGGTCGGGGTGCGGGAGTCCCGGCGCATCCTTGGCGACTACGTCTTGACGCTGGAGGATATTCGAGAGGCCCGCAAGTTCCCCGACGCCGTGGCGCGCAACAACTATCCGGTGGACATCCACGCCGCCACGCCAGGCGCTCCCGGCGGCACGCTCGTCGCGCACCTGGACCCGGGCGCCTTCTACGAGATACCTTACCGCTGCCTCCTGCCGCGCGGGCTGGAGAACCTTCTGGTGGCCGGACGGTGTCTGTCGGCCACGTTCGAGGCCCAGTCCTCGGTGCGGACCCAACTGCCCGTGCGGGCGCTCGGGCAGGCGGCCGGCACGGCGGCCGCCCTTGCCGCCCGGCGGGGAGTGACGCCTCGTCAACTGGAGGGAACCGAGCTCCGCCGCCATCTGGTGGACGCCGGAATGAATCTGTGATGGACTGGAACCAAGCGAAGGAGGGACCTGTGACGATGAAGATCGGGACAATCGTGGGTTTGCTGCTGGCGGTCCTAATGAGTGCGGGTCAGGTCCTGGCCGCCGGCGCACCGCCCCTGCCGGCCACCGCCGTGCCGGATACGGTCGGCGAGCGCACCTACCTGGTGCACAAGCTCTCCAAGGAAGAGTTCCAGGTCATCAGTAAATTCAACGAGCGCGAGCAAGTCGTCTGGTCGTTCTCGCTCAAGGACTGGGGCACCTGGAACATCTTTTGGCTGGCTCTTGCCGACAACTCCGAGAAGGAGCCGACCACGACGATGATCAACCGGCGGCAGATTGCCGGAGGCGGCACCGACTGGGAATACGTCTACCACGGGGGACCAGTCAAGTCGGGCGCGATGGAGTGGATGGGCGGCAACCACGGCAACGAGGACCTGGTTGCCCTAACGTTGATCGGCGATGGGGAACGCATCGACCTGAAGAAGCTCCCGGTGGGCCGGGAGCGCACCTTTAGGCGCGTGCAGATCCAGGAAGATACCCACTTGGTGAACAGCAACATGGACGGCGACGTGGCGGCGATCACCCGCCTGTATGAGGTCGTCCCCAACGGCCTGCAGCTTACGACCACCACCGAGTGGCTGCAGGATCTCTGGTTGGACATCGGGTATCCGGCGATGTATCCCATCAGCAAGACGTACGGGCGCTACTGGCGTTTCGCCGGCTATCCCAAGACCTACAGCGTGCCCGGACCAGGTCAGACCACGAACCAGTTCTACGGCTTCGTCGACACCACCGAGACCACCTTCTGGGGCGATGAAGACCCCAGTGTGCGGACCCGCGCCTGGATCGAAGACCGGGCGGCGGTCTTGGACTGGAAGTACACCGCCGACCGGACCCGGGTCTGGGACATCGGCGCCAGCCAGGTGAAACTTTACTACGCCAGCTTCTCCAACAAGGGGCCGGCGCCGGTGGCCAAGGGCACGAAGTGGGTCGTCACCCGGGGCTGGGACATCTGGCGGGAGGCGCCGGGCGCCACGCCCTAAGCGCCCCCCGCTGGCCACCTTCACCGAACAAGAGGAGGCGAGAGAGACTTGTACCTGAGGAGACTGTGGTTGGTCCGGGGCACTCTGTTCATGGGCGTGGTCATCCTGGCCTTGACCGCCTTGGCGCCGGTCGCGGCCGCGGCCGACGTCAACCTGGCGCTGAAGAAGACGTACAAGATCGAGGCTCTGGTGCCCGACCCGGCTTTCGAGAAGATGCAGTGGAACTACCCCGACGTCGATAACGAATTGACCGACGGGGAGTACGGGGCGCCCCAGTACGACCATATGGCCTGGCAGATCTTCACGCGCCAGGGCGGACGCAACATCATCCTCGACCTGGGAGAGGAACGGACCATCCACCGGTTGGTCTCCTCCTGGCTGCACCAGAAAGGCGTGGGCGTTTACTTTCCCCGTCGCGTCACCTACGCCGTCTCGAACGACGGGAAGAACTTCGCCGAGCTGGGCACGGTCGAATCCAAGGTCAGCCTGACGGTCGAGGGCCCGCAGATCCAGAAGTATGAGCTGGCCGGGCTGAACGTGGTGGGCCGATACGTGAAGCTCAGCCTGCCGGTCGACGTTCACGTGATGATCGACGAATTCGAGGTCTGGGGCGAGGAGGCCGTCTCACCGGCCGCCACCCGTCTACAGGGCACTCCGCCGCCGACCAAGGAGTCGGTCGGCTACCTGAAGCCGGGGGCGCCGGAGGCTGGCGGCGCTCACCACATCGTGCTCCTCTACGCCGGCTTCTACAAGGATCCGGCGGTGACAACCTGGGTCAAGCAGGACTATCGGCCGTACGTGGTCTACATCGACGAGAACAACAAGGCCAAAGACTGGATGTTCGATACGATCATGATCCCGTGCCAGGGTTCGACCAGCTCGGGGCGGAGCTTCGTAGCCGCGCCGCCGAAGGCCAAGCCGGCCAACATGGCCGACTGGCTGGAATTCGCCGATATCCTCTTCAAGCCGGGCTTCCAGCTCGACGCCCTTAACCAGGCCGTCGCCGACGCGCAGGTCGAGCGGAAGGATCCCGGACACAAGGTGAAGGTCATCCTCGACCTTCTGTACACCAACCCCTACCAGAAGGACTTCGGCGACGTGAACGGCGACGGCGTCTCCGAGAATATCGATGCCTCCGCCGGCGTGGAAGAGCAGCTCAGGAACCGGGCGGCGATCACGAAGTGGTATCTCGACCTGCTGACCAAGCGGTGGAAGGAAGCCAAGCTCGACAACCTCGAGCTGATCGGCTTCTGGTGGCACCGGGAGTCCGTGCCCTACATGGCTACCGACACCGAGGAGCGGGCGATCCAGATGGCGGCCGACGTCGTCCACCAGGCCGGGTACAAGCTCTTCTGGATCCCCTTCGCCCACGCGGAAGGGTTCCTTGACTGGAAGCGCCTGGGCTTCGACGCTTCCATGGTGCAGCCGAACTACATGTTCGCTGACGTCGACAAGGTTAGGCTCAAGTCGATCGCCGACATCGCCGCCCAGACCGGCCAGGGCATCGAGGTGGAGAAGCACTGGTTCGAGCGCGACACTGAGGAACAGAAGTGGATCGACTACCTGAACGCGGGCGCCAAGTATGGCTATATGAAGAACGCGGTGGTCGCCTACTACCAGAACACCAAGGACCTGCGCAACGCCGCCTACAGCAAGGATGCGCACAAGCGGCAGGTCTACTACGACAACGTGTACGAGTTCATCAAGGGGACCTACTTCGAGCAGTAAGGTAGCGCGGAGGTTAAGCGGGAGGCGCGCGTTGACTTGCTCAACGGGCGCCTCTCCCCGCCAAGGCCCTTTCGTGAAACCTTGCTGCTGTTTGCAGCAGTTGCTTGCTGGGAGGAGACGTTCGGGTTGAAGGATCGTAACTGGCCTGAGCTGGCAGAGCTGTTCCAAGACTGGGTTACCCTCAAGGCGGAGCAGGGTGCGGAGGTGGACGCCATCCGACAGCGGGTGGAAGAGGCCGTGGCGGCGGGCATCGCCGATCTATCTGGCCTTGAGTCTCCCGCTAACTTTCCCTACTCAGAGCCCGAGACACTCGCCGAGATCAGGGACGCCCGTCCGGCGGGCCCGCGCCGTTTACGTTGCGACCTTTCCGAACCGGAACTGGTGCAGAAGTGTCTCGGTGCCTGGCTGGGACGGTCTGCCGGTTGTGTGCTGGGAGTGCCCGTCGAGGGGTGGAACCGGCAGGCGATCCGGGAGTGGGCGGAGCAGCTCGAGGACTACCAGCTGACGGACTACTTCCGCGCCGTGCCCAAAGCGCGCGAGCAGTACGGCTTTCCCGTCGCAGCCTTCCTCAAGGATCAGATAACCTCCGTCGCCGCGGACGACGACCTGGCGTACACGGTCATCGGGCTGCACGCGCTGGAGGAACACGGCTTTGACTTCACGAGCGACGCGCTGGGCGGGGAGTGGGTGGACCACCTGCCGGTCGCCTGCACCGCGGAGGAGGTTGCGCTGAACAACCTCAAACGGGGAATCCTGCCCCCGGCGTCAGGACAGGCCGACAACCCTTACAGTGAGTGGATTGGAGCTCAGATCCGCGCCGACATCTGGGGCTACGTGGCTCCCGGCCAACCCGAGCTGGCGGCCACCCTCGCCTACCGCGACGCCGTCATCTCTCACAGCCGCAACGGGATCTACGGGGAGATGTTCTTTGCCGCGCTGCTGGCCGCCGCTTACGTTGAACGTGATGTACGCGCCCTGGTGGAGATCGCCTTGTCCGAGATCCCGGCGCGCTCACGTTTCTCCGAGGCGATCCGGAACACGCTCACCTGGTGCGAGCAGGATGCCGATTGGGAAAGCACCTGGGAGCGGATCATGGCGGAGTATGGACACTACCACAGAGTTCACACGATCAACAACGCCGCCCTGACGGTGGCGGCGCTGCTGCACGGGGGCGGGGACTTCACCCGGACCATCGCCATCGCCGTGATGAGCGGCTTGGACACCGACTGCAACGGGGCGACCGCTGGTTCTGCAATCGGACTGATCCTCGGTGCGGGGGGCATTCCGCCCCACTGGACAGCGCCGTTCCAGGACCTGCTCCACACCTACGTCCGTGGTTTCGAACGTTTGAGCATCAGCGACCTGGCCCGGCGGACGGCTCGACTGGCCGCGGAAGCGCTGCAAGCCCATCACCAGGCCGGCACTGGGCCCTGCGATCAGAAGCTGCTCTCGCTGCCTACCACGGACTGCAGCCAGTTGTCACACAGCGACACGGCAACCCCTCGGCCGAATGTCTTGAGAGTCTCCAGAGAGTCCCTGGTGTAGCAGACCCCGCCCATTCAAGCAACCCTCCCGGCTCCTCCGGCCGACGACAGCAACCCCAGCACCAACGCCACCACGTCGTGCGCCGCCTACCCGGCAGGGCTCGGTGTACGAGACCTACTCCCTGGGTAGTGGAATCGTTATGCCGCTGCCAGTATCCCGTGGTACCAGGATTGGGCCAGCAGCCGGCCTCAGCCGACCTTCACGGTCTTGAACTGGGGCAGGTGGTCGCGGTGCCGGTCGAACATGGCCTGGACCATCTCCTTGATCTCGGCCAAGGAGAGCACCGCGGCGGTCAACGGATCGTGGGCGATGGCCTGGAAGACGAGGCGCGGATCTCCGGTGAGGGATGGGCGTCTCCTGGGCGAACCACTTCCTGGCTTCGTCCCGCCAGGTGTGCTCGGCCTTTTCGTACTCCCTGAGGAGGTAGGCGTGCTCACCAGGGTTCCAGCCGGTGCCCGGCCGGCAGTAGCGCTCGATCAGATCGGGCCGCTTGCGGAACCAGGGGTTATACTCCGAGTTGTGCCCGCTGGATTCCGTGACGTAGTAGTCCAGATGGAGGAACATCTCGTTGCGAACGAGTTCCTCCTGGTAGAACGCCTTGGGGATCTCGATGTCGTGGCGCCAGACCTCGACCCGGCCCCCAGGATGGTGCAGAGCACGTAGTCCGCGCCCTCCAGGGCCTCGGCCCGGTTCATGGTCGCTTCGACCTTGGCCGGGTAGCCACCCAGCTCGACGATGCGGCGCACGGCCCGGGCCGCGAAGTCCAGCCGCTCGGGGTCGATATCCGCCAGAGTAAGTGTGGACTCACGCAAGCGGGGGAAGGTAAGAAGGTCGCGCACGAGGCCGCGCGCGAAACCGAGACTGCCCGCGCCGATGAAAACGATCTTCGGCATGCCCGTCACCCTCTCTCGTTGCCTGCTTGATTGAGTCGGCTATACCCAGTACTTCATCCAGGCCACGGCTTGCTGGCGCCAGAGCGCCGAACGCCGGTGGTCGAGCGCCGGGATCTCGAGCAGCGACTTCTCCGCCGGCAGCCGGTGGAAGAGTTCCCGGATCCCTTCGGGCGGGCAGACTGTATCGGCCTGGCCCAAGCCGACCAGGGCGGGGCAGCGGACGTCCGGCGCGAAGGAGAGCGTGTCGAAGTAGGCCAGGGTCTTGCGGACCGCGCCTTCCAGCTCCGGCCGCTTTGCCAGGAGAGGCCGCCAGTCGCCCGAGCCGACCCCGTTCGCGAACTGGTTGGCGAAGTGGCACATCCACGGCTCATCGGCAGCCAAGGCCTTCACCTCGCCGTCCAGCGCGGCTACGCCCGTGGCCAGCGCACCACCCTGGCTCATGCCCATCACCCCGACGCGGGCGGAGTCGACCCAGCCGGAGTTGCGGAGGAACTTTAGCGCCAGCAGACACTCCAGGTAGATGTCCCGGTAGACGTAGGTCTCCTTGCTTTCCACGCCTCGGATCGACAGCGGCACGGGATTATCGCGGTCGCAATTGGTGGAGCCAAGTTTCATGCCACGGTGGCTGAAGTCGAAGACCGCGAAGCCTTGCGTGACGAAGTCCTGGTGCAAAACCAGCTCGCCGCCGTACCCGGCGAAGTAGACCAGCCCTGGGAGGTTCCCGGCCGGTTGCGGTGAGAGCGGGAGCTGGGCCAACCCGCCGACGACCACTCCGTCCGGGGCGGTAAACCGAACCTTGAAGCTCTGTACGCCGGCAACGAAGGCCAGCCCGGCGAGGTCCACCGGTTCAATAGTGGCCTCGAGACGGTAGGCGCGGGACTCTTCCTTTACCAGACCCCAGTAGGCCTCAAAGTCGGCGGGGCGGGGAAGCGGGGCGACCATCTGCCCAGACATGTCGTGTCACTCCTTCGGCCTTTCGGTGAGGTGGTTTGACGGGCCTTCCTAGACCTCCAGGCGGTGCGTGCCGGCCGAGAGACGGAAGGGAAGCATCTCCCCGGTTCGTGCCCGCAGGCTGAGGCATACGTCGGTCGGAGTGATTACAGCCGCCTGAAGTCCCGTAGCGCCGGGGCAGACGGCCAGGGAGACCGGTGAGTCGGCCTCAAGGCAGGTGCAGCCGTCTGGACCGCCGTGCCGGACCCGCGTCGCGCCGGCGGCGAACCAGGACGCCGGCGCACCGGTGGCGGCGAACAAGAGCCCGTCTGTCTCCCAACCAGCCACCTGCAGCGAGGTCTCGCCGGCGGGCCGGACGGCGAACACGTCCCGGTCCGGCGGGCCGGAGGGGCAAGGGGCGCCGGCTCGGAAGGGGAGGAGGAGCGTCGCCAGGGCGAACCGGTCTTGCCGGGCGGCCGGCTGCAGCGCGACGTGCCACTCTTCGGGAACCGGACGTTCGGGCTCTGCGCCGGGCGGGAAGCCGTGGCTGATCTCGGTGGCGAGGCCGGCCGCCGGCAGGAACCTCATGCAGAGCCCGGCGCTGCCCCGGCGGAACCTGAGCCCTCCTGGGAACAGCTCCGGTTCCGCCGAGGTGTGCCACAGCCACTGCACGCCTAACGGTTCAAGGCCTTTCACCTCGTCGAAGACGAGGAACCAGCCGAGGTCGTCTGCGCCTCCAGCGGTTTCCGCGGCCGGCCGCCGGAACAGGACATGTCGGCGGAACATCTCCAGCCGCCCTGGATAGGCTCCCGGCCCAACTTCCGCTACCACGTAGTCGAAGGTCCCCGTATGGAGGAATCCGGTAATCGCCCCGCCGGCGCCGGCCGCGTTGGCGCCCTGCCCCGCGCCGTCGACCAGGATGGTGTTGTGGGCCCGGGTCTGGGTGAACCACTGGGCGAAATGGGGGCTACCGTAGTAGTCGTAGACGCCGGAGTCGAGCAGGAGGTCCTCGCCGCCTGCCCTCAGAACGAGATGATTGAGGTCGGCGTGGGTGTGGCTCGCCCCGGTCTCCATCGCCTTGCCGCTGCGGAGCGCGAAGTGCACGCCATCTTGGTTTTGCAGGGTCGTGTGGAAAACGGCCCAGCCCGCCTCTGCAAAGACCGCGGCCGGCGGCGGCTCCGCCGCTCCGGGTGGCTCGGGCGCGAGCGCCGGGTCCCACCACAGGAAGAGCCAGACCAAGAGTTCTGGGCGCTGTGGCTCCGCGTGGGTCAGCGCTTCGAGGCCCCACCACTGCGCGAGCG
Source organism: Chitinophagales bacterium (assembly GCA_050260095.1). GTDB lineage: Bacteria > Bacillota > UBA5301 > DYFA01 > DYFA01 > JBLNBQ01. The sequence goes on from JBLNBQ010000087.1 coordinate 31,419, forward strand.
GGTCCCGGTAGACCGAGGCGAGCCGCAGCATCCGGGCGGCATCCTCGGCGTTGGGGGGCGTGCCGTGGTGGTCGCCGAAGGGGACCGCCTGGCCGCCCGGAAGGTGGACGTACAGTTTGAACCGGGCCGTGCGCTTGAGCCACGGGTGCTGGTACAGGTCGAGGCCGGTGACGGTCTTCAGGTTATCGCAGAAGTTGAAGACGAAGCCGAGGCCATACGACCAGTAACTGCTGCCCTCGTGCCAATCGCCATCCCGTCCGCCCAGGCAGAGGAAGCGGCCCGCGTAGAGCCGGGCGGCCAGACGCACCCATTCGACGGCCGCCGGAACCTCGTCCCAGATCGCCAACGCGCCCAGACCGAGCGCGGTCGTGTGGAACCAGGGGTGGTTGTTCGACGGATCGTTCTCGAAGGGGTTGAGATAGTCGTACAGCGACTCGCACCGCCGCGTGATCGCTGAGCGCACCAGGTCGCGCTCGGAGACGGTCAGGTCGTTATAGAGAAGATCGTAGGCGGTGGCCAGCCCGGCCAGGACATCGTGGGCGGCGTGATCGACGCTGCCTATCCCCGTCGGCCCGTCCGGATCCCACTGGGCAGCGTGAAGGAGCCAACGCCTGGCCAATTCACGGTAACGCTCCTCACCCGACAGGTAGAAGGCGAAGGTGGCGGCGACCAGCACGTCGAGAACCTGTGCCGCGGCGGCCAGGATCTCCCGCCAACGCTCCACCCGCCACAGACCATCGGTGAATCCAGGAGGCTCGGCGGGCGGCTCTCCTTGCGTCTCCGGAGGCTTACTGGCCATGTTGCTCAGCTGCGCCACGTACGCGAGGGAGCCGTCAAGCGTCGCCTGGAGCTTGGCCCAGAGCGAAGCTTTCGGGCCGGCGGCCCACGCCGCAAGGCGGTCGCGTCCCACCGCGGTGGCGGCGAGGCGCGGGTGCCTCGACTGCCACTGCGCGGGCTCGTCCCAGCCGCGCGGCAGGGTGAAGGTGAAGACGTCTTCCGCCACTTCGATCAGGGCTGGTTCCGACCACGGTCCCGTCCAGTCCCCGCTGGCCGCCGGGCCACGCGCGGCGACCCGCCAGTAGCAGATGCCCGGGGGCAGTGTGGTTTCCGGGAGATGATGATTGACGGCCAACTCCCGCCGGATTGTCGCAGCCGGTTCGAAGCCGGGGTCGGCGCCGTACTCCAAAAGGTACCCCACGGCCTCCGGCACCGGCGCCCAGTTGAAGAAGCAGGGATTGGTCCGGGCGGTCTGCCGGGGCGGCAGCACGGGTACCCGGGAGGGCGGCCCCGGGTTCGGTTGTGCGCTGTAGGCTTCGAGCTCCGCCACCCCCAGCACCGAGGGGTGTTTGTCGGGGCCGGCCCCGGCCGGCATCCACAGCCGCAGCCGCTCCGTGCGGACCGGCGCGAAGCTGAGCCGGTCCACCCGCTCGTCGGCCGCGCTCTCACAGGTCGTGAGCGTCACAGGCGCCCAGGCATCTTCATCCCAATACTGCAGCTCAAAGCAGTGTGGACGCAGGAACCGGCTCTCCTCCCGGGCCCACCAGACTTCGACGCGGTGCACCACCTGCTCTCCCGGGAACAAGAGCTGCACCCAATGGGGCACGGCGGTGGGCGCACTCAGCCACCGCACCTTACCCCAGCGGCCCTCCTCGTCCAAGTCGTTGCGCTGGCCGTCGTTGACCGGCCAGGCGCGGTACCAAGCCCAGAAGCTATCCACCGCCGGCCGCGTGCCGAAGCTTGCCAGCGCGACGTTCGTGTCGCACTCCATCGATCGCACCTCGAGTTCCGCCTAGTCTTTGAGCGAGATGCTCTTGAAGTTGAGCGGCGAACCGCCCGCCCAAGGCGAGGGGACCTGCCGGACGGAGATTCTCACCGCGTAGTTCCTCTCCTGGGTCCCCATTCCTTCCGGCGAAAACGGCTCTGAGCAGGCTAAATCCAGGCTAAATGCGGCGGGCGGGAGGGTTGGCTCTCCGGAGTGCCGAATGCCCGCAGCGTGCACCCGGATTCAAGAAGGGGGCTCGTCGAATGCGAGTTGGAATCTGCACGTTCTCCGACGGGCGGGAGCGGGCGGCGGAGGCGACGCGGTGGGAGTGTCTGGGCTTCCAGCGCCGCATCGCCGATTGGTTTCGTGACGAGGGACACACGGTGATCGAGGCCCAAGACGTGGTCTGGGATCTCGACACGATACGTGGCGCGGCGGACCGGCTGGAGGCGGCCCACGCGGCGATCGGAGACCACGTGGCAGCTCTGGTGGCCCTGTGCGAGCAGGTGGGCGTGGAACCGTTGGTGCTCCGTTAGTCCGGCCGGACCCGACAGACCGGAGGTGCAGTTGCGATGAAGCCATTCAGTGGCCTGGGCCTGGGCCTGGGGAACCTGTCGCGGCTTGCGAACGCCAAGAGCCGCTCGATCAGCGCCGAGAACTTCACTGGCGGGAAGGGGCAGGGGGGGAGGGCCGTCGAGGGCACCGGCGCCCGGTACGCCAGGGAGTTGGGACAGGGCTGGAAAGTCTCTCCGGCGATCTTCCTCGAAGGGAACACCGTCTTTACCCTGGCTGAGATAGAGGGGCCAGGCGCTCTCCAGCACATCTGGATGACCTGCCACCCCTCGGCCTGGCGAAGTCTCATCTTGCGCATCTACTGGGACGGAGAGGACAACCCGTCGGTGGAGACCCCGTTCGGCGACTTCTTCGCCAACGGTTGGTGCGTCCGCTGCAATGTGAACTCGCTGCCGGTCGCCGTCAACCCCGCCGGAGGGATGAACTCCTACTGGGAAATGCCCTTCCGAAGGTCGGCCAGGGTGACTGTGGAGAACCTTGGACCTGAGCGGGTACACTTCTACTTTCAGATCGACTACACCCTGACCGAGGTTCCCGAAGACGCCGCCTATTTTCACGCCGAGTGGCGGCGGAACAATCCCCTCCGGTACAAAGAGGTGCATACCATCCTGGACGGGGTGAGGGGTCGCGGACACTACGTCGGCACCTACCTCGCCTGGGGCTCGAACAACAATGGCTGGTGGGGCGAGGGTGAGGTCAAGTTCTACCTGGACGGCGACGGGGAATTCCCGACCATCTGCGGTACCGGGACCGAGGACTACTTCGGCGGCGCCTGGAACTTCGAACACCCGCAGGGGCAGTATGGGGTGTTCTCGACCCCGTTTCTCGGCTTGCCTCAGGTGATCGTGCCCGATGGGCTATACCATAGCCAGCAGCGTTTCGGCATGTATCGCTGGCACGTCATGGATCCCATCCGGTTCGAGAACGATCTCCGGGTCACCATCCAGGCCTTGGGGTGGAGGTCTGACGAACGCTATCTCCCGCTGCAGGACGACCTTGCCTCCACCGCCTTCTGGTATCAGGCCGAACCCCACGCCCCGCATCCGCCGCTGCCCGGACGGGATGAATTGGAAGTCATCTAGCGCAGGCCGCTGCTCAGACGTGGAAGGCCCTCACGGCTGCCTTCAACTGGTCGGCGAGACCGGCCAGCCGGGAGGCCAGGGCGGAAAGTTCCTCGATCGTCGCGACCTGCTCCTCGACGCCTGCAGCCACCGAACCGGCCCCTTCGGCCGCTTCCCGGGCGGCCCCGGTGATGCCGTCGACGATTCCCACGACGCGGGCCGCGCCTTGAGTTATGCCGCTCCGGTCACCTTGGCCGTTTGGTCGTTGAGGCGGGAGATGCCGTCGACCAGGCGCCGGAAGGCGCCGCCGGCCTCCTTGACCACCCCGATTCCCTCGGTGACCTGCTGGTTCTCCTGGTCCATGGCGTCGACCACCTGGGCCGTATCGTCCCGGATCTCCTTGACCAGCTCGGCAATGCGCTGCGCGGCCTGCGCCGATTGCTCGGCCAGCTTGCGGACCTCTTCGGCGACGACCGCGAACCCCCGCCCTTGCTCGCCGGCCCGAGCACCCTCGATGGCCGCGTTGAGGGCCAGCAGATAGGTCTGGTCGGCGATGCCGGTGATGAGGTCGACGATCTGGCCGATCTGTTGCGAGCGCTCGCCGAGCGAGCGGATGGTGCCCGAGAAGCCTTCGACCGTCCGCCCCACGGCGTCCCATGTCGGCCACCGCACGGTTGATCGACTGGCTCCCCGCCGGCGCCGTCTCCCGTTCCGCCGCGGCGGCGATCCCCCGGATCACCTCTGCCACCTGCTGTGAATTATGACAAAGCCTGTCAGACGGCGACGAAGAATTCTGCCGCCCGTCGGGCGCTTCCGGCGGCGGTAGGGAAGGAGCGGGGGAGCGTTTGGTACAATTAGGGATGCGGAGGTGCTTGAGGATTGGGCTTCTCCAGTGAGGCGAAGAACGAACTGGCGCGGCTGATCCCATCCCGGCCCTGCTGCCGGAAGGCAGAACTGGCGGCCCTGGTCCGCCTGACCGGCGTTCTCCAGTTGGGCCGCCGCAGCCCGGGCCTCACCGTCACGAGCGAGAACGCGGCGGTGGCCCGCCTGACGCTCACGCTTTTCCGGTTGGCCTTTGCCGTTGAGGCCGAGGTGGTGGTCCGGCGCCGCACCCGGCTGCGCAAGAACAACATCTACGCGGTGGAACTGCCGCCCTCGGCTCCGGTGACCGACCTGCTCCACGAACTGGGCGTCCTCTCCCCGGACGGCGAGTTCGCCCGCGCCTTGCCCGAGGACCTGCTCGCCCACCGCTGCTGCCGCAAGGCCTACCTGCGCGGCGCCTTCCTGGCACGCGGCTCGGTGACCGACCCCGAACGCGGCTACCATCTCGAGATCGGGGGCGATGAGGAGGAACACCTCGCCGCGCTCTCCCGCCTGCTCGGCACCTTCGAACTCGAGTCCAACCTGACCGGCCGGAAGGGGGAACCCGCGCTCTACCTCAAGGAGGCCGACCAGATCGTTCGCTTTCTCGGCCTCATCGGGGCGAGCGCTGCGGTCTTGGCCTTCGAGAACGTGCGCGTCAAGCGGGATGTCCGCAACCGGGTCAACCGGCTGGTCAACGCGGAGTCGGCGAACATGGAGAAGACCGCCGCGGCCGCCGTCGACCAGTTGGAGGACATCGAGTTGATCCGGACCCGGCTGGGCTTCAAACACCTGCCTCTGGCCCTGCGGCAGGCGGCCGAGGCGCGGCTCGCCTTTCCCGAAGCGTCGCTGCGGGAGTTGGGGGAGCTGGTCACGCCGCCGGTCGGCAAGTCGGGGATCAATTACCGGATGCGCAGGTTGGCGGAGATTGCCCAAAAACTCCGAATAGAAGCGCCTTCCAACAAGAGCAGGAATCGTGAATGAACCGGGCCAATATACAAACGGTTGATGGGTGAAGTTAGTCCTATATTGCGGGCAGATTAACCTAGGAGGTATGCATATGACGGTTAGAGTGGGGATTAACGGTTTTGGGCGGATCGGCCGCCTGGTCTTCCGGGCTGGCCTCGACCGTAAGGACATCGAGTTCGTGGCGGTGAACGACCTCACCGACGCGGCGACCAACGCCCACCTCTTCAAGTACGACTCGGTCCACGGCCGCTACGATGGCGAGGTCCGGGGCGAGGGCGATCAGCTCTTCGTGAACGGCAAGGCGGTCAGGGTTTTCGCCGAGAAGGACCCGGCGGCCATCCGTTGGGGGGAGGTCGGGGCCGACATCGTCATCGAGTCGACCGGACGCTTCACCAACGGCGAAGACGCCGCGAAGCACCTGACCGGGGGAGCGAAGAAGGTCATCATCTCGGCCCCGGCCAAGAACGAAGACCTCACGGTGGTCATGGGTGTCAACGAGGACAAGTACGATCCGGCCAAGCACAAGATCCTCTCCAACGCCTCGTGCACCACGAACTGCCTGGCGCCGGTCGCCAAGGTCATCCACGAGAAGTTCGGCATCCGCCGCGGCTTCATGACCACGACCCACTCCTACACCAACGACCAGAAGATCCTCGACCAGGTCCACAAGGACCTGCGCCGGTCCAGGGCTGCGGCCATGTCGATGATCCCCACGACCACCGGCGCGGCCAAGGCCATCGGGCTGGTGCTGCCGGAACTCAAGGGCAAGCTCGACGGTTTCTCGATGCGGGTGCCGACCCCCGACGTCTCGGCCCTCGACCTGGTCGCCGAACTGGACCAGGCGGTCACCGTGGAGTCGCTGAACGCCGTCTTGAAGGAGGCAGCCGAGGGCAAGCTCAAGGGCATCCTCGGCTACACCGACGAACCCCTGGTCTCCATGGACTTCCGGGGCGACGCCCGCTCCTCGATCGTCGACGGCCTCTCCACCATGGTCATCGGCGGCAACTTCGTGAAGGTCATCGCCTGGTACGACAACGAGTGGGGCTACTCCAACCGGGTGGTCGACCTTGCCTCGTACATCGGCGGCAAGGGTCTCTAAGCTGCCCTGCGGACCTTGGAACAGGAGGGGACCGGCGTGAACAAACTCACCGTGCGTGATCTCGAACCGGCCGGGCGGCGCGTGCTGGTGCGGGTCGACTTCAACGTGCCGGTCGACGAGGCCGGGCGCATCACCGACGACCGCCGCATCCGGGCGGCGCTGCCCACCATTGAGTATCTCTCGCAGCGCGGGGCCAAGGTCATCCTCTGCCCCCACTTCGGCCGGCCGACGGGGAAGGTGGTCGAAGAGTTCCGGCTGACCGCGGTGGCCGAGCGCCTCTCGCAGCTCCTCGGACGGCCGGTCGTCAAGACCTCCGACTGCATCGGCGAGGAGCCGCGCCAGGCGATCGCCGCGCTGCCCCCCGGCGGGGTGTTGCTCCTCGAAAACGTCCGCTTCTACCCCGAAGAGGAGACGAACGACCCGCACTTCGCCAAGGAGTTGGCCTCCCTGGCCGACCTGTACGTCAACGACGCCTTCGGCGCGGCCCACCGGGCCCATGCCTCCACCGCCGGGGTGGCCGCCTACCTGCCGGCCGCCGCCGGGCTCCTGCTCGAGAAGGAACTCACTTTCCTCGGGCGGGCGCTGGAGAACCCCGAGCGGCCCTTCGTGGCGCTGCTCGGCGGGAAGAAGGTCGAGGACAAGATCAAGGTCATCGAGAATCTGCTCGGCAAGGTCGACGCGCTGCTCATCGGCGGCGGGATGTCGTACACCTTCCTCAAGGCCCAAGGCTACGAGGTGGGCAAGTCCATCGTTGACGAGGCCCGGCTCGACTTCGCCCGCTGGTGCATGGAGGAGGCAAAGCGCCGCGGCGTCCGCTTCCTGCTGCCGGTCGACCTCGTGGTCGCCCAGGAGATCTCCGAGGACGCTCCGGCGCAGGTGGTGCCGGTGAACGCGATCCCCGAAGGCTGGATGGGCCTCGACATCGGCCCGCGCACGGCCGAGAACTTCGGCGCCGAACTCTGCGCCGCGAAGACGGTGATCTGGAACGGCCCGGTGGGGGTCTTCGAACTCGAAGCCTTCTCGGCCGGCACCCTCGCGATGTGCCAGGCGCTCTCCCAGGTCGAAGGGACGACCATCATCGGAGGCGGCGACTCGGCGGCCGCAGTGGAGCAGCTGGGGTTCGCCGACAAAATGACGCACATCTCGACGGGCGGCGGGGCGTCGCTCGAATTCCTGGAAGGCCGGGAGTTGCCCGGGGTGGCGGCCCTCTCGCCCCGCCCGGCGCCGGTCGGAAAGTGACTGAACCAGACAGGAGGAACCGACGTGGCACGCCGACCGATCATCGCCGGGAACTGGAAGATGCACAAGACCATCGCCGAAGCGCAGGCCCTGGTGCGCAGCCTCAAGGGGCTGGTCGCCCCGGACGAGGCGGCGGAAATCGTGCTCTGCCCGCCCTTCACCGCGCTGGCTGCCGTGAAGGCGGAGCTTTCCGGAACGGGCTGGGGCCTCGGCGCTCAGGATCTCTTCTGGGAGGAGAAGGGGGCCTTCACCGGCGAGGTCGCGCCCTCGATGCTGGTCGACGCCGGCTGCTCCCACGTGATCATCGGGCACTCGGAGCGCCGGCAGTACTTCGGCGAGACGGATGAAACGGTGAACCGTAAGGTCAAGGCGGCGCTGGCCGCGTCGCTGGTGCCCATCGTCTGCGTGGGTGAGAGCCTGGAGCAGCGGGAACGTGGAGAGACCGAGACCTTCGTCCGGGGCCAGGTCGAAGCCGGGCTGGCCGGGCTGAGTCCCGACCAGGTGCGCTCGCTGGTCATCGCCTACGAGCCCATTTGGGCCATCGGCACCGGGCGCAACGCCACCGGACCCGACGCGGGCGCGGTCTGCCGCGTGATCCGGCAGGCCATCCAGTCCCGGTCCGGCGAGGAGACGGCGGCGGAGGTCCGGATCCAGTACGGCGGCAGCGTGAAGCCGGACAACATCGCCGAGTTCATGCGGCAGCCCGACATCGACGGCGCGCTGGTCGGCGGGGCCAGTCTCGACGCCGCGGGCTTCGCCCGCCTGATCGCCGAGGCGCGGCGGTGAGCGCCACGACCTCCTTCAAGGCGCCGGGCAGCCGGCCGGTGGTGCTCTGCATCATGGATGGCTGGGGGATAAACCCCCGGCGGGAAGGCAACGCCGTCCTGCTCGCGGCCACGCCAAACCTTGACCGCCTCTACGCCCGGTACCCCACGAGCCAGCTCCAGGCCAGCGGCGAAGCGGTCGGGGTGATGGAGGGGCAGATGGGCGACTCGAACATCGGCCACCTCAACCTCGGGGCGGGGCGCGTCGTCTACCAGGACCTCGTCCGCATCTCCCGCGCCATCCGCACCCGCGACTTCTACGAGAACCAGGCCATCCGGGCGGCCATGCGCCACGCCCGGGACAAGGGGACGCGCCTGCACCTCATGGGGCTGGTCTCGCCCGGCGGGGTCCATTCGCACTCCGCCCACCTCTATGCCTTGCTGGAGCTGGCGAAAGACCTCGACCTCCGCCCGGACCAGGTCTTCATCCATGCCTTCCTCGATGGGCGCGACGTGCCGCCTTCGAGCGCCCGGGCCTACCTGGCGGAGTTGGAGGCCAAGTGCGGCGAGTTCGGGGTTGGTCGGATCGCCACGGTCTCCGGGCGGTACTACGCCATGGACCGGGACAAGCGCTGGGACAGGGTGGAAAAGGCCTACCGGGCGATGGTCGAGGGGGAGGGGCTCACGGCCCGCAGCGCCGACGAGGCGGTGGAGGTCGCCTATGGGCGGGGCGAGACCGACGAGTTCGTCGTTCCCACGGTGCTCCAGGACGCCGACGGGGGTCCGGTGGCCACCATCCGTCCCGACGATGCGGTGATCTTCTTCAACTTCCGGTTCGACCGGGCCCGGGAGTTGACCTACGCCTTCACCCGCGACGACTTCGCCGGCTTTCCCCGGGCGCCGCTGCCCGGGCTCTTCTTCGTCTGCCTGACCCGCTACGACGAGACGGTCCACGCCCCAGTGGCTTTCCCGCCGCAGGAACTGACCAACACCCTGGGGGAGCACCTCGGGAAGCTGGGAAAGCGGCAACTCCGCACAGCCGAGACCGAGAAGTACGCCCACGTGACGTTCTTCTTCAACGGCGGCGTGGAGGAACCGAGTCCCGGAGAGGACCGGAAGCTGGTCCCCTCGCCCCGGGTGGCGACTTACGACCTGCAGCCGGAGATGAGCGCCTATCCCGTCGCCGACGGCGTCGTCGCGGCTGTGGAGAGCGGCACGTATGACCTGATCGTGGTGAACTTCGCCAACGGCGACATGGTCGGCCACACCGGTGTCCTCGAGGCGGCGATCAAGGCCTGCGAGGCCGTGGACGCCTGCGTCGGACGGGTGGCCGACGCGGTGGTGAGGGCCGGGGGCGCCATGCTCCTCACCGCCGACCACGGAAACTGCGAGCAGATGATCGACTACGAGACCGGGGAGCCGTGGACGGCCCACACCTTGAACCCGGTCCCGGTCTGTCTCATCGACGAGGCGCGCCGCGCCTTCCGCCTCAGAGAAGGCATCCTGGCGGACGTGGCGCCCACGCTTCTGGAGCTTATGGGCTTGCCGGTGCCGGGGGAGATGACGGGCCAATCGCTGCTGGTGGCCCCTTGAGGCTGGCCCTTGGTCTGCCCGGGCCGCCGGCCCGGTTCTAGCTACGCATGAGAAGGAGGCAGGTTAGGTGACGACGATCGCAGATGTCTACGGGCGGGAGATACTCGATTCCCGGGGTAATCCCACCGTGGAAGTGGAAGTGGTGCTGGCCGACGGGACGATCGGCCGGGCGGCCGTCCCGTCGGGGGCGTCCACGGGGCAATTTGAGGCGGTCGAACTGCGCGACGACGAGAAGGAGCGCTACGGCGGCAAGGGCGTGCGCCGGGCCGTGGAACACGTGAACAAGGTCATTCGCCCGGAGATTCTCGGCCTCGACGCCACGGAGCAGGTCCGCCTCGATCAGCTCATGATCGAACTCGACGGCACCCCCAACAAGGGCAAGCTGGGCGCCAACGCCATCCTCGGCGTTTCCCTGGCGGTGGCCAAGGCGGCCGCCGAAGCGCTGGGCCTGCCGCTTTACCAGTACCTCGGCGGAGTCAACGCCAAGACGTTGCCGGTGCCCATGATGAACATCCTGAACGGCGGCAAGCACGCCGACAACAACGTCGACATCCAGGAGTTCATGGTCATGCCGCTGGGGGCGAGCACCTTCGCCGAGGCGCTCCGCATGGGCGCCGAGGTCTTCCACGCCCTCAAGGCGGTGCTGAAGGGCAAGGGCCTGAACACGGCGGTCGGCGACGAGGGCGGCTTCGCGCCCAACCTCGGCAGCAACGAAGAAGCGCTCGAAGTCCTGGTCGAAGCGATCCAGCGGGCCGGCTACGAGCCCGGCAAGGGGGTCGCCATCGCCATGGACGTGGCCTCCACCGAACTCTTCAAGGACGGCAAGTACGTCCTCGCCGGACAGGGCGCGACCCTGACCACCGACCAGATGATCGAGTTCTACGAGCGCCTGCTCGACAAGTACCCCATCGTCTCCATCGAGGACCCGCTCTCCGAGGACGAGTGGGACGCCTGGCAGCGGCTCACCGAGCGCCTGGGCAAGCGGGTGCAGCTCGTCGGCGACGATCTCTTCGTGACCAACACCGGCCGGATCGAGAAGGGCATCGGCCTGGGCGTCGCCAATTCGGTGCTCATCAAGGTCAACCAGATCGGTTCTCTCACCGAGACGCTCGACGCCATCGAGATGGCGAAGCGGGCGGGGTACACGGCGGTGGTCTCCCACCGGTCGGGCGAGACCGAGGACACGACGATCGCCGACATCGTGGTCGCGACCAACGCCGGCCAGATCAAGACCGGGGCGCCCTCCCGCACCGACCGGGTCGCCAAGTACAACCAGTTGCTCAGGATCGAAGACGAACTGGATGAGGCCGCCGGGTTCCCGGGCTGGGAGTGCTTCCACAACGTCCGGAAGCTCAGCCGCGGCTGAGAGGCCCGGCCGGCCAGGCCGGCAGCCCCGTCCTCGCCGTCCGCTCCCCCGGTCCAACCCCCCGGGTCTCGGCTCCAGACTTTAGGTCCAGACTTCTGGTTGCTGGCCCAGCCCGGGTGTGGTATAGTTAGGAACGGGTATTTCCAGGAGGTGGCTGGTTTTGCGGACCTTGCTGTTCATCCTGCAGTTCGTGATCTCGCTCGGGCTGATCGTGGTCGTGACCATGCAGTCGAGCAAGGGCGAGGGTTTGGGCTCCATCGGCGGCGGCGCGCAGCTCTTCTTCTCCGCCAACAAGGGTGTCGAGGCCCTGCTCAACAAGGTGACCGTCTGGCTGGCGGTGGCTTTCATGGTCTCCTCCATCCTGGTCGCGGTCGTCAACTACTAGGAACGGCGAATGCATAGAGCTACGGGGAATGCGCCGCGGGCGCATTCTTCTTTTCCGGAGGAGTGAGAAGGATGACGCGGGAAGAAGCTCTGGTCGAGATCGAGAAGCGGGTGAAGAACCGGAACCTCGTCAAGCACATGCTGGCCGTCGAGGCGATCATGCGCGAACTGGCGGTGCGCTTCGGCGAGGACCCCGAGCGGTGGGGCTTGGCCGGCCTGGTCCACGACATCGACTACGACCAGACGGCGGACCAGCCGCAGCAGCATGCGCTGGTCGGCGCGGCGATCCTTGAGGAACTCGGCGTCGATCCCGAGATCGTCTATGCCGTCAAGGCGCACAACGGGGAGAACCTGGGCATTCCCCGGCAGCGCCGGATGGACAAGGCGCTCTTCGCCGCCGACCCGCTCTCCGGACTGATCGTGGCCTCCGCCCTGATCCACCCCGACAAGAAGCTGGCCAGCATCGACGCGGATTTCGTGCTCAACCGGTTCGGCGAGAAGGGGTTCGCCCGGGGCGCCAACCGGGAGCACATCAAGAGTTGCCACGAACTCGGCCTTGAACTCAGGGAGTTCATCGCGCTGGGGCTCGCCGGGATGCAGCGGGCGCACGAGGCCATCGGGCTATGACCGCCCAGCCGGCCCAGGCAGGCGGAGGCGGCAGCGGACGCCCCCGGGCGGAGAAGACCGTCGCCACCAATCGCCAGGCCCATCACGAGTATTTCGTGCTGGAGACCCTGGAGGCCGGGATCGTCTTGACCGGGACGGAGGTCAAATCGCTCCGGGCCGGCCGCGCCAACCTCAAGGACTCCTTCGCCAAGATCGACGGCGGCGAGGTCTTCCTCCACAACCTGCACATCAGTCCCTACGACTTCGGCAACCGCGAGAACCACGAGCCGCTCCGCACCCGGAAGCTCCTGCTCCACCGGTCGGAGACCCTGCGCCTGTTGGCCAAGACCCGCGAGAAGGGGCTCACCTTGGTGCCGCTCCGCCTCTACTTCGACCTGCGGGGGCGGGTCAAGGTCGAGTTGGCCCTGGTCAAGGGGAAGCACGCCTGGGATAAGCGGGAAGCCATCGCCGAGCGCGAGACCAAGCGCGAGGTCGACCGGGAGATGCGGGAGCGGCTCAAGGGGTAATCTTGTCCCCTGTTTCGGTTCGCTCAGAGGGTCTTCCTTGAGCACGCAGCGGTTCGCCCGGCGAGCTTGGGTGGGAGCCCGGCCGCTGGCCGTCCATGGCCAGAAGCCGGGTTCGTCGCTTCCTGCGACGAACCCACCCTCAAACCCCGGGCCGTCCCTTGCGTGCTCAGGCGGAAGCCCCATTCGCTCACCGCTCCAGGGAAGCAGGTTCTTCCGAGCTAGAGGGGCGCCACAATTCCTGCAAACAGAACGTACGCCAAGGCCAAAGTCGCACCTGATCCGTCCGGATGGTCGCCGGCGCGGGGTCGGGTGACAGCTGTCCGCCCGGCGTGTTATAATAGGTGCAGTTCCACACAAGATTGGGGGCGCTTGGATTCGACGGAGAGTGTGGGAACAGCGATAGCGAGCCGGGTTCTCCGCCAGCCCGTTAAAACGGTGGAAAAGGCATAACTGCCGACAACTACGCTTACGCTGCGTAGCCTAGCAGGCTAGCAGCCGTCGGCCCGGTCTCTCCGGTGGACCGGTCACCGGCGTCATGCAGCCGGATACCGAGGCTCCAATTCTCGGAGGAGCGGGGGGAATCCCTATCGAGATAGCTGAAGGGGCGGTTTGCCGGCCGTCTACCCTGGAGGCGAAGCGGGCGAAGCCATAACGCCGCTCAGCGGAAGGTTGGCAATAGCTCAAACGACCGCGCTGCGCTCGGAGAAGTCGCTGTTAATGCCTCTTCGGACGTGGGTTCGACTCCCACCGCCTCCACCACTTTGCATGTCAGGACTGGGACGCGACTCCCGGTCCTTTTCTTTTCGTCCAGCGCTGCCGGTGATGACTCAGAGAGCTCGGCCGAGGGTAGGGGGAGAATAACAGGCGAGGTCCTTCGGGAGAGGAGGCGGCGCGGTGCCGGGCGGATGCGGCTGCGGCGGCGGTGGCAAGGCCATCGGGAAGCAGAATGCCGACAAGACCAAGGAGAAAACGGCAACCACCACTGCGGACAAGACCAAGAGCAAGTGATCCTCGAATGCTAGAGGGGAACAGGGGGCCGTCCAAGCCGACCGGCGGGGCGGCTCTCTCTTACTCGACAATCCCGGCCGGCGGGAGTACACTCGGGGGAGAGTGCCAGCCACGCAAGGGGGAGAAGCTGTGCAGGCGGGAGACTGGGAGGCTCTGCTCGCTCCGTGTCGTCTCTGCCCGCGGGAGTGTGGCGCCGACCGGACCGCGGGCGAGCTTGGGTTCTGCGGGGCAGGCCGGCTGCCGCGGGTGGCCCGCGCGACGCTCCATCACTGGGAGGAGCCGCCCATCTCCGGCTCCCGGGGTTCGGGCACCGTTTTCTTCTCCGACTGCAACCTTCGCTGCGTCTACTGCCAGAACCATCCCATCAGCCAGGGCGGAGTAGGCCGGCCGGTCACCGTCGAACGCCTGGCCGAAATCTACTTGGAACAGCAGGCCCGGGGGGCCCACAACCTCAACCTGGTCTCGGCGACTCACTATCTTCCGCAGGCCGCCTCAGCGCTGGAGCTGGCCAAGAGGCAGGGGCTCTCCATTCCCGTCGTGTGGAACTCCAACGGCTACGAACGGCCCGAGGCGCTGGCGCTCCTTGAAGGGCTGGTCGACATCTACCTGCCCGACTTCAAGTACAGCGAGCCTCAGCTGGGGCGGCGCCTGTCCGGGGTTTCCGGCTACCCGGAGGCCGCGGCCGCCGCCATCCTCGAGATGTTCCGCCAGGTGGGGGAGCCCCGGTTCGACGCCGGCGGCTTGGCCCAGCGGGGACTGATCGTCCGGCATCTGGTGCTCCCGGGGGAGCCGGGGAACACCCGTGGCGTCCTCCGCTGGATCAGGGAGAACCTCCCCCTCGAAGTCTACGTCAGCCTTATGGCGCAATACACTCCGGCGCACCTGGCCGCCCGCCCCGGAGCCGCCTCGGAGTACGGGACGCTGGCCCGGGCGCTCACGCCCGCCGAGTACGAGGGCGCGGTCGACCACTTCCTCGAGCTTGGTCTGGAGAACGGTTTCGCCCAGGAACTAGACTCCGCCAGCCTGGCCTGGACTCCGCCGTTCGACGGCGAAGGGGTCGAACGGCCCTCTTAGGGCTCGGCGCCGGCGAGGCGCCGCAGGATTTCCCACAGCTGTGGAGCGCGCTTCTTGAGGTTCACCGGCCGGCGGTCGGCGCCCATGAAGGCGTGAACCGTGCGCCCCTCGGCAAGCAGTTCCCCCTCCCGCCGTAGCTCGTACAAGAGCTCCAGCCGCGCCGGGGTCAGCTTCCCGGCCCGGCACTCCACCGCCAGCACGTCATCATAGAAAGCCGGGCTGAAGTACCGGCATGAGGCCTCCAGCACGGGGATGAAGATGCCCGCCCGTTCGAAGTCCGCATAGGAGCAGTCGGTGGTGCGGAGAAACTCGGTCCGGGCCGCCTCGAACCAGACGAGGTGGTTGGCGTGGTGGGCGAACCCCATCTGATCCGTCTCGGCGTAACGGACCCGCATCATGTAGGTCGCGGTCACTGCTGTTCCCTCCTCAGAGGGGTTTCGGCGGCGTCGCATATGTTCCTGCGCGGAGGTGACCGCTCAAGACGGGCTCTCATAGGATGAACGTACCATGGGACAAAGGAGGAATGAAAGCGTGGAAGCCCGCAAGGCCAGGCTGGCCCGAGCCTACGTTCCCTTCCAGGTGTTGACCACCATGTTCGACTTCGCCGAAGGGCTGGCCAAGGGGACCATCTTCCCTGAACTGTACTTCCCGTGCGTTCCCTCTGAGAAGGGAGGCTGGTGAGCGTGGACGGCGAACGCAAGGCGCTGCTCATGCGCCTCATGGTCCTCGAGTTCGCGGCGGTCGACCTGAACCTCTACCTGGATACCCACCCGCGGGACGAGGGGGCGCTCGCGGAGTACGCCCGGGTCAGCCATGAACTCATGATGCTCAAGCACCAGTACGAGATGGCCTACGGCCCGCTGGTCGACTTCGGGCAGGCGCACCTGCCCGAGAACCCCAAGGCGTGGAACTGGCTGTGCGAGCCCTGGCCTTGGGAAGCGACTTTCTGACGAGGGGGGAGCGCGGAGTATGTGGTTTTACGAGAAGAAGCTCGAGTACCCCATCAAGGTCATGGGGCCCAACCCTAAGCTGGCGAAGGACATCATCACCCAGTACGGGGGGCCCGACGGGGAGCTGGCCGCGTCCCTGCGGTACCTGACCCAGCGCTACTCGATGCCCCTCTCCCAGGGCAAGGCGGTGCTCACCGACATCGGCACCGAGGAGTTGGCCCATATGGAGATCGTGGCGTCGCTCGTCTTCAACCTGGTCAAGGACGCCACCATCGACCAGATCAAGGCGGCGGGCCTGGATCCCTACTACGCCGACCATGACAAGGCGCTCTATTTCGTCAACGGCGACGGCGTGCCCTGGACGGCTAGCTACATCCAGTCCAAGGGGGACCCGGTGACCGACCTGCACGAGGACATGGCGGCCGAGCAGAAGGCGCGTTCCACCTACGAATACCTCATCGACCTCTCCGACGACCCGGGCGCCACCGACGTGCTGAAGTTCCTCCGGGAGCGCGAGGTGGTGCACTTCCAGCGGTTCGGCGAGACGCTGATGCTGGTCCAGGAGTGGAAGGAGGCGCGCAAGTACTTCTAGTGACTGCCTGGCTCCTGGTTCGGAGAGCTCCCGGCGAACGGGCGCCGCCGGCGGGCCAGTGCGGTCGCGGCGGCGGCGGGGACGGCGGTGCCGGCGCTGGGGTACAGCCCGACCACCGTGTCCGGCCGCCCCCCGCCCCAGGTGAAGGTCCAGAGGTTCTGGTCCTTGTCGTAGCGGAGGCGCTCGCAGGCCTCGGCGCCCGTCGTCGCCAGGTCGATGACCTGGCCCAGGTTCTGGCGGGCGCCGGCGAGGAAGGTGGCGCCCTTCTCGGCCCACTCGGCGGCCCAGCGGGCCAGGCTCATCGCCTGGCCGAGGCGTTCGAGCCGGGCCGCCTTCTCGTCCTGCGCCCGCTTGGCGGCGGCTTTGGCCTGGCGCTCGTTCTCCTGTCGTTCGGCCTCCTGCCGCTTCCGCTGCTCTTCCGCCTCGGCCAGTTTCGCTTCGAGCTGGCCGGCCCGCTGTTTCAGGTCCAGGTAGGCCCGGAGCAGGGCGGCTTGGTTGTCGGGGTC
>JBLNBQ010000088.1:0-2540 GCA_050260095.1 Chitinophagales bacterium
CGGGGGTCTCCTGCTTGCGCCCGCGGTAACCGCCGAGGTGCTCCCGCACCAGGTTCACCACGGAGGCGTGGTCGGTGTGCCCCGCCGCCGCCACCACCAGGTTGTCCGGCGTGTAGTGGCGGGCCAGGTACCCCTTCAGGTCGTCGCGGCTCAAGGAGGCGACCGATTCCGCAGTGCCCAGGATGTTCCGCCCCAGCGGGTGCCCGTCGAGGATGGCCTGCGTGAAGAGATCGTGTACGATCTCATCAGGAGAGTCTTCGTACATCTTGATCTCTTCCTGTACGACGCCCTTCTCCTTCTCCAGATCCTCGGTGGCGAACTTGCCGTGGAGGATCATGTCGCTCAGCACCTCGGTCGCCATCGGGAGGTGGTTGTCCAGCACCCGGGCGTAATAGCAGGTGTATTCCTTGCTCGTGTAGGCGTTGAGCTGCCCGCCGGTGCTGTCGAAGACCTCGGCGATCTCCCGGGCGGACCGCTTTTCGGTTCCTTTGAACATGAGGTGCTCGATGAGGTGCGAGATCCCGGCGAACTCGGGATCCTCGTCGCGGGCACCCACCCGGAACCAGAAGCCCAGCGCCACTGAGCGCACCTGAGGGATCTCCTCGGTGACCACCCGGATGCCGTTCTCGAGAGCCGTCCTTTGATACACCGTTCGTCCTCCTCGCGGCTGGGGGGAAAGAGCAAATGCATGAATTCCCCACCCTGCCCTTAACTCCTCTGGGAATTTGCCCCCCCGAACGCTCCATTTGCCTGGAGGGACTGCCTTCCCGGTCACGAATCATCCAGTTGACGTAAAGTCGCTACCGTCTACTCCATCGTCAACCGGTCGGGTCATGCGAAAGGAGATCGCGCTGTGACACAAGGCGTCATCGCCACCGTGCTGAGTCTCGCCCTGTACCTCTCCGGGGTAACCGGCCCCTCCGGCTCCCCCGCTCCCAGCACTGCGTACCCCGCCGGTTCGAACGCCGCCCCGGCCTACACGGAACCGGCCCCGTCGGCGCCGGAGGGCCAGCGCGTCACCTCGTCCCTGGGCACGACCTTCACCATCGGCCAGCGGGTCGGCCTCACCGGCACCCAGGTCAACCTGCGCGTCTCGCCGGACAACAGTTCCGTCATCGCCGCCAAGGCCTCCCGCGGCACCGGCGCCACCCTGCTCGACGCGGGCAACGGGTGGGCGAAGCTCCGCCTCGACACCGGAGAGACCGGCTGGGTCTCCGACTGGCTGGTCGACTCGCACGCCCCGGTGGCCCCGGCCGGCACTACCTCTTCCGGCAGCCTGAAACTCTCGCCGGGCAAGGTGGTCTTCGGCTACTATACTGTAAACTTCCCCGGCGACACGGACTCGTACACCTCGATGGTCGCCAACGCCAAGCGGCTGACGGGGATCATCCCGTTCCTCTTCACGCTCGACTCCAGCGGGAAGGTCACCGGCCTGCACAACCAGGCGGCGATGGCGGCGGCGAAGGAGCGGGGCCTGTCGAACATCGCCCTGGTCCACAACCTTTCCGGGCCCTGGTTCTCGAGTTCCGTCATCCACGGGGCGCTCAGCAACCCCGTCAACCGGTCGCGGGCCGTGGCGAACATCGTCAGCCTCGTCCGCACCTACGGCTACGATGGGGTGAACATCGACTTCGAATCGGTCCCCTCCTACGACCGGTCGGCCCTCACCGCCTTCATGGGCGAACTCGCCCAGGGGCTGCACCCTTACGGCAAGTTGGTCTCGATCTCCGTTCCGGCCAAGAACTATGACCAGCCGGGCAACAGCTGGTCTGGCGCCTACGACTACCAGGCGCTCGGGAAGATCGTCGACCTGATGATGCTGATGACCTACGACGAGCACTTCACCAGCGGCCCGGCGGGGCCGGTCGCCTCCAAGCAGTGGGTGGATTCGGTGGCCTCCTACGCCGTCTCGCAGGTCTCCCCGCAGAAGGTGGTCCTGGGCGTCCCCGCCTACGGCTACGACTGGTCGGGCTACGGCAAAGCAGCCGCCGTCGGCTACGACGACGCCATGGCCCTCGCCCGCAGGTACGGGCGGACCGTACAGTGGAGCAGCTCGGCGGGTGCGCCCTACTTCACCTACTACAAGAACGGCAGCACGCACACGGTCTGGTTCGAATCGGCCGACAGCCTCCTGCCGAAGCTCGACATCGTGCAGCGCTACGGGCTCAAGGGCATCGCGATCTGGCGCCTCGGCTTCGAGGACAACCGCATCTGGAACGTCCTCGGACAGCGGATGGCTAGCTAGCCTCGCCCCTGCGCTGGTCAGGGCCGGGGAACCCGGGAAGCAACTCCGGCACCGTGACCAGCTCATAGCCAAGGTTCCGCAAAGCAGAGATGAGCCCCGGCAAGGCCTGCACCGTCGGCTCGGTCGGATGGAGCAGCACCAGCCCGCCGGGGCTGATCTTCCGAAGCACCCGCTCGATGATGACCGAAGGAGCCGGCCTTTGCCAGTCGATGGAGTCGGCGCTCCACAGGATGGTCCAGTAACCCTCGGCGGCGGCCGTCCGGACCACTTCGGGCGAGAAAGCCCCCGCCGGCGG
>JBLNBQ010000089.1:0-3807 GCA_050260095.1 Chitinophagales bacterium
GCCCCGCGGGGAGCCCCCGCACCCCCCACCAGAGGCTGGGGGCGCAGAGCCTTTGATCCCAACCGCCGGCCATCCGCGGCTGGTGGGCGCGGGTCACCCCCCACAAACGCGACGGGCTGAACGCGGCCGGCCCGGGGACCCGCAGGGGCAGACCGCCCAGGCTGAAGAAGGCCATCGTCAACAGCCCGGTCAGGAACTGAACCGCCAGGCCCAAGGCGACCAACGCGCCGACCGTGTGCAGCCACTGCGCCTTCGGGATTAGCCGCACCGCCGCGGCGAGGGCGTCGGCGACTCCCTGCCCGGGCTCACGCACCAGGTTGAACAGGGCGAACTCAGCGTAGGTGAGCACAACCCCCGCGTAGGCGGCCTGGGCGAAGGAACCGAGCGGCCCAAGCAATTTCAGGAGCCAGCCCACCAGCACCAGGGGTATCATGGAGACAACCAGAACCGCCAGGCCCAGGCCCACCGCCTGTCCCCAGTGCCGGAGGCCCTCCCGCAGGGAGGGAAGGGCCTGGGGCTCCTCTCCCGCCCCGGGGGCCGAGGCGATGCGCATGGTCGCCCAGTAGACGGCCGGCATGAGGATGAAGTTGGCGATGATCACGACGAAGAACAGCGGCCCGGGCGCCGGCGGCGAAGCCGCCCCCCGCCCCAGGGCGCGGAAGAGCGGGCGCAGCGCCACATAGCCTGGCACGCCCACCACCAGCAGGTAGAGTCCGAACAGCCACAGCGCTGCTCTCCAGGTGCGCTTGAAGAAGAGCCAACCCTCGTTCAGAAAGAAAAGGTCCATCTCCGCCACCCCTTCCACTCTGCTCGGAATACGCCTATTCGCCGGGGGACCGCACCATGAATTGGCGTGCGACCCGCCTTTTCCTTTCCCGGCGAACGCCCACACCCTCGATTGCCGGTTGCGCAAAGTGGACTTCCATGGTATACTTTCTCCTGGAAGCGGTATCCTCGCTTGGGAACCTCCTGCCAAGCCTCAAAGGAGCGGAGTGAAAAGCCATGGGAGACGCAGTCTTTCGCCAACAGAACGGGCTGATGGCCGTCGGGATCGTCGCCGCCTGCGGGATCATCTCCCCCGCCCAGCTTTCCGGGGTCGCCCGGCTCGCCGAACCGCTCGGCATCGCCGGGTTCAAGTTGTCCACCCGCCAGACGCTCATCGCCATCCTGCCCGGGGAGAGGGTCGACGAACTCAAGGCCGCCGTCGCGGGGCTCAGCCTGCGCGTGGGCGCCTTCGGCGAGGTGGTCCGCAACGTCAAGGCCTGCTGCGGCACGAACGGGTTCTGCGTCCGGGCGCAGGCCGATGCCCACAAACTCGGGATGGCCCTGCAAGACCGGTTCATGGATGCCCCGGTTCCGAAAGACTTCAAGATCAACGTGGCCGGCTGCCACCGGGGCTGCACCGACCCCTTCTGCGCCGACTTCGGCTGCATCGGCAATCCCGCCAAGGTGCGCGGCGGCTTCGATGTGCTGCTCGGCGGACGAGGCGGAAGCCGCAGCCCCCGGCATGCCAAGGTCATCCTGGAGAGCGTCCCGCCCGAGACGGTGGTGGCCGCCCTCGCCTACGTCCTCGACCAGTACCGGGCGCTCGGGCAGCCCCATGAACGCCTCTGCCGGACCATCGACCGGGTGGGCCTCGCGCCGTTCATCCCGCCGGCCGAGGTCCTGGGGGCCACCGAGGTGGCCGCCGGGGGCGAGGAACAACTGGACCAGGACTTCCTGCGCCTGCTCGGCCAAGCCTGACGGAGGGAGCGACACAGATGGCGGGAAGCAGTATCGATTTCCGGGTTCTGGAAGAAACGACGAGCCGGTGTTGCAAGACGACCGAAGAGTGCGGGACCTGCGACAAGATGCGCTGCCTGGTCGGGTTCGCTTGGACGGTGGCGAAGTATGGCTCCGAAAAGGGAGTCACCCGGGTGGACGGTGGCCTCCGGCTCCTGCCCACCAAGGATTTGCGGACCTTCTACGAAAACGACCTGGTGGAAGCGATCGCAACCACCCTTCACCAGTGCAAGAACTGCTTCGACAACCACGAAGCCGAGTGCGGGGTGAGCCTCATCCGGCTCTCGCTCGAACAGGCGCTCCTCGGGGAGACGCTCGAGTACCACGGCAGCGCCCTCCGCTATCTCCTCGACCTGGAGCAGCGGCACGGACGCTTCGGCAAGCTGGTCAAGGAGGCCTTCGAGCGGCAGAAGGCCGCCGCCAGCGCCGCCAGCTAGCCATTCGGGCGGCGGCCAGAGCGCTCGCAATCCAGCCGGCGGCCTAACGGCCGCCGGTTGCCGTCTCCGGGGTCAGGCGGCCCAAAGCGGCGAGCCAGGCCCACTCGGCCTGGTGCCAGCGGTAAAGGGCGCTCCGCCGCGCCGACTCGGCCTCGAACAGGGCATCTTCCGCGGCGGTGACCTCCCGGGCGATCGCGGCGCCCTGCGCCAAGCGGTCCCGGGCGGCGCTCAGCGCCTGGGTGGCCCGCCGCGCGGCGAGATCGGCCACCTCGAAGGCCCGGGCCGCATCCTGCCTCCCAAAGAACGCCTGGCTGACCTGGAGCGTCACGTCGTCCCGGCGGTCGGCCAGTTCCTTCACCGCCTGGGCCAGAGCGGCCTCCGCCTGGGCCACCAGCGCCTGCGACGTCCCGCCGTCGTAGACCGGCACCTGCACGTCGACTCCGATGCGCCACGATTTATCGGCCGCCACCGCGCCCGAGGCCGAGATCTGGGTCCGGGCCGACTCCCGCGCCGCCGCCAGCTGCGCCCGGGCGCTCTCCACCTTGCTCTGGGCCAAGGCGAGTTCGGCGCGCCGCCCCAGCGCGTCGGCCGTGGCGGCGGCAAGGTTGGAAACCGGCGCGGCGCCGGCTGGGGTGGCGGCCTGGGCTGGCGGCCCCTCCGGCGGCCTCACCGCCACCGGCGCGGTGAAGGGCCGCCCGAGCGCCCGGTTGAGCCGCTGGCGCGCCAGGTCGAGGTTGTGCCGGGCCGCCTCCAGCCGGGCGGCAGCCCGCTGCGCGGCCACGTCGGCCTCCATCAAGTCCAAACCCGTCGCGTCGTTCTTCCACGCCTTGTCCTGGCGAATCCGGGCTTCGGTCTGCGCCTGGCTCACGGCCCGGGAGGCCGCCTCGACCTCGTCCTGCCCCCTGGCCACGGCGAAGTACGCCTCCGCCAGGTCGAGCAGCGTCTTCGTCTCGGTGAGGGTCGCGGCGGCGCGGGTCCGGGACACGTTGCGGGCGGCTTCCTCGCGCGCCATGACCGGCTCCAGGGTCGAGGCCGGGCGACCCAGGGGCTGGGTGAACTGGACCAGCGGCATCTGGCGGAAGGGCTGCCACTTGGCCTCGTTCCCGCCATCGCCGTCCAACGGGCCGAAGAGGCCCCAGTTGGTGGAGAGCACGAGTTGCCCGCCGGTCGGGAGAGTCTCCGCGGCCGAAATCGCCGGCAGCACGGCCCAGCGGTGCCCGTCGGTCGCATCGTAGACCAGGCCGGTGGTTCCAGGGGACGACGGTTCGGGCGGGCTGCCGGGTTGGTTGGTTATCTGCGAGAGCTGGTACTGCATCCCGCCGAGCGCGCCGCTGAACTGGTTCGCCAACTCCATGATCTGCGGGATCTTCGCCGTTCCGACCGTGACGTGCAGGCGGAAGGGACTCTCCGCCAGATCCAGGCCGGCCTGGGCCCGGTCGGCCGCCAGGCGCAGGTCCACCTGCTGCGGCCCGCCCTGGAGGGCAAGCCGCGCCGCCTCGGCCAAGGTCAGGCCGTCCAGCCCGGGAACGGCCGGAGCGCCCGCGGTGGCCGCGCCAGCCGGGGTAGTTGCGGCGGGCTGGGCGGGCAG
>JBLNBQ010000090.1:0-16687 GCA_050260095.1 Chitinophagales bacterium
CGGTGGCCTTGAACACGACCGTCTGGTTGCCGCCCGGCACCCCCGCCAGCCGGAAGGCGCCGTCCTGACCAGTCGTCGCGGTGATCGACCCCACGGTCAAAGTGGCGCTCCGCACCGGATGGCCGTACTCGTTGCGGAGCGTGCCGCTCAGGGAAGTGGCCCCGGCCGGCGGTCTGGCGGTTCCGCCGAAGCAGCCGGTCACGGCAAGCGAAATGGCCAGGATAGACAAGATCAAGACAAGGCTTCGCTGCAGGCGCACGTTCAGCCCTCCCGCAAGTTAATCGCGGCCTTGTCTAATGTTATTTATTTCCTGAACAACCTATGACCGGAAATGTGACAGGCGTTGACGGGCCGTGCGGCGGGGCGGGCGGCGCCGGTCAGACGGCGCTAGCGGAGCAGCGAGCGGGCGAGGTCGACGAGGCGCGACCCGGCCATTTGGACCCCGGGGGCTACGACGTAACCGGCGTACTCGAGGGCAGCGGCCACGCCTTTGGGCACTGGCCTGACCAGACCGCTCTCCTGCAGGCTGGTGTAGTCGCCCTGCGCGGTGATGGCCAGAAGGTCGAGCGTGATCCCTTCGTCGGCCGCCCGGGCCGCCCAGAAGGAGCCGAGCCGGATGTCGGCCTCGGAGAGTTCGGGGTTGCCGCCCGGGTGGTTGTGCACGAGATACACCCGGCGGGTGCCGGCCGGGGCCCGGTCGCCGAAGGCCAGCTCCCACGGGATGACGTAGACCCCGTGCTGCATCCGCTGGGTCACCGCGGTGGTCTTGAGCACGCGGCCCTGGCCGTCGACGAAGAAGGCCCGCGCCTCTTCGTACCTGAGGGTGCCGATGGCCGGGTAGGCGAGGTCGCGGGCGTCGGAGGCCTGCAGCAGGCGCTCGCCCGCCGCGGCGGCCCCGGCGCTCCCCACCACGCCCATGACGCAAGCGAGCGCCGCAGCCAGCAGCATCGGGGACCTGGCTTTGCGACCGGGCTCTGCCACCAACGGACGGCTCATCCACTCCACCCTCTTTTGCCGGGTTTGGTCATATTTCGCCAGCTAGAGGGGGATGTCCTGTGCGTCAGGCGGGATGGGCGCCGAGTAATGCGTGCCTGCTAAGGCAGACCTTACCACCAGGATACCTGATGTCCGGACAAGAAGGAGGGGGTATGCAGCTAGACGGCCTGTGAGCCGGGCTGGATGGCGGGCGCCCCCGGGCGCCGTCAAGTAGGGAGTAGGGAGGAGCCAGCCCCATGAACGATCGCACTTTGACCCTGCCGCCCAACGAGTACCTGGACCGCCTGGTCGCCAAGGCCCGGGAACTCAACGTGAAGATGGAGAAGAGCGAAATCTACGAACTCTGGTTCTACTATCCGCCGGAACGGGCCATCGCGGTCTGGGAGCCCGACCTTGCCCAGATGCCGCTCTCGTTCGTCCTGACGCTGTTCGCCCACGAACTCGGCCACGTGATGGACTTCGACGCCCATCCGGCGCTCGCCGCTCAGACCCGGCACCTGCACTACTCGGAGGTGCCCTTGGAGATCGAGGTCACGGGCTTCGTGAACGGCTATCGCATCCTCCAGGAACTCGCTATCCCGCTCTCGCTCGACGAGTACCTCTGGTACATCGAGCAGCCGCTGGCGGCTGAAGTCCGGCGCCGCCTGCTGGCCGAGTTCGACGAGACGGCCGCCTTCGGCACGCTGGTCAGCTAGACCGGCAGGGACTCCCCCGGCCCTCGCGGAACACTACCCTCATGCGCACCATCGCCCACGTCGACATGGACGCCTTCTTCGCGGCGGTCGAGGCCCTCGACCACCCGGAGTGGCGCGGCAAACCGCTGATCGTCGGCGGCCCGAAGGACTCCCGGCGCGGCGTCGTCTCCACCTGCTCCTATGAGGCGCGCCGCTTCGGGGTCCACTCCGCCATGCCGCTCGCCGAGGCCGCCCGCCGCTGCCCGCAGGCCATCTTCGTGCCAGGGCGCCACGCCCGCTACGCCGAGGTCGCGGCAGTCATCCGGGAGGTCTTCCTGGAGTTCACGCCCGTCGTGGAGCCGGTCTCCATCGACGAGGCCTTCCTCGACCTCACCGGCGCCGAGCACCTCCACCCCTCCCTCTCGGCCCTGGGGCAGGCGATCAAGGCGCGCCTCAAGGAAGCCACCGGCGGGCTCACCGCCTCGGTCGGCCTGGCGCCCAACAAGTTCCTGGCCAAGATCGCCTCCGACCTGCGCAAGCCCGACGGGCTCGTGCTCGTCACCCCCGAGACCGTCGACGAGCTGCTGCTCCCCTTGCCGGTCGGCCGCGTCTGGGGAGTGGGGCCGAAGACCGAGGCCGAACTGGCTCGGCACGGGATCCGGACCGTGGCGCAGCTGCGGCAGGCGCCCCTCGAGTGGCTCACCCAGCGCTTCGGCAAGGGAGGCCCACTCCTCTGGCAGCTCGCCCGGGGGATCGACGACCGGCCGGTGAGCCCGGGAGGGCCGGCCAAGTCGCTCGGGCACGAGGAGACCTTCGGCGAGGACCTGTCGGACCCGCAACAGTTGCGCAAGGTCTTCGTGGAGCTGGCCGGCGAGGTCGGTCGCCGCCTCCGCCGCCACGGGTTCGAGGCGCGCACGGTGACCATCAAGTGCCGCTACGCCGATTTCACCACGTTCACCCGGAGCCACACCCTGGAGACGCCGTTCAGCGACGACGACACCCTCCTTGAGGAAGCCCTCAAGCTCTGGGAGAAGGCCGAAAAAAAGCAGGCCTTCCGCCTGCTGGGGCTCTACGTCTCCTCGTTCTCCCCCGCCCAGCAGCTTTCGCTGCTGCCCGATAAGCGGCGGGCGGTCTTCGCCGTGATGGACCAGGTCAACGCCCGCTATCGCCGGAACCTGTTGGTCAAAGGAAGGCAACTCGAGTAGCCGGCCGGCCGGGCCGGCCGTCTAAGGGGCAGCAAGCCGGCGTCTTAGGTCAGCATGACCCCGTCTTCCAGCGCGGCGAGGATGTCGTCCAGCTTGAGTCCGCTCTTGGTCGTCAGGGCGTCCACCACGTCGTGCTCGAGCCCGATGCCCAGTTCGTCCTGGACCACGCCGAGCAGTTCCTCGCGTTCGAGGCTGTCGAGGTCGTCCAGATCCGAGAAGGGCGCCTTCCAGGCTTCGAGGTAACCTTCGACGATCCGCCTGACCTTCCGCTCGAGGTCAGGGTAGGGTGACTCCACGCGCCCCGCCCCCTTTCCCGGCGCTTATCATGCCAGGTCCGGCCCCGAGGTATGCGGCACCGCAGGACTCCTGGCAGCTGCGTGGAATTCGTGGCGCAGGAGGTGCGGCCAATGAAGAGACACCTGGCCCTGTGGTTTCTGACAGCCTCGCTCGCCCTGCTGTCGCTGCTCGCGTCGGTTCCGGCGCTGGCGGCGGACGTTTCCGCGCTGCTCAAGGCGGGGGACGACGCCTGGCTGAAGCGTGACGACCAGGCCCAGCTTGCGAAAGCCGTCGAGGCCTACGAGAAGGCGCTGGCCGTGGACGGCGAGAACTACGACGTCCTCTGGCGGCTGGCCCGGGCCTACGAGTGGCAGGGCAAGCTGGCGAAGAAAGACAAGCTCGCCCTGCTCGAAAAGGGCAAGGCTTGCGCAGAGAAGGCGCTCAAGGTGAACGAACGGGGCGCCGACGGCCACTACTGGCTCGGGGCGCTGATCGGGCGCATCGGCGAGGCGCGGGGCATCCTGAACAGCCTGTTCATGGTCAAGCCCATGAAGGCCGAGATGGACCGGGTGGTCGAGCTGAACCCGAACTACGCAGCCGCGCATTACGTGCTTTCCCTGCTTTACTGGAAGGTGCCGGGGCCGCCGCTCAGCATCGGCAACAAGCAGAAGGCGCTGGAGGAAGCGAAGCTGGCGGTGAAGCTGGAGCCGGCGAACACGCAGCACCGGCTGGGCCTGGGCGAAGCCTACCTGGCCCTCAAAGACAAGGCCGCGGCGAAGCGGGAGTTCCAGGCGGTCCTCGCGATGCCGCCGACCCCCGATGATCCAGTGCAGAGCGCGCTGGACCGGGAGGACGCGCAGAACTACCTGGCCGACCTCAAGTAGTCCGCAGGCTGACCTCACCCACCCGGCACACTTGGCGGCGGCCGTCATCGAGGCGCAGGATGAGCGCCCCGCTGGCACCGTCCAGATCCTCCGCCAGCCCGTGCGCGACGCCGGCCGGTCCCGTCACGGTGACTTGCCGTCCCAGCGTCGCCAGCATCGTGCGGTAGCGGTCGATCAACCAGGCAGGTCCATGCGTCAGAAAGCCGAGGTAGACTTCGTTCAGTTCGCTGAGCAGAGCCTCCTCGGCTTCTTCTACGGTGAGCGGGCGCTCCGCCTCCTGGACGAGCGAGGTGGCCTGATCCCGCAGGCCGGGCGGGAAATCCGCCGCCCGGTGGCCCACGTTGAGCCCGATGCCCAGCACCACCGAGGCGAGCCGGCCGGTGGCGGCCGCGCTGGCCTCTGCCAGGACGCCGCCGGCCTTGCGCCCGCCGCTGACCAGGTCGTTGGGCCACTTGAGGGCGGCATCCGTTGCGCCAAGGCTCCGGGCGGCCTGGCAGGCCGCCACCGCCCCGGCGATGGTGAAGAGCGGCGCCTCGGCGGCCAGGAGAAACGTGGGCCGGAAAAGCACCGAAAGGTAGAGTCCGAGTCCCGGGGGCGAGAGCCAGCGGCGACCCTGGCGCCCTCGGCCGGCAGTTTGACAAGCTGCGACCACGGTCGTCCCTTCCCCTGCCCCCGAGGCGGCTAGGCGCTGGGCTTCAGCGTTGGTCGAGTCGAGTTCGGCGTGGCGGAGCCGCGGCTCGCCCACGAGCCGGGGTCGCCAGAGGCGCACCTCCGGCCCTCCAGCCTGTCCTAGCCTCTCCGCCAGGGCGGCCACGCTCGTCCCGCCGGGCAGCGTCAGCTCTGGGGCCAGCTCGGCGAGCGGCTGCACGACGAAGGCCCGTTCCGTGAGCCGGGGATGCGGCAGGGTCAGGGCGGGGCTCGAGCGTGTTTCCTCACCGAAAAGCAGGAGATCGAGGTCGACGGGGCGCGGCCCCCAGCGAACGGTGCGCACCCGGCCGAGGCGCTGTTCGATGTCGAGCAGGGAAGGGAGCAGTTCCTCCGGGGCCAACTCCGTCTCGACCTCGACGACCTGGTTCAGGAACCAAGGCTGCTCCCTGAGGCCCACCGGTTCGGTCTCATAGAGGCGGGACCGCGCCACGACGCGGGTGCCCGGCAGGGCGGCCAGCGCCACCCGGGCCCGGAAAAGATTGCCCGCCCGGTCGCAGATGTTGCCGCCCAGCCCTACGTAGACGCCTTTCATGCCCCATCCGCCCGGCGGCGGTGAAGTTCCACCTCGACTGTCTCGAACTCGCCGGGCAGCGGCGCCGCCGGCTTGCGCACCCTCACCGTGAGTTCGTCCACGGGGAAGCCGGCGAACACCGCCCGGGCGATGGCGCCGGCCAAAGCCTCGATGAGCTGGAACCGTCCCCCCTCCACCACCTCGCCGACGCGGCGGAAGACCGCCCCGTAATCGATGGTGGCGGCGAGGTCGTCGCGGGAAGCGGCCGCCGCCAGATCGAGGAAGAGATCAAGGTCGACCTCGAACCGCTGCCCCCGTTCCCGCTCCTCCGGGTAGACGCCGGTGAAGCCATGGAAGGCCATGCCGCGCAAGCTGATCCGATCGCTCATGCCGGTGCGCCTCCTCTGAGGATGGCATCGGCCACCCGCACGGCCCGGACCGTCGCCCGCACGTCGTGCACCCGCACGAAAGCCGCCCCCTTGGCGACCGCCAGCACCACCGAGGCCAGGGTCCCTTCCAGCCGCTGGTCGACGGGCAAGTCCAGGATCTGGCCGATGAAGCTCTTCCGCGAGGCGCCGACGAGCACCGGCAGGCCCAGCGGGCCAAGCTCCTCCAGGTGGCACAGGAGTTCGAGGTTGTGCGCGAGCGTCTTTCCGAAGCCGATCCCCGGGTCGACGACGAGGCGCTCGCGGGGTACGCCCGCCGCCTCCGCCCGTCTGATGCCCTCGGCGAGATACTGCAGCACCTCGCCCCACAGGTCGTCGTAGACCGGGTTCTGCTGCATCACCGCGGGTTCGCCTTTCCGGTGCATGAGGACGACTCCCGCCTGGTGCCGGGCTGCGACCTCCGCCACCGCCGGTTCGGCGTGTAAGCCGCTGATGTCGTTGATGATCTCCGCCCCCGCCTCGAGCACGGCCCGGGCGACCTCGGCCTTGGTGGTGTCGACCGAGATGGGCACGGGCAGGTGGCCCTCCAGGCGGCGCAGCACCGGCAAAACCCGCGCCAGTTCCTCCTCGGCGGGAACCGGCGGCGCGCCCGGACGGGTCGATTCGCCGCCCACGTCGAGCACGTCGGCCCCCTCCTCGACCAGGCGTTCGGCGGCCGCCACCGCGGCATCGACCGTGCCGTATCGCCCGCCGTCGGAGAACGAGTCGGGGGTCACGTTGAGGATCCCCATCACGTGGGTCTTGCGCCCCAGCGCCAAGGGGTGACGGGGCAGCGCCAGGAGGCGGGGGCGCTCGCCTTCGGCCAGGCGGTCCAAGACGGTTTCCAGGTCGCCGGCCCAGCTCTTGAGACCGAAGGGTTGAGTGCGCAGCTTCTCGATGAGAGCGCGAAGTTGGGCCTCGGTGCCGGCGAGCAGCACATCGGTGGTTTCGACCGCAAGCGAGGCCACGCCCCGGGCCACGGCCGCCTCTCCGCCCCGGGCCAGCATCTCCTGCTTGAGCAGGATGGCGGCCTTAAGCGGCACCCCGCGGAGCCGCAAAAGATGATGCCGTAGCTTGGGAAGCATGATCGCGCTCCCCGCCGGGTCAACCTGGATCTCCGCCAGCGCCGCCCGGAGTTCCGCCTCGGTCGTGAGCGCCTGCACCCGGATCCGGCTGGCCTCCGGTGCTCCGCTCACTTGACCCGGCAGCCCAGCACCGACTCGAGCTGGCCGAGTGCGAAGTCGTGCGCAGCCCGGTCGAAGGAGCAGACGGCCTGCGACAACACGGTCACCTCGTAGCCGAGCATCCGCGCGTCGGCGGCGGTGTAAAGAATGCAGATGTTGGTGCAGACGCCGACCAGCACGAGTTCCTCGATGCCCCGCTCCCGCAGGGTCAGGTCGAGGTCGGTCCCGAAGAAGGCGCTGAACCGCCGCTTGGGGATGAACACGTCGCCCGGCTGCAGCGCCACCTCCGCCACCACGCGGGCGCCGGGGGTGCCGCCTAGGCAGTGGGGCGGGAACATCGTGAACTCCCGGTCTTCCGGCGCGTGGGTGTCGCAGACGTAGATCACCGGCCACCCGGCCTCCCGGGCCCGGCTGAGCTCCGCCGCCACGGCCTGGGTGACGCGCGCCGCGTCGGGCCCCACGAACAGGTTGCCGTGCGGGGAGAGAAAGTCTTCCAGCATGTCGATGACCAAGAGCGCCTTCGCCGCCATGCCTCTCGCCTCCGTGAGGGTTTCGCCTGCGTCACTGCTTACATTGTACGCAAAGGCCACCGGGTAATCCGGTGGCCTTATTTCCTCGGCACAGGGAACTATTCCTGTCGCTAAGCCGGGTTGCCCTCGATGATTACCCGCGGCTTCCCCGCCTTCTCCGTCCGGCCGTTGTCCGAAGCCTTGCCCCGGGCCTGCGGGCCCTCGGCGGCCTCCGGCCCCTTGGCCTCCAGCTTGGGCAGCGGTTCGCCCGCCACCACCGTCCGGAACTCGTCGCCGGAGAGGGTCTCCCGCTCCTTGAGCGCCTCGACCACCCGGTCGAGTTCCTCGCGGTGCTCGCTCAGGATGCGCTTCGCCGTCTCGTACTCCTCTTCGACAATCCGGCGCACTTCCCGGTCGACCTGCGCGGCGACCTCCTCCGAGTAGTTCCGCTCCCGGGAGATGTCGCGGCCGAGGAAGATCTGCTCCTCGTGGGCCCGGCCCAGCGACAGCGGGCCGACCTGCTCGCTCATCCCGTACTCGGTGATCATCTTCCGGGCCAGCTTCGTCACGTGGTTCAAGTCGGACTCGCTGCCCGTCGAGACCTCTTTGAAGACCAGTTCCTCCGCGGCTCGCCCGGCCAGCGTGGCAGCGAGGTATTCCAGGAGTTCGGTCTTGGTGGTGACGTACTTATCCTCCACCGGCACGTACATCGTGTACCCGCCGGCGACGCCGCGCCCGATGATCGACACCTTGTGGACCGGGTCGACGTGCTCCAGGAAGTGGGCGACCACGGCATGGCCGGCCTCATGGTAGGCGAAGACCAGCTTGTCGTGCTCGCTCATGACCCGTTTCCGGTGTTCCGGACCCATCATCACCCGGTCGATCGCCTCGTTGCACTCCGCCATGGAGATCTTCCGCTTGGAGCGCCGGGCGGCCAGGATCGCCGCCTCGTTCATCAGGTTCTCGAGGTCGGCGCCGGTGAAGCCCGGGGTCCGCCGGGCGAGGGTCTGGAGATCGACGTCGCTCTCGAGCGGCTTGTTCTTGGCGTAGATGTGAAGGATCTCCTCCCGGCCGATGACGTCGGGCCGGTCCACCACGACCTGCCGGTCGAAGCGGCCGGGTCTGAGCAGCGCCGGGTCGAGCACGTCGGGCCGGTTGGTGGCGGCCAAGATGATGACGCCCGAATTCGGCTCGAAGCCGTCCATCTCGACGAGCAGTTGGTTCAAGGTCTGCTCCCGTTCGTCGTGGCCGCCGCCGAGCCCCGCGCCCCGCTGCCGCCCGACCGCGTCGATCTCGTCGATGAAGACGATGCACGGCGCGTTCTTCTTGGCGGTGTCGAAGAGGTCGCGGACCCGCGCCGCCCCGACGCCGACGAACATCTCGACGAAGTCGGAACCCGAGATGGAGAAGAACGGGACGCCCGCCTCACCGGCGATCGCCCGCCCCAGCAGGGTCTTGCCGGTGCCCGGAGGGCCGACCAGCAGAA
Source organism: Chitinophagales bacterium (assembly GCA_050260095.1). Classification (GTDB taxonomy): domain Bacteria; phylum Bacillota; class UBA5301; order DYFA01; family DYFA01; genus JBLNBQ01. The sequence continues at coordinate 8,859 of JBLNBQ010000090.1, forward strand.
CGCCCTTGGGAATCTTCGCGCCTACGTCGACGAACCGCCGCGGGTGCTTCAGGAACTCCACGATCTCCTGCAGCTCCACCTTGGCCTCGTCGAGCCCGGCCACGTCCTCGAAGGTGACCTTCGGCTTGTCCTCGGTGTGCAGGCGCGCCCGCGACTTGCCGAACGACATCGCCCGGTTGCCGCCGCCCTGCATCTGGTTGAGGATGAAGATCCAGACGGCCACGAAGGCCACGAGGATGATCGCGTTGGGGAGAATCTGCACCCAGATCGAGGGAGCGGGAGCCGGCTTGGCCGAGACCTCGACGCCCTTGCTCTGCAGCAGGGCCATCAGGTCGCCCGTCTGGGGCGGAAGGGTCGTCTCGAACTTCCGGCCCTTTACGGTCTCCCCTTCAAGCTGCTGCGAACCAATGAATGTGACCGAGCGGATTTGGCCGGCGTTAACATCCGAGACGAAGTCGGAGTACTTAAGCTGATCCCGGGCCTTGTCGCCGCCCGGGGTAAAGCTCGTCGCGATGGAAACGACCAACACCGCCAGGAGCACATACAGGACGAAACTCCGCAGGAATTTGTTCAAAACTCCTGGCCTCCTTCCCAAAGCCATGCAATGGATTATATCATAGCGCCGGTGCGCCTACAATTACGGCCAGTCGGCGGTGAGACGCAGGAGCAGGCGCGTCGCCGCCGTCACCGCCACGGGTTGCGCCGGACGCTGTCCCACCACCCAGACGATCCGTTCGCCCCCCCGGTCGGCCACCAACGGCAACCGCTCCCGCTGACCGGCCGGGACCTTGGCGGCGATCAGGAAGTCCTTGAGCTTGGTCTCGCCCGGTGCGCCCAGGGGCCAGAACCGGTCGCCCGGGCGCCGGAACCGCACCGTGAGGGGGGCCTCCACCCGGCCGGCGTCGAGCGTCGCCGCCATGGCGCCCACCCGCCGCCCTTCCTCCGCCAGGCCCGCCAGGTCGGGCGGTGCGCCGGCCGGCTCCAACTGCGCCCGGAGCCGCAGCCCCGCTGGAGGGAAGAACGTCTCGCCGGGCACGCCGAGTTCCGCAGCCGCACCCCGGGCCGCCGGAACCTTAGCCTCCCCTTCCTGCCACACCAGCACTCCGTAGCCCCGGCGGACTTCCACCCCGCCCGGCAACTGGATCCTGGCGCCCGTCCGCCCTTCCCGGGCCAGCCCCAGGACCGCCTCCACCCGCTCGAAACCGAGTTCGGCGGTGGGAGGGCCGCCGGTCAGCCGCCGCCACACCTGGCGAACCACCCGCCGGGACAGGGCCTCCGGCAGCGCGGCGAGCCCCTCGCTGGGCACCGCCAGCCCTGCGTTCGCCCCCGCGCCCGCCGCCTTCTGCTCCCGCGCCTGCGCCTCGACCCAGGCTGCGGCGGTCGCTTCAAGGTATTCGTCTTCCGCCCGCAGGACCGCGGCGGTCCGGCCCAGGACGTCCGTCAGGTTGGGCGAGAACCGTTCGAGGAGCGGCATGAGTTCCAGCCTGACGCGGTTCCTCCAGTACACCGGCGAAGCGTTGGAGGAATCCAGCCGGTAGGCCAACCCCTGCTCGTCCAGGTACGCGAGGATCTCCGCCCGCCGCACCTCCAGCAGCGGCCGGATGTACCGCCCCTCCCGCACCGGTCGGATACCCGCCAGCCCGTGGGCGCCCGCGCCGCGCAGAAGGCTCATCACCACCGTCTCCGCCTGGTCGTCGGCCTGATGGCCCAGCGCGATCCGCCCCGCTCCGGTGGCCTGCGCCACGCGGTCGAGAAAAGCGTACCTCACGCGGCGGGCCACCTCTTCCGGCGAACCGCCCTCCTCCCGCCAAACGGCTGGGACGTCCACAGTCTCCACCGTGCACGGCAGCGCCCAGCGCTCCGCCAACCCGGCCACGAAGGCGGCTTCCGCCTCGGCCTCGCCCGGCCGGAAGCGGTGGTTCAGATGGGCGAGCTGAAGGCGAAAGCTACCCCCAGCCGCCAGCCGCCAGAGCAGGTGGGCCAGCGCCACCGAGTCGGGCCCGCCCGACACGGCCGCCACGACGGTCTCGCCGGGGGACACCATACCGTGCCGTTCGATCATCCCCCTGACCCGGGGCAGCAGGTCGGCCACAGCCCCACCTCCGGTGGTTTTCTTCGCTGCCTCGCCGTAGCTTCCTGCGCTTACCAGAAGTGCCGCCAGATCGCCAGTCCCGTCAGCACCGCCCCGGCCAGGCAGGCAAGGATGAACCGGTCGGCCCACCGGTTCGGCGCCGGCGCCTCCGCTCCCCGTTCTCCGGCTGGCGAGCGCGTTGCGACCGCTGGCGTCCGTCCCAGTGAACGGGCAGGGGCAGCGGGCAAGTTGTGGAACCGCCGCCACTCTTCGCCGATCAGCCGCCCGCCGGGGTCGAACCACTGGGCGTGCGTCCTCCAGACGATCCCGCCCGTCGCCGGGTCGCGGGCCACCTCGGCCGTCACCACCCAGCGCGTGGCCTGTCCCCCTTCAGTATCCCTCCGGCTCATCCGTCTTCCCTCGCTTACCGGGCAGAGTCGTTCCTATTATATCCAGCCAAGACAAAAAAAGGCTGCCTTTCGGCAGCCAGGGCACAGGAGGCTTCGGACGGGGGGAGGTCAGACCGCGCAGGCTTTTCTGCCAGGGTCGACGAGTGGCCGGGGGAGGCGGTGATCCACTCGCCGGCGCACCTGGCTGACCAACACAGTCATGTCGTCCTCGGCCGGCTCCCCGCGCGAGGCGCGGGCCTGCGCCAAAAGTTGCTGGGCCACCGCGGCCGGGTCCGTCTCCGTCATGCGGGACAGGGCCGAAGCCACCCAGTCTGAACCCTCTCTGTTCGCCCGGAGGGCGTCGCCCCCGAGCAGGCCGTCGGTAACCATCACCACGAGATCGCCCGGGCGCAGCACCCGGCGGGAGACCTCCACGTCGATGGCGCTCAGGATGCCAGCGGGCAAGGAGGCGGCCTCGACCGTGTGCACCTCGCCGTCCCGCCGGATGTAGGTGGGGCAGGCGCCGATCTTGACGAACTCGGCTTCCCCACTGTAAAGATCGAAAAGCATCATGTCGACCGTGGCGAAACTCTCCGCCGGCGACCGGAGCAAGAGGATCGAGTTGACCGTCCGGACGGCGAACTCCCGTTCGAACCCGGCCTTCATCAGCTGGGTCAGCACATCGATGGCCGCGTTGCTCTCCAGCGCCGCCTCGGGGCCGATGCCCATCCCGTCGGAGAGCACGACCGCCACCTTGCCGCCCGGCAGATCGAGGACAGCGTGGGAATCGCCGCAGACCGGGCCGTCGCCCAGCGCCCGTTTCGCCACCTGGGTCACCACGTCGTAGGCCCGTTCCGGCAGGTACTTGAGACGGCAGTAGGTGTGCGTCCCGTCTCGCCCGCACTGCACCTCGTCGGGGCTGTAGGCTTGCCCCACCGCCCTGGTCAACAGCTGCGGCAGCCTCGTCCGGCACTCTTCCCCGCCCGAACAGGGCCGGCGCACGACCTCGATGGCCATCCGCTCGCCGCCCAGGGGGCTGGCCAGAACGTGCTCCACCGGAACATCGTGGCGCCGCAGCACCGCCTGGGCCCGCTCTTCCAGATCGGTCGAGAGATCCGCCTGGCCCAGGCGCGCCTCCTCGGCGAGCGACTCCATCAGTTCCGCCACGCCCGTGAGCTGACCGTACACGAGTTGCTTGCTCTCGGTGACCTTCCGCTCCCAGACCGAGTTCAACTGGTTCAGCTCTAGCAGGTGGTTGACGGCCCCCACCACCTTGTGCAGCTGCGGGCAGTGGCGCAGCCCGTCGGGCACGTCGAGCAGGCTCGCCCGGCCCTTCCCTTCGGCCTTGGCCATCAGTTCGGCGACCTCGCAGTAGGTCAGGTAGAACCGTTCTTTCCAACAGACCGTGGCCTCGGCGCACGAGACGCAGGCCCGGTCTGCCACCGCCTCCATGAGCCGGGCCAGGTCGGGCCGCTCCTCGCTGGTCGCGGCGACCGGCGTCGTCCGGAAAGTGCGGGCCAACTCCCGGAAAACCTGGGAGAAGTCCTGCAGCCGGTGGGCGAAGGCTTCCCGCAGCTTGGCCACCTCCGCCCGGCGCCGGTCGTCCCGGTCGCCCGCCCCCGGCCAGGTGCTGGTGAACACGGCGGCCATGGCCGGCGTGGTGACGCTGAAGGCCAGCAGGGCCAGGGCGGTGGCGAGCAGGGCGCCGGTCAGTTCCACCACGTCGGGGACCTGGTAGGAGAGGATCAACAATCCCAGGACGAAGCCCCCGGCCACCGCGGGCTTCCCCCAGTCCCGGAAGAGCCCGGCCAAGGCGCCCGCCAGGGCGTAACTCGCCACGAAGTAGAGCGGCACGTTGCCGAGGAGCAGCCCGGCGACGCCCAGAACCGTGCCGGCCACCGCGCCGGCGCCCGGGCCGGCCGCCCAGGCGGCGGTCAGGGCCAGCCAGCGGATGGCCGCATCCTGGAGCGAGAGCGGACCCAAGCCGAAGCCCTCGAGCCCGGCGATGAGCAGGGTGGCGAGCAGGATGAGGCCCGCCATCTCCTCCCGGCTGATCTTCTGGGCCGTGCCGAGCCGCCCGGCCGCCGAGACCGCGACCTGCAGCAGGCTGGCCAGCGCACCGGCCGCCAGCGCCTCGAAGATCAAGAGCCCTGCGTCGAAGAACGACCGCTCAGCCAGGACTTCCCAGCCGATCCGCCCCAGGCCGGTGGTCACCAGGACGAGGGCGCCGGTCTGGAGGAGCGCTGCGGCCCCGGGCGACCGCTTCGCCTTCCCCTCGTCCAAACGCAGAGCGACCATCTCGAGCAACACCAGCGCCGCCAGGTAGGCGACGGCCCGGGTCCACCCGAGGGAGAGGAGGCCGAGGAGGCAACCGCCGCCCGTCAGCAGCGCCGGCAGAGGAGCGCCCAGCCCGGCCACCGCGCCCACCAGCGCCAACCCGAACGGGTGCAGGCGGCCGAAAAGCGAGACTCGCCCCAGAAGGAACCCTGCGGCGAGCCAAGTGAGCACTGATGCGGCTTTGGTGAGCGTCGTCCGGTCGAGGGCGACCTGCGGCGACCGGCGCCGGAACCCGCCGAAGAGCGCGACTCCACCTGGAGCGCTGAGCAACCCGAAGCGCCGGGTGACCAGCGGGAAGGCGGAGAAGCGCCGGTTTGGTCCGGTGGACAGACGCCGCACAGGCCAACCCCCTTTTGGACAAGCTCATCATAGCAGAGCGCCGGGGGCGGCGATGTCGAATATTGTCGAACGACCACCCCAAAAATGGTAAATGTTTCTAGGGGGCGGTGTACGATCCCAGCTATGAGCCTTGCTTGCCCTTCGGCTTGGCCTGGCCTTGGTTGGGCGCCTGTCCCCCTTTGCCTTGGGCCGGCGGCTGGCCTTGGCCTTGCCCCTGCGGCGGCTTCACCTGGTCCACTTTGAGGAAGAAGAGCGTCACCACGAACGCAAGGGAAACCACGATGGCTACCGGCAGGAAGACGGCCACCTGCCCGCGGGCCATCAGCCAGCCGAAGAGGGGCGGGCCGAGCGCCACGCCCATGAAGCGCACCGCCCCGTAGACCGAGGTGACCATCCCGCGCGTCTCCCCGGCCGCCGCGCTCGTCACCATCGTGTTGATGGCCGGCAGGGCAAGGCCGTTGCCGACCCCCAGGACGACGAGCAGCCCGCCGCTGAGCAGAGGCTGCCGCACCAGGCAGAGCAGGAAAAGCGGCCCGGCCACCAGGACGAGCCCTGCCAGGGTCGCCCATTTGAGCAGGTTGACCCGCTTCTGGAGGATGCTGCCCGCGAGCAGGGAGACGCCGGCCATCGCCGCCACCGGCAGGGCGATCAGCAGGCCCTTGACCAGCCCTTCGTAGTGCCAGACGGTCTCCAGCTTGTCGGAGAAGTAGAACAGGATGCCGAACAGGGTGAACAGGATCAGCCCGCCCGCGAGATAGCAGGAGATGAGCGAGCCGGGCTTCTGCTTGAAGACTTTGCCGAGGTCCTGGAAGTACTGCCGGAGGGGCGGCGGCTTCTGCGCCGCCCGCTTCTCGGGGCAGAGGGTCCAAACCGCGATGGCCGACGGGACGGCGAGGATGCCGTAGAAGAAGAACGGCATGTACCAGGTGATCAGGGCGATCCCGGAGCCCAGGACGGGGCTGAGCACTTTCCCCATCCCATTGGAGGCCTCCACGATGCCGAGCACCTTGCTCCGCTCCTGGCTGTTGAAGAGATCGCCTACGAGCGCCATGGCGACCGGGGCCGTGCCTGCGGCGCCGATCCCCTGCAGGATGCGGGCGCCGAAGATCCACCAGTAGGGCCGCTTGACGAGGAGCGCCGCCAACCCGGCCAACACCCCGGCGACACCGTACAGGATGAGGCTCGGAGCCATGACATTCTTGCGGCCGATGCGGTCGGAGAGTACCCCGACGAAGGTGATGACGATGCCTGCGGGCACCGAGAAGGCCGTGATGAGCAGGCCGGCCCGGAACTGGCTGAGCTTCAGGACCTCCCGGATCTTCGGAAGCACCGGGATCAGCATCGAGTTGCCGAGCACCATGATGAACGGCACCGTGCACAGCGCCCCGATGGGAAGCCACATATTCTTCTTCATGTCCGGTAGTCTGCGCCCGGCCGAGGCGTGTATGCAACAGCGCAGGTAGCCGAGCTTCCGCAGGCATGGCGGGTGGCGCCAGGCAATAGAATGTCCCGGAGGCTGCCGATGGACCTGACGCCGCTGCCGCTTCTGCTCGTGCTGATCGTCGGCCTGGCCGCCCGGAACAACCTCGTGTCGGGCGCCGCCACGCTGCTGCTCGTCGTCTACCTCGCCGGGTTCCCCGAGGCGCTCCGCTTTCTCGGCTCCCGGGCGCTCGAACTGGGGCTGCTCCTGCTGATGGTCGCCGTGCTGGCCCCGCTGGCGCTGGGCGACACCACCCTGCGCGACCTCTCCCGCGTCTTCGGCTCCCTCGCCGGGTGGCTGGCGATCGTCGGCGGGGCCACCGCGACCTGGCTGAACGGGCGGGGAGTCGACCTCCTGCGCGGCCGGCCGGAGATCATCGGCGGCCTGCTCCTCGGCACGATCGTGGGCGTGGTGGCCCTGCACGGGATTCCGGTCGGCCCTCTGGCCGCGGCGGGGGTCACTGCGCTGCTCCTGCAGCTCTTCGGCCGGGGCTGAACCTAAGCGGCCGCCCGGAGCCGGCGCCCGGGCAGGGCCCGGCGTTTCATCGACGGAGGCGATTTGCGTGAGCGCCACCTTTACCCTGATGCTGGTCCTCTTCGCCGGCCTCGCCGCCCAGAGCCGGCCGGTGGCCATCGCGGCCGGGGTTCTGCTCCTGCTCAACCTGACCGGCTTCCCGGCGCTCTGCGCCCTCATCGCCCGTTGGGGGCCTTCGCTCGGCTTTGCGCTGCTCGCAGCCGCCGCGCTGGCGCCCCTTGCCGCCGGGCCCTCCCCTGGCGGCTGGTCGTGGCCCGCGCTGCTCTCCGCCCCCGCCCTCCTCGCGTTCGCCTTCGGCGCCGCCGCCACCTACCTGGCGCAGCGCGGCCTCTCCTGCCTGCAGCTGAGCCCGGTCACGCTCCTGGCGCTGGGCTTGGGGCTCTTGGGAGCGCTCCTGTGGCAGAGCCCGGCCTGGCCGCGGCACTTGGCCTCGCTGGGCCGCACCGGCCTCCCGGCGCTGGGCTTGAGCGAAGGCCGGGTGGTCGGCGGTATGGCGCTGATGCGCCTGGTCTCCGGACTCATCGAGGTGGGCGCCGCGCTGCTGATGCTCCGGGCCGGAAGGATCGGCTCCGCCCTGCAGATCAACGCCACGCTTGGCCTCATCGGCCCCGTGGTCAACCTGCTCGTCTGCGCCGCCGGCCTCGTCTTCGTCGCCGTCAAGTTCACCCCGTGGCGCGCC